>JAVHWH010000315.1:0-6249 GCA_032159915.1 Mycobacterium sp.
GTCGCGGCCACCACCCGTGTCGGTAGCCCGTCGGCGCCCAGCAGCTGATCACCGACCGCGACGTCGCCCATCGTCGTCCAACCGTCCGGCGTCGGCAGTGGAGTGTCCAGCGCGAGCGCCTTCCCAACCCCAGGCCTCGCCGCGACGATGATCATTTGCCCCGGGTGCAGGCCGTTGGTCAACTCGTCGAGTTCGGTGAACCCGGTCGGCACACCGCGCGCCAGGCCGCCGTTGGAGGCGATGGCGTCAATCTCATCCATCGTCGGCTGCAGCAGGTCTTCTAACGGGACGAAGTCCTCCGACATCCGCCGCTCGGTGACTTCGTACATCTCGGCCTGCGCGCGGTCGACGACCTCGGCGACGTCAGCGCCCTCGGCGCCGGCATAGCCGTACTGCACCACCCGGGTGCCGGCCTCGACCAGCCGGCGCAGCAGCGCCTTCTCCGCGACGATGCCCGCGTAGTAGCCCGCATTGGCGGCAGTCGGCACGGTCGAGATCAGCGTGTGCAGATAGGGCGCTCCACCGATCCGGCGTAGCAGCCCCCGGCGATCCAACTCGGCGGCCACCGTCACCGCGTCGGCCGGTTCCCCGCGGCCGTAGAGATCGAGAATCGCGTCGTAGACGTTCTGGTGCGCCGGGCGGTAGAAGTCGCTGGGCCGCAGCCGCTCCAGCACGTCGGCAATCGCGTCCTTGCTCAACAGCATGCCGCCCAACACCGACTGCTCGGCAGCCATGTCTTGCGGCGGCTGACGCCCGTAGTCCTCGCTCGGCGCCTCCGCACTGGGGCGTCCTAGATCATCAACGACCGCCACTGACTCCCGCTTCCTCCACGTCGTTCGAACGCATATTCGACGCCAGTGGCATGACGTTAGGTCATCCCACCGACATCGCTCGACTCAGCCGACCGCCCATCACCCCCGAAAATCGGGGGGATCCCACCCCAGACGGATCAACGGCCTTCGCCCTCGTGATCGACTCGGCTCGCAAGCGGCGGGACGTCCACCGCGAGCCGTGTAGTCGACCTTCGAACGCCAGCATCACCTCACGACGCGTCGACGTTAAAGGTTGCTGGCGACGACGCCAAGCGGGGCTGTTCATAGATCTGTGCATGGTGTGTGCATATCCATCTGCGCCCGTGTTGAGGGGGTGTGGAGAACTTGTGGAGCAATCTGCGCCATTGCAACATCACCGCAGCTAAGCGCACCACACGCCCACCTGTTTCGTGTGGATGGGAATCTCTACGGCGTGTCGCCCGCGGTTGCCACTTCGGGCGTGTTGTGTTTCGGCGAATGATTACCGGCGTTAACGGACGGTAACGTTCGCTATCGGTTGCTGAGCCCCATGTGTTCGCTATGCCGACGCAAAAACCCCCGGGGGCAGCCGAGTGGGCTGCCACCGAGGGTTAGGAGTGGGGGCGCTCAGGCCTCAGCGACGACGTCGAGCGCGACGGTGACGTCGACGTCCGGATGCAAGTGCAAAGTGATCGGATGGCTGCCAACAGCCTTGATGTGGCCCTTGGGCAGACGCACCACGCGCTTGTCGAGGTTGGGCCCGCCGGCCTTACGGATCGCCGTGACGACCGCGCTGGTGGTCACCGAGCCGAACAGCTTGCCCGAGTCGCCGGCGGTCTTCACCGGAAGCGGAACAGTTCCCAGACCCTCGATCGCGTCCTTGATCTCGTTGGCGTGCTGAAGGTCGCGCACCTGCTTTGTGTCACGGGCACGCCGAATGTCATCCGCTTGCTTCTGCGCGCCGCGCGACGCGACGATCGCCAGGCCTCGCGGCAGCAGGAAGTTGCGGCCGTAGCCGTCCTTGACCTCGACGGTCTCGCCGACGGCACCCAGGTGGTCGACGTCGGCGGTCAAAATGAGCTTCATTGTTTGGCTGATTCCGTTCTGCGTTGGGCGCGCTTACCGCGTCGAAGAAGTGAAGGGCAGCAACGCCACTTCGCGGGCATTCTTGACCGCGATCGCTACATCGCGCTGGTGCTGGACACAGTTGCCGGTCACCCGGCGGGCGCGAATCTTGCCGCGCTCGCTGATGTAGGTGCGCAGCAGTTGGGTGTCCTTGTAGTCGATCGGCTGGCCCTTTTTGGAACAGAAGATGCACTTGCGTGCCTTGATCGGCTTTTCCGGCGCTGGGCGCCGCTTGGTGGACTTCGCCATTGTCTGTCTCTTTCGTTCAGTCGTTACAAGTTGTTAGAAGGGGGGCTCGTCGTCGCCGCCGCCGAACGAACCCGACGCCGGGGCGCTGCCCCACGGGTCGTCGCCGCCGGCCGAGCCGCCGCCGCTCTGCGCGGCCGGCTGACGTGATCCTCCGCCGCCGCCGAAACCGCCGCCCCCGCCGCCGCTGCGGCTGGCCTTGTTCACCTTGGCGGTGGCGTAGCGCAGTGACGGCCCGATCTCGTCGACCTCGAGCTCGACCACCGTGCGCTTCTCGCCCTCACGTGTCTCGAACGAACGCTGCTTGAGCCGTCCGCTGACGATCACCCGCGCGCCACGAGTCAAACTCTCGGCAACGTTCTCGGCGGCCTCCCGCCAGATGTTGCAGCGAAGGAACAGCGCTTCGCCGTCCTTCCACTCGTTGGTCTGACGGTCGAAGGTGCGCGGCGTCGACGCGACCGTGAAGTTCGCGACGGCCGCGCCCGACGGCGTGAACCGCAATTCGGGGTCGGCGGTCAGGTTCCCGATAACCGTGATGACAGTGTCACCAGCCACAGTGACCTCCTAAATCCGTGTGGGTCAGCTCAGAATCGGCGAATAGCCACGCTGAGCCTACGCAACGGCTCGGACGTGCTGCGGTCATTCGCCAACAGGTTCAGTGCTTGTCGGTGCGCATCACTTTGGTGCGTAGCACCGACTCGTTCAGGCTGAGCTGACGGTCGAGCTCGGACACCGTCGCGGGGGCGGCTTTGAGATCGATCACCGCATAAATGCCTTCGGCATGCTTGGCGATCTCGTAGGCCAGCCGGCGCTTGCCCCAGATGTCGACCTTGTCCACTGATCCGCCGTCTTTGCGGACGACGTTCAGAAAAGTCTCCAGCGACGGAGCTACGGTGCGCTCGTCGAGAGTGGGGTCGAGGATGACCATTAATTCGTATGGACGCATGGGAACCTCATCACCTCCTATGGTCGTGTGCGGCCACGGCTCATTTCTCCGTGGCAGGAGGGTCACCTGCGTCGGTAACCGACCCAGGCTACCGGACGGTGGCCGGGCCTGCGAAATCGTGGCGAGGCGACCGGCGAGCTCGTGTGAGATCTGAGGACTCGGGTATCCCGCGACAGTGTTTCTCCGAGACTGCCGCTGGCGTACCAAAATTAGTTTCCCGATGACGCTCTCGACTCGGCGGTCCGGGATTTGATGTCGGCGAACCCGGTCTCCGACGACTTGCGCCGGATCGCGGCGGCCCACGGCGTGGCGACCTACTACCGCAACGAGCGGCGCGAGCCGGTTCACGTCGACGCCGAGGTGGTCATCAAGACGCTCGGGCTGCTCGACGTCGATGTTGCCACCGCGGCTGCCCAACAGCATGAACTGGCCCGGTTAGCCGAGTCGAAGCAGGCCAACGCGCTGCCACCTACCATCGCGGTTCGCCTCGACGGTAGCGCCCACCCGCTGCCGGGGGCCGCTCTGCTCGTCGGCGAAGACGGTGACCGGATCGAAGTTCGCGATGCGCTGCCTGAAGATCTTCACCCAGGCTGGTATCAGCTGCACACCGACGACGGCCGGCAGAGCACTCTGGTCGCTGCCCCGCAGCACGTGCCGCCTACGCCCGCCACGTGGGGCTGGATGCTGCAGCTCTATGCCTTGCGTTCGGCGCGCTCGTGGGGCATCGGAGATCTGGGCGACCTGCAGGAGTTCCTGGCGTGGACCGCCGCCGAGCACGGGGCGGGCGCGGTGCTGCTCAACCCGTTGCACGCGCCCGGGCCCACCCATCCCATCCAACCTTCCCCCTATACCCCGTCCAGCCGACGGTTCGCCAACCCGCTGGCGCTGCGCATCGAAGACATCGACGCTTACGGTCGGGCGGATGCCGATACCCGCGCGGAAGTCGACGCGCTTCGGGTGTCGGCGAGCACCGAGCGGATCGACCACGATCTGGTGTGGGCGGCCAAGCGGGCCGCGCTGGAACTGCTGTGGCGCGCCGAGGGCCGGCCGTCCCCGTCCGAACAGTCGCTGGATGCCGGCGGCTTGCGGGACTGGGCCACCTACTGCGCGCTGGCCGAACGGCACGGTGGCCGGTGGTCGCGCTGGCCGGAACCGCTGCGCGACGTGGCGGCGCCCGCCGTGGCGCAAGCCCGCAAGCAACTGGCGCCGCGAGTGGCGTTTCACGCCTGGGTGCAGCAGCGCTGCGCGGAGCAACTGACTGCGACCCGCGACGCCGCCCGAGACGCCGGGATGGCCTTGGGCGTGCTGCATGACCTGGCGGTCGGAGTAGACGCCGACGGCGCCGACGCCTGGGCGCTGGCCGATGTGCTGGCCACCGGGGTCAGCATCGGCGCGCCACCGGACAACTTCACCCCGCGGGGACAGGACTGGGGGCTGCCGCCCTGGCGGCCGGATCGGCTCGCCGCCACCGGGTACGCAGCGTTGCGCGACATGATGCGCGCAGTGCTCGCTCACGCCGACGGCCTGCGGATCGACCACGTTGCCGGTCTGTGGCGGCTGTGGTGGATTCCGCCCGGTGACGGCCCGGATCGCGGCACCTATGTGCACTACGACGCCGACGTGATGCTCGCCGTGCTGGCGCTCGAGGCGCACCGGGCGAACGCCACGGTGGTCGGAGAGGACCTCGGCACCGTCGAGCCGGAAGTCACCCAAGCGTTGAGCGACAACGGGATGCTGGGCTGCGCGGTGGCGTGGTTCGTCCGCGACGAGTCCGCACCCGGCGAGCCGCTGCTGCCGCCGGGCAAGTGGCCGTCGCGGGCCGCTGCCAGCATCTCGACGCACGACCTGCCGACCGCCGCCGGCTTCCTGCGCGGTGAGCACGTGCGGGCACGAGCTGATCTCGGTCTACTCGCCGACGTCCCGGCCGAGGAGGCCAATGCCGCCAAGGAACGCGCCGAGTGGCTGGCCCTGCTGCGCTCGGAGGGGCTGTTGCCCGACTCTCCCGAGCCGGACGAGGCGACGATCATCGTGGCCATGCACCGGCTACTGGCGTCGACGCCTAGTCAGCTCAAGCTCATCTCGCCCTACGACGTGCTGGGCGAGACGCGACAGCCGAACCTGCCGGGCACGATCGACGAATATCCCAACTGGCGGCTGCCACTGCCGGAGACCCTGGAGCAACTGCGAGAAGACCCCCGGGTCGCTCGGGTCACCGCGACGTTGCGGACCCGAGGCGACGACTGAAGCCTTACGCGCCGGCCGGCGCTGCGACCGTCGCACTGCCGCCTGGGCGGAGCACCTGTGGCAGCCAGGCCGGCGGCGCGTCGGCGGCGCGGTCGAACACGCCACCGGCCGGGTCGTCCACCCGGCCACCCCAGCGGACCAGGTCCTGCTCGGGCCGATAAATCTGACGGATCACCAGCGCGCACAAGGCCAGCACCGCCACGTCGCGCAGCAGCACGGTGGTGGTGAACCACTGCTGAGGCAGTCCGCGATCGGGCACGCTGTACAGGTAGTACATCCGCGGCACCCACACCAGCGCGTCAATGGTCATCCATGCCAACAGGATCCGCCGGTGCGGCAGCGCCAGGACCGCCAGCGGCACCAGCCACAGCGAGAACTGGGGGCTCCACACCTTGTTGGTCAACAGGAACGCCGCCACCACCAGGAAGGCCAACTGCGCCACCCGCGGCCGGCGCGGCGCGGTGAGCGCAATGTAACTGATTGCCGCACAACAGAATAGGAATAGCACCAGCACGACCGCGTTTAGGGTCTCCGGCGGTTGCCAGAAGTGGAGGTCGGCGTCGAAGCCTTGCCAGCCGGTGAATGATTTGACCACGCTGTAGAGCGAATCCATGTCGTCGCCACGACGAGCGTTGAGTCGGAAAAATTCCGACCAGCCCCTCGGAAAGAGCACCAACACAGGCAGATTCACCAGCAACCAGGTCACCGCCGCGGCGGCCGCGGTGCGGGTCAACTCGCGCAGGCGGCCGGTCCGGATGCCCAACACGAGGAGCGGGCCCAGCAGCAACAATGGATACAGCTTGGCCGCGCCACCCAGACCGATCAGCACGCCGGCGAGCACCGGCCGTCGCCGCGCCCAGGCCAGCAGCCCGCCGACGGCGAAAGCCGTTGCCAGCG
>JAVHWH010000326.1:0-5734 GCA_032159915.1 Mycobacterium sp.
AAGGCGTACAGCGTCAACTGGGACGCCATCGCCGGCTGCGAGTCGGGCGGTAACTGGTCGATCAGCACCGGGAACGGCTACTCCGGCGGTCTCCAGTTCACGTCCAGCACCTGGCACGCCAACGGTGGCGCGGGATCACCGCACGGCGCGAGCCGTGAGGAGCAGATCCGGGTGGCAGAAAACGTTCTGCACACCCAGGGCATCGGCGCTTGGCCGGTGTGCGGCCGTCGCGGCTGAGTAAACGTTTGTCCGCATGACGGCGGTGGCCGGGCTCACGCCCGCCACCGCCGTTCGGCGTCGGAGGCGTCGCGGGAATCCAGCGCCACGTGTGTTACCAACGAGGCATGACCGCGACGGCATTCGACAACCTCGACGACTACCTCGCGCTGCCGCGCGTTTCCGGCCTCGCCGTATCGGCGGACGGGAGGCGGGTGGTCACCACGGTGGCCACGCTCAACGCCACCCGCTCCGAGCACATCGGCGCTGTCTGGGAACTCGATGTGGCCGGCCAACGCCCCGCGCACCGGCTCACCCGCAGCGCCAACGGCGAGTCCGCACCGACATTCACGGCCGATGGCGACCTACTTTTCCTCTCGTCGCGGCCAAACTCCAAAAACTCCGAGGACGGCAAAAAGCCGCCCGCCTCGCTGTGGCGACTACCCGCCGGAGGCGGTGAGGCCCTCGAGGTGCTGAGCATGCCGGGCGGGATCAGCGCGGTGCGCAGCGCACGGGCCGCCGACACCGCCGTCATCGGGGCGGCGATGCTGCCGGCGGCCCGCGACGTCGACGATGATCGCCGTCTGCGCGATCTGCGCAAGGACGGCCAGGTGACGGCGATCTTGCACACCGACTACCCGGTGCGATTCTGGAACCACGACGTCGGCCCGGACGAGCTTCGTCTGCTCCACGTAGACGGACCCCGTGACCTGACACCGAGTCCCGGCACCGCGCTGCTCGAACCCGGATTCGATGTCAGCCCTGACGGCAGCTTCCTCGTCACAACCTGGCGAGTCAGCGGTCCCGGTCCCACTCAGCGGTCCGTGCTGGTGCGAATCGAATTGGGGTCTGGCCACCGCAGCGTGATTGCTGACGATCCGGATGCGAGCTTCGAACAGCCGGTGATCGCGCCGGACGGATCGAGGGTCGCGTTCACCCGGGACACGATCTCCACCCCGCATTGTGCTCCACGAATGACTCTGCAACAGTTGCGGTTCGGTGATCAACGTCGATCGGTCGCCGAGGAGTGGGATCGTCGGCCGAGTTCGCTGACCTGGTCCAGCGACGGCAACGCACTGATAGTCACCGCCGACCAGAACGGGCGCGCACCGGTATTCAGCGTCGACGTGAAGACATCGACGGTCACCCAACTCACCGACGACGACTTCGGCTACACCGATGTCGTTGCCGCCCCAGGCGGCGTGTTGTACGCGTTGCGGAGCTCGTACGCGGCACCACCACATCCGGTCCGCATTGACCCCGACGGCGCTGTCACGTCGCTGCCGTGTGTCGAATTACCCACGCTGCCAGGAACATTGACTGAAATGGCGACGACGACCGCCGACGGGACGACGGTGCGATCCTGGTTGGTGCTGCCGGACAAGGCGGCGACACCGGCGCCGCTGCTGCTGTGGGTGCACGGCGGCCCGTTGGGCAGCTGGAACAGCTGGGCCTGGCGATGGAATCCGTGGCTGATGGCATCGCGTGGCTATGCGGTGCTGCTGCCCGACCCGGCCCTGTCGACCGGTTACGGACAGGACTTCATCCAGCGCGGCTGGGGAGACTGGGGTGGACCACCTTTCGACGATCTGATGGCGGCGACCGATGCGGCCTGTGAGCACCCGCGCGTCGACGCGACCCGGATCGCCGCGATGGGTGGGTCGTTCGGCGGATACATGGCCAACTGGATCGCGGGCCACACCAACCGTTTCGCCGCGATCGTCACCCACGCCAGCCTATGGGCGCTCGACCAGTTCGGGCCGACCACCGACACCGCCTACTACTGGCGGCGCGAGATGACGCCGGCGATGACCGCAGACAACTCGCCGCACCACTTCGTCGCCAACATCAGCACGCCGATACTGGTGATCCACGGCGACCGGGATTATCGCGTGCCGATCGGTGAAGGTTTGCGGCTCTGGTACGAGCTGCTGGCCAGCTCAGCACTGCCCGCCGGTGCCGACGGCAGCAGCCCGCACCGGTTCCTGCATTTCCCCACCGAGGACCACTGGGTGATCGCACCGCAGCACACCAAAATCTGGTACGAGGTGGTGATCGCCTTCCTGGCCGAGCACGTGCTGGGTGAACGGGGCGAATGGCCTGAGGCGCTGGGAGTACCGTCGCGGCCGTGACTCCAACGCGGGAATACGACATCGTCTTGTACGGGGCGACCGGCTTCGTAGGCAGGCTGACCGCCGAGTTCCTGGCCCGGGCCGGCGGGACGGCGCGGATCGCGCTGGCCGGCCGCTCGACCGATCGATTGCTGTCGATCCGGGACACCCTGGGCGAGCCAGCACAGTCCTGGCACGTCCTGACCGCCGACGCGTCGTCGCCGAAGACGCTGGAAGCGATGGCGGCCCAGACCCAGGTTGTCATCACGACGGTCGGTCCTTACAGCAAATACGGACTGCCGCTGGTGGCGGCGTGCGCGGCGGCGGGCACCGACTATGCGGACCTCACCGGCGAGCCGCCGTTCGTCCGCGACAGCATCGACCTGTATCACAAGCAGGCCCAGGACACCGGCGCTCGCATCGTGCACGCCTGTGGATTCGATTCCATCCCATCGGATCTCAGCGTGTACGCGCTGTACCGCCGGGCACTGCAAGACGGCTCTGGCGAGCTTGCCCGCACCGACTTCGTGGTCCGCTCGATGTCCGGCGGGATATCCGGCGGGACCATCGCGTCGGGCGTGGAAGTGCTCGATGCCGTATCGAGGGACCCCGACGTGCGCCGGCAGTTCGCCGATCCGTACACGCTGAGCCCGGACCGTGACGCCGAACCCGAACTCGGCGCCCAACCCGACCTGCGCCGCCGCCGCGGGCGGCAGATCGCCCCGGAGTTGGCCGGCCTGTGGACGGCCGGATTTCCGATGGCGCCGGTCAACACTCGAATTGTCCGACGCAGCAATGCCTTACAAGACTGGGCGTACGGCCGGCGCTTTGAATACAGCGAACACATGAGCCTGGGATCGTCGGTGGCGGCGCCGGTGGCATCGGCCGTCGTCAACGCCGTCGGCAACGCAACCACCGCGGTGGGCAGCCGCTACTTCCGGCTGCTGCCACGCCGACTGGTAGACCGCGCGCTGCCCAAGCCGGGCACCGGCCCCAGCGACGCCGTGCGCGAGCGAGGGTTCTACAAGTTGGAGACGTACACCACGACGACCTCCGGCGCCCGCTATGTCGCCACCATGGCCCAGCGGGGCGACCCCGGATACAAGGCGACCGCGGTGCTGTTGGGCGAGAGCGGGCTGGCGCTGGCACTGGACCGCGACGCCCTCTCCGAACGGCGCGGCGTGCTGACACCGGCGGCGGCGATGGGTGATGCGCTGCTGGCGCGTTTCCCGGCCGCCGGGGTCTCGCTGGAGACCGCGCGGCTGATGCACCGCTGACGTTCGGCGCCGGCCGCGATGGGCGGTGTTCGTCGTACCCGCCGGTGCTTTCTAGACTTGACTGGTGACCACAAGCCCAGAACGCGCCGCTGACCCGCGGGCCGACGATCTGCCCAAGGCGTGGGACCCGGGCGCAGTCGAGAGCGCGATCTATCAGCGCTGGGTGGATGCCGGCTACTTCACCGCGGACCCCACGAGCGGCAAGCCGCCGTACTCGATCGTGCTGCCACCGCCCAACGTCACCGGCACTCTGCACATGGGTCATGCGCTCGAGCACACCATGATGGATGCCCTGACCCGTCGCAAGCGCATGCAGGGCTACGAGGTGCTGTGGCAGCCAGGCATGGATCACGCGGGTATCGCCACCCAGAGCGTGGTGGAGAAGCGGCTCGCCGTCGACGGCAAGACCAAAGAAGACTTCGGCCGCACGCTGTTCATCGACAAGGTCTGGGACTGGAAGCGTGAATCGGGTGGCGCCATCGGCGGTCAGATGCGCCGCCTCGGCGACGGTGTGGACTGGAACCGCGAACGCTTCACCATGGACGACGGGCTGTCGCGGGCAGTGCGCACCATCTTCAAGCGGCTCTATGACGCCGGCCTGATCTATCGGGCCGAACGGCTGGTCAACTGGTCACCCGTGCTGGAAACGGCGATATCGGATCTCGAGGTCCGTTACGAGGACGTCGAAGGCGAACTGGTGTCGTTCCGTTACGGTTCGCTCGACGACTCGCAGCCGCACATCGTGGTGGCCACCACCCGGGTGGAGACGATGCTGGGTGACACGGCGATCGCGGTGCATCCCGACGACGACCGCTACCGGGGGCTGGTCGGCTCGACGCTGGCACACCCGTTCCTGGACCGCGAGATCATCATCGTCGCCGACGACCATGTCGACCCTGAATTCGGCACCGGCGCAGTCAAAGTCACGCCAGCTCACGACCCGAACGACTTCGAGATCGGGCTGCGTCATCAACTGCCCATGCCGTCGATCATGGACACCAAAGGTCGGATCGCCGACACCGGAACGCAGTTCGACGGCCAGGACCGCTTCGAGGCCCGGGTCAAGGTCCGCGAGGCGCTGGCCGCCCAAGGACGCATCGTTGCCGAGAAGCGACCTTACCTGCACAGCGTCGGGCACTCGGAGCGCAGTGGTGAGCCGATTGAACCACGGCTATCGCTGCAGTGGTGGGTGCGAGTCGAATCGCTGGCCAAGGCCGCCGGCGACGCGGTGCGCAACGGCGACACCGTGATTCATCCCGCCAGGCTGGAGCCACGCTGGTTCGCCTGGGTTGACGACATGCACGACTGGTGCATCTCACGTCAGCTGTGGTGGGGCCACCGAATCCCGATCTGGTACGGACCGGACGGTCAGCAGATCTGTGTCGGTCCGGACGAGACACCTCCGGGCGGTTGGGAGCAGGATCCCGACGTTCTGGACACCTGGTTCTCCTCTGCGCTGTGGCCTTTCTCCACGTTGGGCTGGCCCGACAAGACGCCGGACCTGGAAAAGTTCTATCCGACAAGCGTTCTGGTGACCGGTTACGACATTCTGTTCTTCTGGGTGGCCCGGATGATGATGTTCGGGACCTTCGTCGGCGGTGACGACGCCATCACCCTGGACGGTGCCCGAGCCCCGCAGGTGCCGTTCACCGACGTCTTTCTGCACGGGTTGATCCGTGACGAGTCCGGCCGAAAGATGAGCAAATCCAAGGGCAATGTCATCGATCCGCTGGATTGGCTGGATGTCTACGGCGCGGACGCCTTGCGATTCACCCTGGCTCGTGGCTCCAGTCCCGGCAGCGATCTGAGCATCGGCGAGGACGATGTCCGGGCGTCGCGCAACTTCGTCACCAAGCTGTTCAACGCGACCCGATTCGCCTTGATGAACGGTGCCGCGCCGGCGCCGCTGCCGGGTCTCGACGAGCTCACCGACGCCGACCGGTGGATCTTGGGCCGACTCGAAGAGGTTCGCGCCGAAGTTGATTCGGCCTTCGACAGCTACGAGTTCAGCCGGGCGTGTGAATCGCTGTACCACTTCACCTGGGACGAATTCTGCGACTGGTACCTCGAGCTGGCCAAGACCCAGGTTGCCGACGGGCTCTCGCACACCACTGCCGTGTTGGCCGCCGC
>JAVHWH010000348.1:0-16615 GCA_032159915.1 Mycobacterium sp.
TGCCTGCCGGAGAGAATGTGCTGCGCGCCTTCACTTTCCCCTTCGACAGGGTGCGGGTGCTGATCGTCGGCCAAGATCCCTACCCGACGCCCGGACATGCTGTTGGCCTGAGCTTCTCGGTGGCCCCAGACGTGCGACCGCTGCCGCGAAGCCTGGAGAACATCTTCAAAGAATATGCCGGCGACCTCGGCTTTCCCGTGCCGTCCAGCGGCGACCTCACACCGTGGGCACAACGCGGGGTGCTGATGCTCAACCGAGTGCTCACCGTTCAGCCGGGAAACGCGGCATCGCATCGCGGCAAGGGCTGGGAAGCGGTCACGGAGTGCGCTATTCGCGCCCTGGTGGATCGTGGCCAGCCGATGGTGGCCATCTTGTGGGGTCGCGACGCCGCGACACTCACGCCGATGTTGACCGGCAAAGATTGCGTGTCGATCGAATCACCGCATCCTTCACCGCTATCGGCGTCACGCGGATTTTTCGGATCGCGGCCGTTCAGTCGCGCCAACGACTTGCTCGCTCAGATGGGCGCTGAACCCATCGACTGGCGACTGCCGTAATGGGCCGAACGGTCTAGCCGCGGACGACCTTGCCGGCTTTGATGCACGACGTGCAGACGTTGACACGGTGCTTGTTGCCGCCCGGGCGGTCAGCGACACGCACGGTCTGGATGTTGGGATCCCACCGACGGCTGGTCCGGCGATGAGAGTGCGACACCGACTTGCCGAAGCCGGGGGCCTTCCCGCAGATATCGCAGACGGCAGCCATACGAAACTCCTCAGACTCTGGGGCTCTGGGCTGAAGCCCTGCTCCTTCTCAGGCCGGGGCGGCCTGCATCGTCGCAGCGCGCAACCTCAACAACGTTACGGGTGGCCCGACGACCTGCAAAAGGATAGCTGCCGCGGACCGGAACTGCCAAAACGGTCAACATACGCCGAGCGGCATGAGACGCGTGGTGTCGTCGCGAGTCGATAGGCTGGCGCCCACCGATGCAGGCGCGAGGAGGTGGGATCGAGTGGCTTTCAGCCCAGTGAGGTCAGGGCCCGCCGAGCCGGGTCGCGCGCTGAACGCCTCAGCGTTGCGTGACTGGGCGCACACCGCCGTCGGTGACCTGATCACCCACATCGACGAGATCAACCGGCTCAACGTGTTCCCCGTCGCAGACTCCGACACCGGCGTCAACATGCTGTTCACCATGCGCTCGGCACTGGCCGAGGCCAATACCGAGGCGAATTCCGCGGACGTCGTCAAAACGGCGGCGGCGCTGTCGTCCGGCGCGCTCAACGGCGCGCGCGGCAACTCCGGGGTGATCCTTTCTCAAATTCTGCGTGGCATCGCCGACGTCACCGCGCAAGCCGCTGCCGACTGCGGCGGTGACCTGCGGGAAATCGACGCGACGTTGCTCGCTGCGGCGCTGCACCGAGGGGTCGAGCTCGTCGTCGCATCGATGGGCGGACGCGAGGTCGAGGGGACGATCGTCTCGGTGCTCAAAGCCGCCGGTGAGGCCGTCGAGAAGTCGGCGGATGCGGGGGACGGGCTGCCGCAGGCAGTCACCGCCGCCGGTGACGCCGCGGTGGTCGCGCTGGAGAAAACCCCCGAGCAACTCGACGTGCTGGGGGACGCCGGCGTGGTCGACGCGGGCGGTCGCGGCCTGCTGGTCCTGCTCGACGCGCTGATCTCGACGATCACCGGCCACACGCCCAGTCGCACGGTGTACGAGCCGGCGCCGCGCCGGCCGGCTCCTGAACTCGCCGCTCGGCCTCCGGCGCCGCAATTCGAGGTGATGTACCTCCTGGGAGGGTGTGACGACGACGGAGCCGACCAGCTGCGCGAACGGCTGGACGAACTCGGTGAATCGGTGGCCATCGCGACCTCCGGCGTCGTCGGCGGCTATTCGGTCCACGTGCACACCGACGACGCCGGAGCCGCGATCGAAGCGGGCCTGGCGTTCGGTCATCCGCGACGGATCCAGATCTCGATGCTCACCGACGGCGCCGGCGGGCTGCCACCGGGCAGCTGGACGCAGGAGCGGGCGGTGCTCGCTGTGATCGACGGTGACGGCGCGGCGGAATTGTTCGCCGACGAAGGTGCCTGCCTGCTGCGGCTGGACCCCCTCGCCGAGGAGCTGACAACGGTGGTCACCGCGCAGCAGTTGCTGCGTGCCGTCGTCGATACCGGCGCCGCTCAGGTGATGGTGCTGCCCAATGGCTACGTGCCCGCCGAAGAGCTGGTGGCTGGGTGCACCGCGGCGATCGGGTGGGGCATCGATGTGGTGCCGTTGCCCAGCGGCTCGATGGTGCAGGGACTGGCCGCCCTCGCGGTGCACGATCCGGGCCGGCAAGTCGTCGACGACGGCTACACGATGGCCCAAGCAGCGGGCAGCGCCCGGCACGCAGCGGTGCGGGTGGCAACCGAAACGGCATTAACGTGGGCCGGCCCGTGCGAGCCGGGCAACGGGTTGGGGATCGCCGGTGACGAGGTGCTGATCGTGGCGCCCGACGTGGCCGCCGCCGCGACCGGCCTGATCGATCTGCTGCTGGGCGCCGGCGGGGAACTGATCACCGTGCTGGTGGGGGGCGGCATCGACGCGGACTCCGTCGAGTCCGCACTGCGCGCGCACGTACACGACAGCCACCCGGGAAGCGAGCTCGCCATCTATCGGACCGGGCACCGCGGCGACGCGCTGTTGATCGGGGTCGAATAGCCATGGTCTCGCTCAGTGACCGGCTGGATTACGTTGTCGGCGCCAAAGCTGCGAGCCCGCTCGACGAGGTGTTCGGCATCCGCACGGTCGACGACCTGCTGCGCCATTACCCGCGCAGCTACGTCGAAGGCACCACCGTCCGCGGCGCTGACGACGAACAACCACCCGAGGGCGAGCACGTCACGCTCGTCGACGAGATCACCGACGCAGCGTTGCTCTCGATCAAAAGTCGCCCCAAAGACAAGCTGTTTCGCGTCACCCTAGGGTCCGGTCGGGGCAAGGTCACCGCGACGTTCTTTCATCCCAAGAAGTGGATCACCGACCAGCTGACCAGGGGCACCCGCGTCATGCTGTCCGGGGAGGTCGGCTACTTCCGCGGCGCCATGCAACTCACCCACCCCGACTTTTTGGTGCTGGATTCAGCGGATGGAAAGAATCACGGCAGCAGGGCGCTGAAGATGATCGCCGAGGCCTCGCGGGCAGTGAGCGGGCAAGTGTTGCAGCAAGAGTTCGAGCGCACCTTTTTCCCGATCTATCCGGCCAGCACGAAGTTGCAGAGCTGGGATATCTTCCGGTGCGTTCGGCAAGTGCTCGAAGTGCTCGATCCGGTAGCCGATCCGCTGCCCGAGGAGCTTTGCGCCGCACATCATCTGGCTTCCGAGGACGAGGCGTTGCGCGCTATCCACCTCGCCGAAAAGGAACCCGACCGAAGGCGGGCCCGTGAACGGTTGGCCTTTGACGAGGCGGTGGGCCTGCAGTGGGCGCTGGTGGGCCGACGCCACGGTGAACTAGCCCAGTCCGGCCCGGTGGCGCCGTCGACGTCGGCCGGCCTCAAGCAGGAACTATTGCAGCGCTTGCCATTCGAATTGACCGGCGGTCAGCGCGAGGTGCTGGACGTGATTTCCGGCGAGCTGGCGGCGCCGCGCCCGATGAACCGGCTTCTGCAAGGGGAAGTCGGCTCGGGCAAAACCATCGTGTCGGTGCTGGCGATGCTGCAAATGGTCGACGCCGGATATCAGTGCGCGCTGCTCGCTCCTACCGAAGTGCTTGCCGCACAGCATCTCCGGTCGATCAGCGATGTGCTCGGACCGCTGGCAATGGGCGGTCAGCTCGGCGGCCAGGACAATGCAACCAGGCTTGCGCTGCTGACCGGCTCGATGTCACAGGCACAGAAGAAACAGGTTCGCGCCGAGGTCGCCGGCGGCGAGGCCGGCATCGTCATCGGTACCCATGCGCTACTGCAAGACGCGGTTGAGTTCCACAAGCTCGGCATGGTGGTCGTCGACGAGCAGCACCGGTTCGGGGTGGAACAACGAGACCAGTTGCGGGCCAAGGCCCCGGCCGGTATCACACCGCATCTGCTGGTGATGACCGCTACGCCGATACCGCGGACCGTGGCCCTGACCGTCTACGGCGACCTCGAGACGTCGACGCTGCGCGAGCTACCCCGCGGCCGTCAGCCGATCACCACCACCGCAATCTTCGTCAACGACAAACCCGCCTGGCTGGACCGGGCCTGGCGCCGCATCATCGAGGAAGTAGGCCAAGGCCGGCAGGCCTACGTGGTGGCGCCGCGGATCGACGACTCCGACAGCGGCGGCCAAAGCGAAAAGGACCAAAGGCCCTCAGCCACAGTGGAAGCGCTTTACACGCGGCTCAGTACCGACCAGCTGGCCGGTCTTCGGCTCGGACTCATGCACGGGCGGCTGAGCGGCGACGAGAAGGATGCGGTGATGGCGGCGTTTCGGGCCCGTGACATCGACGTGCTGGTGTGCACCACCGTCATCGAAGTCGGCGTCGACGTGCCCAACGCGACCGTGATGCTGGTGATGGACGCCGACCGCTTCGGCATCAGCCAGTTGCACCAATTGCGTGGCCGCATCGGACGAGGGGAACACGCCAGCATCTGCCTGCTGGCGACGTGGATGACACCGCATTCCCGTGCCGGCAGGCGGCTGAGCGCCGTCGCTGGAACGCTCGACGGGTTCGAGCTCGCTGATCTGGATCTGAGGGAACGTCGTGAGGGAGATGTGTTGGGCCGTAGCCAGTCCGGCCGCGCGATCACACTTCGGCTGTTGTCGCTGATCGATCATCGAGAGGTCATCGAGGCGGCGCGCGAATTCTGCGAACAGGCCTACGCCGATCCGGCCGCGCATCCGGGCCTGGCACTGCTGGCCGCACCGTTCACCGGCAACGAGCGCATCGAATTCCTGGACAAGTCATGACCCACAGGAGATGGCTGTGGCTGTCGGCGGTCGCGCTTCTGGCTGTGCTGGTTGCCTATCAGGTGATGGTCTCGTCAGCCGGGGACCGGGATCGGGAATTCGCGGCTCGCGCCGACGTTCCGACCGTGCAGCCCGGAGTCGACGTGCTGGCTGGAATCGCAATGGTGCCGTGGCGGGTTCATCATTACGACTACCACCGCTCGGCGTTCGGCGACGCCTGGACCGACGACAACGACGCACCGGGCGGGCATAACGGCTGCGATACCCGCGACGACGTCCTCAATCGCGATCTGGTCGACAAGACGTACGTGTCGACCAAGCACTGTCCTGACGCCGTCGAGACCGGCACCTTGCATGACCCCTATACCAACGCCACCATCAACTTCCACCGCGGCGCCAAGGTCGGCGAGGCGGTGCAGATCGACCACATCGTGCCGCTGGCGCTGGCCTGGGACATGGGCGCTTACGACTGGCCGGTCGCCCAGCGAATCCGTTTCGCGAACGACCCGGCGAATCTGCTTGCCGTACAAGGTCAGGCGAACCAGGACAAGGGAGATTCCCAACCGGCACTGTGGATGCCGCCCAACGCCGCGTTCCACTGCCAGTACGCCATGCAGTTCATCGCGGTGTCCCGCGGATACGGACTTCCGGTGGATTCGGTATCGAGCAACGTGCTGCGCCAGGCCACAAGCACGTGCCCGACCGGCTAACTAGACGCCGGTGTACGTCAGCGGGTCCTCGCGGACCCGGGTGCCGTCGTTGAGCCCGTTCAGCGTTTCCATGTGGGCAGCGGTCAGTTCGAAGTCGAAGACGTCGAAATTGCTGGCGATCCGCTCGGGGTTACCGGACCGTGGGATCACGACATTGCCCAATTGGATGCTCCACCGGATCAGCACCTGTGCGGGGGTGCGACCGTACTCCCCGGCGATGGACGTGACGGTGGCGTTGTCGATCAGTCTGCCGACTGCCAGCGGGCTGTAGGCCTCGGTGACGATATTGTGCCGCGCGTTCACCGCCCGGAGCTCGGCCTGATTGAGCAGTGGGTGCAACTCGATCTGGTTGACCGCGGGGGTGACATAGGTCAGGTCGATGGTCGTCTCCACATGCTCCTCGGTGAAGTTGCATACCCCGATGGAGCGGGTGATGCCGTCCCCGCGGGCCTGGATCAGGCCGCCAAAGGTGTCCACGTATTTACCGAGTTGCGCCATCGGCCAATGGATCAGAAACAGGTCGATGTAGTCCAACCCGAGCCGGTCCAAGCTGACTCTGGCGGCGTCCTGGGAGGCCTGGAATCCCTGGTCGGCGTTCGCGATCTTGGTGGTGACGAACAACTCCGCGCGCGGGATTCCGGACGCCGCGATGGCGCGGCCGACGGCGGCTTCGTTGCCGTACACCGCGGCGGTGTCGATCAGCCGGTAGCCGACTTCCAGCGCCGTCGATACGGCGCGCTCGGTTTCGTCCTCGGTCAACTCGGCGACGCCGAGACCGAGTACCGGCATCGTGTATTCGTCGTTGAGTGCAATGAAGGGAACTGAAGATTCGGGGCCCGGCATGGTCTACCTACCTGTGAAGTCGAATGTTCGTGGATCAGGGCCGAGCCGGTGTCCGTCATCGAGCGAGGAGATAGACGCTATGTCGTTTTCGCTCAATTCGAAATCGAACACGCCGAAGTTGCTCGCAATCCGGTCGGGGTTCACCGACTTGGGGATGACGATATTACCGAGCTGAAGATGCCAACGAATCAGAACCTGGGCCGGGGTGCGGTCCAGGGCCTCGGCGACCGCGGTGACGGCGGGGTCGCTCAGCAGCGATCCCTGCCCCAGCGGTCCCCATGCTTCGGTCGCGATACCGAGGCGGGCGTGCAGCTCGCGTAGCTCGGTTTGGGGCAGCCGCGGATGCAGCTCGACCTGGTTGACGGCGGGCACTATCCCGGTGGCGTCAACCAGTGCGGTGATGTGTTCGGGCTCGAAGTTGCTCACCCCGATCGACCCGATCCGGCCCTGGTCGCGCAGATGGGCGAACGCCTTGAAAGTGTCGACGAACTTGTTCCGCTTGGGCATCGGCCAATGCACCAGGTACAGGTCGAGGTAGTCGATGCCCAGGCGTTCCATGCTGGCGTCGAATGCGGCCAGGGTGCTGTCGTAACCCTGCTCGGAATTCCACAGCTTGGTGACCAAGTAAAGTTCGTCCCTGGGCACCCCGGACTCGGCGACCGCGCGACCGGTTTCGCGTTCGTTGCCGTACACCGCCGCGGTGTCGATATGGCGGTACCCGGCTTGTAACGCGGTGCGCACCGCCTGCTCGGTGTCGGAGGGCGCAACTTTGAAAACCCCGAATCCGAGCGCGGGAATCGATTTACCGTCATTCAGTGGGACCGAGGGACTCGAGGAACTAGCCATGACACGAAGTCTGCCAGGCGCGCCGGCTCCCCAGCTCACGACCGGTGGCTGGGCCACTCGGCTGCACAGCGCCGCAACCACCCTCGGCCTGAAGGTGATTCCCTGGGTGCCGACCCGCGCGAAACGGCTGCTCTCGGGTGGCCGCGACGTCACCATCGACGGAAACACCCTGGACCCCACGCTGCAGTTGGCCCTGGCCGGGATGCGCGCCTTCGGGATGAACGGCTTGGTCGTGGGTCAGGACGTCGCCGCCTCACGGGCTCAGCTACGCGAGATGACGCTGGGATTCGGCGGTCCGCAGATCCACGTCGGAGTCAGCGAGGTGTCGATCCCGGGCCCTGCCGGGCCGATCCGCGCCCGTCACTACCGGCCGTCGACACCACAGCCGGCGCCCTTGCTGGTCTTTTATCACGGCGGCGGCTGGGTGATCGGCGACCTTGACACCCACGACCCGCTGTGCCGGCTGACATGTCGCGACGCCGACGTCCACGTGCTGTCGATCGACTACCGCCTGGCGCCCGAACACCCGGCGCCGGCCGCGATCGAGGATGCCTACGCGGCGTTCCACTGGGCATGCGATCACGCAGCGCAGCTCGGCGCGCTCCCGGGCAAAGTGGCCGTCGGCGGTGACAGCGCCGGCGGCAACCTGGCCACGCTCGTGTCACTTCTGGCCCGCGACGATGACGCCAAGGGAGCCGGTGCTCCACAGCCGGTGCTGCAGTGGCTGCTCTACCCGCGCACCGACTTCTCGGCCCAGACCAGGTCGCTGAGCCTGTTCGCCGACGGTTTCCTGCTCACTAAAACCGACATCGACTGGTTCAACGAGCAATATCTGGGCGGCTCGAACATCGACCCCGCCGACCCGCGGGTCTCGCCGTTGCTGGCCGACTCGCTGTCAGGCCTGCCGCCGGCGCTGATCGCAACCGCCGGGTTCGATCCGCTGCGCGATGAGGGTGACAGCTATGCGGCGGCGTTGAGCGCGGCCGGGACCCACGTCGACCTGCGCACGTTGGGATCGCTGACCCACGGATTCGCCAACCTGTTCCCGCTCGGCGGCGGCAGCGCGCTGGCCACCACCGAGTTGGTTTCGGCCTTGCGGGCACACCTCAGCCGCGTCTGACCTGGCAATAGCGACGCCGGTACGCTTAGACGCTATCGCCGACCGCACCGCGGTCGGATCGCGACGCCGACTATCCGGAATGGTGACCAAACCCATGGGCGATAAAGCCGCCAAATCGAACCGTCCAGCCAAATACGACCTGAACGCCGCCAGCCGTCGACGCGACCTGCTCGTCAGGATCGGCCTCACCTCGATCGTGGTGCTGTTCGCCGTCGTGCTGGTCGGCTACATCGTGATCTCACACGACAAGAAGACCGCCGCCAACGGCGCGCGCGCGATCCGCGTGACGTCGAGCAAGCTGGTCACCAAGGACGGCACTCACGACCCCAAGGCCGTGGTGTCGTTTTACGAGGACTTCCTGTGCCCGGCCTGCGGGAACTTCGAGCGAGGGTTCGGCCCGACGGTCTCGAAGCTGATCGACGACGGCGCGATCGCCGCCGACTACTACATGACCGGTTTTCTCAGTAGGCCGCAGAACCAGGAGTATTCGTCGCGAGCCGCCAATGCCGCCTATTGCGTCGCCGACGAATCGGTCGACGCGTTCCGCCGCTTCCACACCGCGTTGTACACCAAGGGCATTCAGCCCGACGAGGCCGGAAAGTCGTTCCCCGACAATGCGAAGCTGACCGAGTTGGCTCGCGAGGCCGGCGTGGTGGGCAAGGTCCCCGAGTGCATCAAGGCCGGCAAGTACATCCCGATGGTGGATGGGTTGGTCGCGTCTGCTGGGATCCATGCCACGCCGACGGTGCGCATCAACGGCCAGGAATACCAGTGGACGACACCGGAGGAGTTCGTCGGCAAGATCAAAGAAATCGTCGGAGACGTTCCCGGAATCGACTCGGCTGCGACCCCAGCGGCGTCGTGACAGCGACGGCGTCAGCCAAACCGGGCGGCCCGGTGGAAGATTCGACTACCGGCCCGGAGTTCCACTCGTCCGTCTCGTCGGCCCGCGCATGGTGGATCCTGATTGCGGGGGTGGCCGGCCTGATCGCCTCGGCCACCCTGACGGTCGAAAAAATCGAATTGCTGCTCAACCCGTCGTACGTGCCGTCGTGCAACCTGAATCCGATCGTGTCGTGCGGTTCGGTGATGACGACGCCACAAGCATCGGCGTTCGGGTTCCCGAACTCGCTGATCGGCATCGCGGCCTTCTCGGTGATCACCGTGACCGGAGTGCTCGCAGTGGCCAAAGTACCGTTGCCACGGTGGTATTGGGTCGGGATAACCCTCGGCACGCTGGCCGCCGCCGGGTTTGTGCACTGGCTGATCTTCCAAAGCCTCTATCGCATCGGGGCGTTGTGCCCGTACTGCATGGTGGTGTGGGTGGCGACCATTTCGCTGCTTGTGGTGGTCGCCTCGATCGCGTTTGGGCCCAACGGTGACGGCCGTAGTGGCGCCGTCGTGCGAGGGCTTCACCATTGGCGCTGGTCGATCGCCACGCTGTGGTTCACCGCCGTCTTTCTGCTGATTGTGGTCCGGTTCTGGGACTACTGGTCCACGCTTATCTGACCCACCGACGATAGGACGTATGTGATCTCCAAAGTGCTGGTTGCCAATCGTGGCGAGATCGCCGTCCGGGCGTTCCGGGCCGCCTACGAACTCGGCGTCGGCACCGTCGCTGTCTACCCCTACGAGGACCGAAACTCCTTGCACCGCTTGAAGGCCGACGAGTCCTATCAGATCGGCGAAATTGGTCACCCGGTCCGGGCCTACCTGTCGGTCAGCGAAATCGTCGACACGGCCCGCTCCGCGGGCGCCGACGCGGTGTACCCCGGTTACGGGTTCCTCTCGGAGAACCCGAAGTTGGCCGCCGAATGCGCGAAAAACGGCATCACATTCGTCGGTCCTAAGGCCGAAGTGCTTTCGCTCACCGGTAACAAGTCTCGTGCCGTAGCCGCGGCTCGGGACGCGGGTCTGCCGGTCCTGAAGTCTTCGGCGCCGTCCTCGTCGGTAGACGAGCTGGTGGCGGCGTCGTCGGAGATGGAATTCCCGTTGTTCGTCAAGGCGGTGGCCGGCGGCGGTGGCCGGGGGATGCGCCGGGTCACCGACGCCGATGCGCTGCCCGAAGCCATCGAGGCGGCCAGCCGCGAAGCCGAGTCGGCGTTCGGGGATTCCACCGTCTACCTCGAACAAGCCGTGCTCAACCCGCGCCACATCGAAGTTCAGGTCCTGGCAGATACCCACGGCAACGTGATTCATCTCTACGAACGGGACTGCAGCGTGCAGCGCCGTCACCAGAAGGTCGTCGAGCTGGCCCCTGCCCCGAACCTCCCGGGGGAGCTGAGGGACAAGATCTGCGCCGACGCGGTGGCCTTCGCCCGCCACATCGGATACACCAATGCGGGCACGGTGGAATTCCTGCTCGACGAGCGGGGCCAGCACGTCTTCATCGAGATGAATCCCCGGATTCAGGTGGAGCACACCGTCACCGAGGAGATCACCGACGTCGACCTGGTCTCCAGCCAGCTGCGCATCGCCGGCGGCGAGACCCTCGACGACTTGGGCCTGCGGCAGCAGGACATTCGCCTACACGGCGCCGCGCTGCAATGCCGGATCACCACCGAAGACCCGGCCAACGGGTTCCGACCGGACACCGGACGGATTACCGCCTACCGCAGCCCCGGTGGCGCGGGCATACGTCTTGACGGTGGAACCAACCTCGGCGCCGAGATCAGCGCGCACTTCGACTCCATGTTGGTGAAGCTGACCTGCCGTGGCCGTGACTTCACCACCGCTGTCAGCCGGGCGCGGCGGGCGATCGCGGAGTTCCGCATCCGCGGCGTATCGACGAATATCCCTTTCCTGCAAGCTGTTTTGGACGATCCGGATTTCCAGGCCGGTCATGTGACCACCTCGTTCATCGAGCAGCGGCCGGCGCTGCTCACCGCGCGATCGTCGGCCGACCGCGGCACGAAGATCCTCAACTATCTGGCCGATGTGACGGTCAACAAGCCTCATGGATCCCGACCGTCGGCGGTGTACCCGCAGGACAAGTTGCCCGATGTCGATTTGACGAAGGTGCCCCCGGCCGGCTCCAAACAGCTCCTGGTCGAATTGGGGCCCGAGGGTTTCGCGCGCTGGCTGCGCGACTCATCGGGTGTCCGCTTGACCGACACGACCTTCCGGGACGCCCACCAGTCGCTGTTGGCGACCCGGGTGCGCACCAGCGGCCTGGGACTGGTCGCGCCCTACATCGCCCGGACCATGCCGCAGTTGCTGTCGGTCGAATGTTGGGGTGGCGCAACGTACGACGTGGCATTGCGATTCCTCAAGGAAGACCCGTGGGAGCGACTGGCGGAATTGCGGGAACTGATGCCCAACATCTGCCTGCAGATGTTGTTGCGTGGGCGCAATACCGTTGGCTATACGCCGTATCCGGAGCTGGTCACTTCGGCGTTCGTGGAGGAAGCCACCGCAACGGGAATCGACATCTTCCGGATTTTCGACGCGCTGAACAACCTCGAGTCGATGCGGCCCGCGATCGATGCGGTACGCGAGACAGGTTCTGCGATAGCAGAAGTCGCGATGTGCTACACCGGCGACCTGTCCGATCCGGGCGAGGATCTCTATACCCTGGACTACTATCTGACACTGGCCGAGCAGATCGTCGATGCCGGCGCGCACGTGCTGGCCATCAAAGACATGGCGGGCCTGCTGCGTCCACAGGCCGCCCGGCAATTGGTCGGTGCGCTGCGCAGTCGTTTCGACCTGCCCGTGCACGTGCACACCCACGACACGCCTGGTGGTCAACTGGCCAGTTACATCGCGGCCTGGCAGGCAGGCGCCGACGCGGTCGACGGCGCCGCGGCGCCGATGGCAGGAACCACCAGCCAGCCCGCACTCAGCTCGATCGTGGCTGCCGCCGCCCATACCGAATACGACACCGGATTATCGCTGCCGGCGGTCTGTGCGCTGGAGCCGTACTGGGAGGCTTTGCGAAAGGTCTACGGGCCGTTTGAATCCGGGCTGCCGGGACCGACCGGACGGGTGTACCACCATGAGATCCCGGGCGGTCAACTGTCAAATCTTCGTCAGCAGGCGCTCGCGCTGGGTCTGGGGGACCGGTTCGAGGAGGTCGAAGAGGCCTACGCCGGTGCAGATCGGGTGTTGGGCAGGCTGATCAAGGTCACGCCGTCGTCCAAGGTGGTCGGCGACCTTGCGCTGGCGCTGGTTGGCGCGGGCATCAGTGCCGACGAATTCGCTTCGCAGCCAGAGCATTTCGATATTCCAGAGTCGGTGCTCGGTTTTCTGCGCGGGGATCTCGGTGAACCGGCGGGCGGCTGGCCGGAACCGTTGCGATCGAAAGCCTTGGCCGGTCGTGGCGAGCCCAAACCCGTCGAGCAGTTGACCCCGGAAGACGAGACCGCGCTGGGGCTGCAGGGGCACAAACGACAAGCCACCCTCAACCGGCTGTTGTTTCCCGGGCCGACAAAGGAATTCGAGTCCCATGCGGAAACCTACGGCGACACCTCGCGGCTGTCGGCTAACCAGTTCTTCTACGGCCTGCGCCAAGGTGAGGAGCATCGGGTGCAGTTAGAGCCCGGTGTCGAGCTGCTGATCGGTCTGGAGGCTATTTCCGAGCCCGACGAGCGAGCGATGCGCACGGTGATGTTCATCATCAACGGCCAGCTGCGGCCGGTGGAGGTGCGAGACCGCAGCATTGCCAGCGAGATCCCGGCTGCGGAGAAGGCCGACCGGGACAATTCCAATCACGTGGCGGCTCCGTTCGCCGGGGTGGTGACCGTCGGGGTCGCCGTGGGCGACAAAGTGAGCGCCGGTCAGACCATCGCCACGATCGAGGCGATGAAGATGGAGGCGCCGATCACCGCTCCCACCGACGGCACCGTCGAGCGAGTGGCCGTGTCAAACACCGCCCAGGTCGAGGGTGGCGATCTGCTGGTGGTGCTCGTCTGACGCGCATCGTCGGCGGTGTTGCCGGGGGACGGCGCATCGCCGTCCCGCCGCGCGGAACGCGCCCGACGACGGACCGGGTACGCGAATCATTGTTCAACATCGTGACCGCGCGGCTGGATCTGACCGGCCTGTCGGTGCTCGACCTGTATGCGGGCTCGGGAGCGTTGGGCCTCGAGGCGCTCTCGCGCGGGGCGGGGTCAGTTGTGTTCGTCGAGTCGGATCGGCGCGCGGCGGCTGTGCTCGAACGCAACATCGCCACGATCGGCCTGTCCGGTGCGACCCTGCGGCGCGGTCAGGTGACCGCCGTGCTCGCGGCCGGAACCAGCGCCTCGGTTGACCTTGTGCTGGCCGATCCGCCTTATGAGGTGGACTCGAGTGAAGTCGAGGCGGTGATCACCGCTTTGGCGGTCAACGCCTGGGTGCGCGACGGAAGCATCGTCGTGGTGGAGCGTGCAGCTCACGGTCGAGCACTGACTTGGCCCGATGGCTGGGACTCCTGGCCGCCGCGAATCTACGGCGACACCCGTTTGGAGCTGGCCGAACGCCGCTGAGGCAGCGTGTAGCGTCAGACGTCATGAGCGCCGCTCCTCCTCATCGCTTCGCTCTGCATCGTCATCGGCGCGCGCCATGAGCGGCGCTGTCTGCCCGGGATCTTTCGATCCGGTGACGCTGGGCCACATCGACGTCTTCGAACGTGCGGCGGGTCAGTTCGACGAAGTGGTGGTGGCCATCCTGATCAATCCCGCCAAGAAAGGCATGTTCGACATCGACGAGCGAATCGCGATGATCGAGGAGTCGACGATTCACCTACCCAACGTCCGCGTGGAGTGCGGGCAAGGGTTGGTCGTCGACTTTGTCACATCCCGCGGTATGACGGCCATCGTCAAAGGTCTTCGGACCGGCACCGACTTCGAATACGAGCTGCAGATGGCCCAAATGAACAAACACGTAGCCGGAGTCGACACGTTCTTCGTAGCGACCAACGCGCGGTATTCGTTTGTGTCGTCATCGCTGGCGAAAGAAGTCGCGATGCTGGGCGGCGACGTGACGGAACTGCTGCCCGATCCGGTGAATCGCCGACTGGCAGAAAAATTGCATTCGGCGAAAGGGCGTTAAACCACAGCGCGGCCGGGCGTGAGCCGCGGCCGCACTGATGGTGTGATTTCTTTAGCTCTCCGCGAGCGCGGCGTGCAGGGACTTCTTCGCCTCGGTGATCGCGGTCAGAACTTTGGCCCGCGCCTCGGCGAGCTTTTCCTTCTGAGCGTCGGTGCCTGACCAGTGGATGGTCCGCGCCAGCCCGGCAAGCTCGAACAGACCCCAACGGATCTTGGCGACGTCGCCGAATTTGCCGGCGTGAGCCAGCCGCGCGTGGATGCTCTCGCTGCTGATGCCCTTCCACTGCAGGACGTTTCGGCCCAGTTCCGTCAGAGTAGCGACCCCGTCGTCGACCGTGGCGAAACCACGGCCGGCCAGCTTGCCGATCGCAAGTTCGACGATCTCCTGCGGAGGAGCAAACGCACCGTCGGTCGCCTCAGCTACCCGCTGAACGAGCTGTTCGGCGTTCGCTGGCCCGTCGAGCAGCAGGGCGGCGGTGCCGACTACCACCCGCTTGTGGCGCCCACCGAATCCAGGCCCGCCATGTCCGGGCCCGCCGTGTCCGCCCCAGCCCTGGCCACCGGGCCCACCCCAGCCGGGTCCGCCGAAACCAGGCCCACCGAAACCGGGCCCGCCGAAACCGGGCCCGCCGAAGCCGGGCCCGCCGAAACCAGGACTGCCCCAACCAGGTCCACCAGAAAATCCTCCACCGAACATCCTCGTTCTCCTTCATTCGACGGCCACGAGCCGGTCGGCCCGATGCCACAGTGCATATCTAGTTCCTTGATACCCAGGTTGGACAGCGGTGTCAAGAAACTTGATATCGCTGAGAGAAAAGCGGGCAATGTGCGGTTCGCTGCTGTCGACGCGCACGCTATTCAGACGCCGGCCCCGGCAATTCCATGTCAGCATGTGGGAGATGAGCGATTTCGACGACCAACCGTTGGGTTTTCTGGTGCGCGGGCTGATGGCCCGACTGCGCCCCCACGCGGTACAAGCCCTACGACCGCTCGGGCTGGGGTTACCCGAGTTCGTCTGCATGCGGATCTTGGACGAAGACCCGGGCCGTACCAGCGCCGAGCTCGCCCGGTACACCCACGTCACCGCGCAGGCCATGAACCAGGTGCTGCAAGGGCTGGAAGAGATGGGTCTGGTCACTCGGCCCGCGACGGCTCCGTCAGGTCGTGCCTTGCCGGCTCAGCTCACCCGCAAAGGCAAGGCGTTGCTCAGACGCGCCGAGGGCGCCGTCGCATCGTCCGACGAACAGCTGCTGGCTCATCTCAGCCTTGCCGAGCGGCGCCAGCTCAAACGCCTGCTGTATCGCGCTGGGAATCCGTCCATCGAAGAGCGCTCGATAACGCTGCCTGCCCGGTGCACCCCACGCCCGTAATCCGCAAACTCGCTGGCCTTCGCGGGTGATTACGGCTCAACATCAGTGGTGATGGTGGTGGCCGTGCTCGCCTTCCGCAGTGGGGGAGCCGCCCATCGCCCGCAGCATCGGGATGCCGCCGCTGACGACGAAGCGGGCGACGAGTACGGCAGCAAGTGCGAGCAAGGCGATGTTCAGCCAGGTCGTGTAGTTCCAGGAGATACCGGCCTCCATCACCGTGGCATTGCGCTGCGAAGGAATGAGACCCAATGTGCCGAAGAAGCTTTCGACGAGATAGCCGGCAGCGACCATGGCGCCATAGAACGTGCCCAGCAAGGTCAACATCATCGCCGTGCCGTAGTACTTCCGGTAGATATTCAGGATCGGCAGGATGAGCAGGTCGGCGAAGATGAAAGCGATGACGCCGCCGAAGCTAATGCCGCCGTTCCACAACACGGCCGCCAGCGGCACATTACCGATCGAGCAGACGAACGAGGCAATCGCCACCACGGGTCCGATGATCGGACCCCACACTGCCGACAGCGCGGGGTGGTCAGCGAAAAAGAAGTGCTGCCAGACGGATTCGGGCACCCACGCCCCGATCGCACCGGCGATCAACAGCCCGATCGCCAAATCGCGGAGTATCGCGGCCCACTCCATGACGAACACGTGTGAAACCGACGTGAAGCCCTCCCGCGAGAACAGCCGTCTTACGAACGAGCCTTCGTGTTGCACCGACATGTCCATGGCCGCATGGCCTTCCATCGAACCGGCCAGTCCTTGGTCGGCCTG
>JAVHWH010000317.1:0-13774 GCA_032159915.1 Mycobacterium sp.
GCTGGTTCTACACCTTGCACGTGCTGGCCACCGCGTTGTTCGACCGGCCCGCGTTCAAAACGTGTGTGGCGCACGGGATCGTGCTGGGCAGCGACGGCCAGAAGATGAGCAAATCGCTGCGCAACTATCCCGACGTCAGCGAAGTCTTCGACCGCGACGGCTCCGACGCCATGCGCTGGTTCCTGATGGCCTCGCCGATTCTGCGCGGCGGGAACCTGATCGTGACCGAGCAAGGCATCCGTGACGGCGTGCGTCAGGTACTGCTGCCGTTCTGGAACGCCTACAGCTTCTTGGCGCTCTATGCGCCGAAAATCGGTACCTGGCGCGCCGATTCAAGCCACGTTTTGGATCGCTACATTCTGGCCAAGCTGGCGGTACTGCGCGACGACCTGACCGACTCGATGGACGGCTGCGACATCTCGGGCGCCTGCGAGCAGTTGCGCCAGTTCACCGAGGCGCTGACGAATTGGTATGTGCGGCGCTCGCGTTCGCGGTTCTGGGAGGAGGACGCCGATGCGATCGACACCTTGCACACCGTGCTCGAGGTGACGGCGAGACTGGCGGCGCCGCTGCTGCCGATGACGACCGAAATCATCTGGCGCGGCATCACCGGCGAGCGCTCGGTGCACCTGTCCGACTGGCCGGAGCCCGGTCAGCTGCCCGCGGACGCCGCTCTGGTCGACGCGATGGACCAGGTCCGGGAAGTCTGCTCAGTGGGGTCGTCGCTGCGAAAAGCCAAGAAGCTGCGGGTGCGGCTGCCTCTGCCGAAACTCGCTGTGGCAGTAGATAACCCGGAGCGGCTGGCGCCGTTCACCGACCTGATTGCCGATGAGTTGAATGTCAAGGCGGTCGAGTTGACAGACGACATCGACCGTTACGGCCGTTTCGAGCTCACCGTCAACGCCCGGGTTGCCGGGCCGCGACTGGGCAAAGACGTGCAGGCCGCGATCAAAGCGGTCAAGACCGGTGCGGGCGTCGTCAACGCCGACGGCACGCTGACAGCCGGTCCGGCGGTGCTGCAGCCGGGGGAGTACAGCTCTCGACTGGTCGCTGCCGACCCCGAGTACACCGCGCCGCTGCCGGGGGGTGCCGGCCTCGTGGTGCTTGATGCCACGCTGACCCCCGAACTCGAGGCCGAGGGCTGGGCCAAGGACCGCATCCGCGAGTTGCAGGAGCTCCGCAAGTCGGCCGGGCTCGATGTCTCCGACCGGATCAGCGTGACGATGTCGGTGCCCGCGCAACGGGCCGAGTGGGCGGCCGCTCACCGCGACCTGATCGCCGGTGAGATCCTGGCCACCAGCTTCGAGTTCGGTGAGGTGACCGATGGCGCCGAGATCGGCGACAGCGTTCGGGTCGCGATCGTCAAGGCTTAGCCGTGTGGCGAAAGGTTACGTAGCGCCCGGCGTGCGTGCGGCCAGAACGGCATGCCGGCGACGATCGTGCCGCCGGCAGCGATGAGGCCGACCGCGGTGTCGACGCTCTCGCGGCCCTCGGTCGCCCAGTAAACGTCCTTGAGGTCGAGCAGCAGCGCTAACTCGTCAACGATCATCGCGTTCGCTGACCCGAAGGCGATCGCGGCCCCAGGGTGACGCCGTTGCCGCTCACTTCCCCGCAGGCCCACCGCGCCGACGGTGGCCAGCAATGCGATACCGAGGTTGTAGTGGTGAAAGTGATTGCCGCCCACCGTCATACCTCCACCCGATGGCCCGTGCCCGGCGCGAATCCAGTGGGTGAGCGCGCGGAGGCCGACGAACGTGACTGTGAACGCCGCCCAGGCCAGTACCGTCGCCTGTTCACCGGGTTCGAGTCGAGTGCGCCATTCCTCGCGCAAACGCGCCCAGCGTCGATTGTTCGGGTGATCCGGATGCTCGGGCGTCGCCGGCGTCTGGCCCGTCTCGTCGTTCATCAGCTGACCTTGACAGCCCGCCAGCGCAGTCGCTCGGCCATCATCGCCATGGTTACAGACGGTAGCGCAATAGCATCGGTGATTGTGGATTCCCGCTGGGTGCTGCACCTCGACATGGACGCGTTCTTTGCGTCCGTCGAGCAGCTCACCCGACCCACCCTGCGAGGCCGGCCGGTGCTGGTCGGCGGGTTGGGCGGACGCGGCGTGGTGGCCGGCGCCAGCTACGAGTCACGGGTGTTCGGGGCGCGGTCGGCGATGCCCATGCACCAGGCGCGTCGGTTGATCGGTGTGACGGCGGTCGTGCTGCCGCCGCGCGGTGCGGTCTACGGCGTCGCCAGCCGCCGGGTCTTCCACACCGTGCGGGCCATGCTGCCCGTCGTCGAACAGCTGTCCTTCGACGAAGCGTTCGGGGAGCCGGCGGAACTAATCGGGGCCACCGAGGCCGAGGTGGAGGAGTTCTGCGCGCAGCTGCGCCAACGGGTGCACGACGAAACCGGTCTGATCGCCTCGGTCGGTGCCGGTTCGGGAAAGCAGGTAGCCAAAATCGCATCCGGGTTGGCCAAACCCGATGGAGTCGAGGTGATCCCGCGCGCCGACGAGGCGCGACTGCTGGACGGTCTCGCGGTGCGCAAGCTGTGGGGGATCGGTCCGGTCGCCGAGGACAAGCTGCACCGGCTCGGCATCGACACGATCGGGCAACTGGCCGCCCTCAGCGAAGCTGAAGTGGCCAACATCCTGGGCGCGACGATCGGCCCGGCGTTGCACCGGCTGGCGCGGGGGATCGACGACCGGCCGGTAGCCGAACGCGCATCGGCCAAACAGATCAGCGCCGAATCCACCTTCGCGGTCGATCTGACCACCCTCGAGGAACTGCGCGATGCGATCGCACCGATCGCCGAGCACGCCCACCAACGCCTGTGCCGTGACGGCCGTGGCGCGCGCACGGTGACGGTCAAGCTGAAGAAGTCCGACATGAGCACGCTGACCCGCTCGGCCACTCTGCCCTATGCGACCACCGACGCCGCCGCACTGACGGCGCTGGCCCGGCGGCTGCTGCTCGACCCGCGCCAGATCGGGCCGATTCGGCTTCTCGGCGTTGGCTTTTCGGGCCTGAGCAGTGTGCGGCAGGACTCGCTGTTCCCGGATCTGGAGCTGATGCTGTCGGACACCGATCCGGGCTCCGGCCCCGAGGAGGCAGAACGCGACGCCGTTGCGCCGGCCTCGGTGTCCGACACCGCGGGCTGGCGGGTAGGAGATGACGTCACGCACCGCGAGATGGGCCACGGCTGGGTACAGGGCGCGGGACACGGGGTGGTCACCGTGCGCTTCGAAACCCGCGGCACCGGCCCGGGCCCGGCGCGCACTTTCCCGACCGACAGCGACGACATCACACCGGCGAATCCGCTCGACAGCCTGGACTGGCCCGACTACCTCGCGGCTCTCGCCGACGTCGCGTCAGAGCAGTCGGTCGACGACGTCGTGCAGGGGTAGTCGCGCTGCCAGCGCAGCCATCGTCAGCACCCTGGCCTGGCTCGCCGGTAAGCCGGGCACCATGACCGCGCCTGCGTCGACCAGATCGCGGCCCGGCCCGTAGCCCGGGCTGACCCGGCCGCCGACCACGCGGGTCGACACCGCGACGGTGACGCCGTCGCGGCAGTGCCGTCGCACCCCGTCGATCACCGCATCGGCGGCGTTACCCGAGCCCAGCGCTTCCAGCACGATGCCGCGTGCGCCCGACGCCACGAACGCGTCGATGCCGACCGCGTCGCCGCCGGCGTATGTCGCCACGATGTCTACTCGTGGTGCGCCCGACGCGCTCAGCACGGCGATGAACGGCCGAACCTTCTTCTGTGTCAACGTGTCTCGGCCTCCCGGGCTACCGAGTGTCGCGCCGGCGAAGCCCATGCCGCCGGCCACCTTGTGCAGACCGGACGGCTGCAACACCTGGCCGGCGAACGACACCAGCACACCGAGCCCGCGGGCCGCGGGCGCGCCGGCCACCGCGACCGCGTCGCGCAGGTTCGCCGGGCCGTCTGCGTCGGGTGCGTCGGCACCGCGCATCGCGCCGGTGATCACCAGCGGAACGTCACCGTCGTAGGTGAGGTCCAGCCACCACGCCGTCTCCTCCAGGGTGTCGGTGCCGTGAGTCACGACCACACCCCGAGCGCCGGCGTCGACCGCCGAGCGGGCCGCCGCGCCGATCGCGTCCCAGTCGGACAGGGTCAACTGCGAGCTGTCTTTGGCCATCACGTCGACGACGTCGACGTCGAGACCTGCGGCGAGATCAGCGCCGCCGCGGGTCGGTCGGTGCACCCCATCGGCCGCGGCGCTACTGGCGATCGTGCCGCCGGTGGCGATAACGGTCACGCGGCTCATGGTTCGATCATCCCGTATTGCCAGCGCGGCCCGTCATGAGAGCTGCCGGCCCTAGTGGATGATGGGGGAGTGACTGACCAACCGGCAGGGTCGGCGGATCCGGTGACCGAGGCCGACACGGCCGCAGAAACCGAGGCCTCGCGATCGGTCGTTCGGAGGCGCCAACCGCTGTTGTTGTCGGTCGCGGCCGTCATTCTGACGCTGGACATCGTGACAAAAGTGCTGGCAGTCAAGCTGCTGGCCCCTGGTCAGCCGGTGCCGATCATCGGCGACACGGTGACCTGGACGCTGGTGCGCAATTCCGGGGCAGCATTTTCCATGGCCACCGGCTACACCTGGATGTTGACGCTGATCGCCAGCGCCGTCGTGGTGGGCATCATCTGGATGGGCCGCCGGCTGGTGTCGACGGGCTGGGCGATCGGCCTGGGGATGATCCTGGGCGGCGCGATGGGAAACCTGGTCGACCGGTTTTTCCGCGCGCCGGGGCCGCTGCGCGGGCATGTGGTGGACTTCTTATCAATCGGCTGGTGGCCGGTGTTCAACGTCGCCGACCCGTCGGTGGTCGGTGGGGCCATCCTGCTGGTCACGCTGTCGGCGCTCGGGTTCGATTTCGACACTGTCGGGCGGCGCCGCGACGGCGACGATGAAGAGCGAAGCGATGCGGAGGAGCGGCGCCGCTTAAACGACAACGACGGCGACGATGAACCGGGCAGCGCGACCGAAGAAAGCGGCGACGAGCCTGCCGAAGGCGTCGACGGGATCCGATGACCGATCGGTCGATGCCGGTGCCGGAAGGCCTTGCCGGTATGCGTGTCGATGCCGGGGTGGCCCGGCTGCTCGGGGTGTCGCGCACCGCAGCGGCGGCGATGGCCGAAGACGGCGGCGTCGAACTGGACGGAACACCGGCCGGCAAATCCGATCGGCTGACCGCGGGGGCATGGCTGCAGGTGCGGCTGCCCGAGCCGCCGGCGCCGGTCCAGAACACGCCCGTCGACATCGAGGGGATGACGATCCTCTACTCCGACGACGACATCGTCGCGGTCGACAAACCGGCCGGGGTGGCCGCCCACGCGTCGGTGGGCTGGACCGGGCCGACGGTGCTCGGCGGCCTGGCCGCGGCCGGTTACCGCATTACCACCTCCGGGGTGCACGAGCGGCAGGGCATCGTGCACCGGCTCGATGTCGGCACCTCCGGGGTCATGGTTGTCGCGATCTCTGAGCGGGCATACACCCTGCTCAAGCGCGCCTTCAAGCAGCGCACGGTCGACAAGCGTTATCACGCGCTGGTGCAAGGACATCCGGACCCGTCCAGCGGAACCATCGACGCACCGATCGGGCGTCACCGCGGCCACGACTGGAAGTTTGCGGTCACCTCCGGGGGCCGGCACAGCGTGACTCACTACGACACCGTCGAAGCTTTCGTTGCCGCCAGTTTGCTCGACGTGCATCTGGAAACCGGCCGCACACACCAGATTCGGGTGCACTTTGCCGCGCTGCACCACCCCTGCTGTGGCGACCTGACCTACGGCGCCAACCCGAAGTTGGCGGAAAAGCTTGGGCTGGAACGCCAATGGCTACATGCGCGGTCGTTGTCGTTCGCGCATCCCGGCGACGGTCGACAGATAGAAATCGTCAGTCCGTACCCGGCGGATCTGCAGCACGCGCTGGACGTTCTGCGGGCTGAAGGGTAGCTCAGGGTTTGCGGGCCTCGACCAGCAGGCGCGTCGCATGCGCGACGAACACGCCGTCGGTCTCGATCCGCTCGTGCATCGCATGCAGCCGCTCGCGGTAGCGCTCGACGCTGAAGTCCGGGACGGTCCAGATCACCTTGCGCAAGAAGTAGATAATCCCACCGACGTCGAAGAACTCCGACCGGAGGCGCTCCATCCGCATCTGGACGACCTCCAAACCAGCGGCTCGTGCTTGCGCGGTCTGAGTATCTGGCTCCAACTCGGCCCACTTCGCCGGCTGCGGCCCGAGGAAGAATTCGAAGAGCTCCCTCATCGTCGCGGGGCCGATCTGTTGAGCCAGATAGCTCCCGCCCGGGCGCAGCACCCGGGCGATCTCCCGCCAGCGCACCACGGTTGCGTGCCGGCTGGTCACCAGGTCGAACGCCTCGTCGGCGAACGGCAGCGTCGACTCGTCGCCCGTCGCCACCACCACGACCCCGCGTCGGTGCAGCAGTGCGGTGGCCAGGGCCGCGTTCGGCGGCCAGGACTCGGTGGCGACCATCGTCGGCGGAAAGCTCGTCGCGCCGGCGAGCACCTCCCCGCCGCCGGTGTCGATGTCCAGGCCGGCCGACGCCGCGGCCAACCGCTGACTCATCAGTCGCTGATAGCCCCAGGACGGACGCTGCTCGCTGGCGCGATCGTCAAGCCAGGAGAAATCCCAGCCGTCGATCGGTGCTGCGACGGCTTCGGCAACCAATTCGTCGAATGACCGGCTCATTCCTGCATTGTCGACCGGCCCGGATGCCCGCCGTCACGGAGGTGTGGTTCACCTGCCGGCGGCCGCGTGGTCTGAGGCGATGTCGGCGGCCAGCGGAGCGATGGCGCTGATGATCTGGGCGACTGTCGCAGGCGGAACGCCGGCTTCGGACAATGCATCGGCCAGATGATTGGCCACCAGGCTGAAGTGCGACATCATGATGCCGCGGCCCTGATGAACGTGCTTCATCGGGGCGCCGGTGTACGGCTCCGGGCCACCGAGCGCGGCGGCGAAAAATTCGACCTGCTTGCCCTTCAGCCGGTTCATGTTCGAGCCGGTGAAAAAGCCCGACAACCGGTCGTCGGCAAGCACCCGCCGGTAGAAGTCTTCGACGACCAGTTCGATTGCCTGGTAACCGCCGATCGCGTCGTAAATGGTCGGTGGCTCGACCGCAGCGGTCGCCTTACGTGGACGTAGCAGTGAAAGCATTCCCATAGCTGACAGCTCACCATCTGGCCGTTGCCCGACGGTTAGGCAGCCATCACCGGGCTATTACCGGTGGTAACCGGTCAGTTGCCGTGTATGACAGGAACTTCGCAACAGCGCCGCATGCTTGGTGAGCAATCGAACACGCCACGACTTGCTTGGGACAAATCCGTCGACAAAGCTGGAAATCGATCCCTCGTAGGTGGCGCCAGCTGAGTTATCTCGCGGCTCACGTCGCGCCCCGGCCGTCCGTGAGGGCGAATTCACCGCGGCGACACCGCAGGCATCGGGGCAGCAACATCGCCCTCATAAATTTCCAGACAGACAGCGAGACGGGCAGGGGAAGTGCCGTATGACCGAGCCAGACGTGTCGTCGTTGACGGGCTTCACGGTGGCCGTCACAGCGTCGCGGCGGGTGGATGAGTTCACCACGATGCTGCGCCGTCGTGGTGCCGAGGTCGTTGCGGCCGCGGCCATGAGTATGGTTCCGCTGGCCGACGACGTTCGACTTCGGGCCGCCACCGACGAGGTGATCGACGCACCACCCGACGTCTTGATCGCGACGACGGGAATCGGGTTCAGAGGCTGGGTCGAGGCCGCGGAGGGCTGGGGGATGGCCGAGGCGCTGCTGGCAGCGCTGGGCAAGGCCAGGGTGATCTCCCGCGGACCGAAAGCCACCGGTGCCTTGCGCGCTGCGGGTCTGCGCGAAGAGTGGTCTCCGGTCTCCGAGTCCTCGGAGGAGGTGCTCGCCCATTTGACGGTCGAGGACCTCGACGGCAAACGCGTCGTGGTGCAGTTGCACGGCGCCACCGACGACTGGGATCCGGTGCCGGGATTCATCGACACGCTCGTCGAGCGTGGCGCCACCGTGGTGGGAGTGCCGGTATATCGATGGGAGCCGCCGGAACACCTCGGCGCGCTGGACGGTCTGGTCGAGAAAGTCGCTCTCGGGGGTGTGGACGCGATCACTTTCACCTCGGCGCCGGCGGCCGCCTCATTCCTGATGCGGGCCGATGAGTTACGGCTCACCGAAGCGGTCCGGCGGGCAATGTCGGTGACGGTGACCGCATTCTGCGTTGGCCCGGTGACGGCCCGGCCGCTACACCACGCCAAGGTGCCGTCGGTACAACCCGAACGGATGCGGCTCGGCGCGTTGGCCCGCGCCGTCGCTGACGAGTTGCCGCGTCGCCGGCCCGACCTGTCGGTCGCGGGGCACCGCCTCGGCGTTCGCGCGACGTGCGCTGTCGTCGATGGCGTCGTGCGCGATCTTTCGCCCAACTCGCTGGTCCTGCTCAAGTTGCTCGCCGCCGCCCCCGGCGCGGTGGTGTCGCGGGATGTGATGCTGGAGGCACTCGGCGGTGACGACCCACACGTGGTCGAGGCCGCGGTCGCGCGACTGCGGACCGCGATCGGCGCCAAGGAGTTGATCGCCACCGCGGTGAAGCGGGGTTACCGGCTGGCGGTGGACTTCATGCCCGACGATGCCGGGCCGGCTCGGTGACCACACTGCTGGTGGCGCATGGGACCCGAAACCCGCTGGGCGTGGCGATGATCGGCGACCTCGCGGCGGCCATGGCCGATGCACTGGACGAGCAGGTCCGGGTCGGGTTCGTTGATGTGCTGGGACCCACGCCCGCAGAGGTGCTCCGCAGTGTGCGCGACGAGCCGACGATCGTCATACCGGCGCTGCTGTCCAGCGGGTACCACGTCCGCGCCGACGTGCCCCGTTACGTCGCTGCCTCGGGACATCAGCGCGTGACCGTCACCCGCCCGCTCGGGCCGTCGCCGGAGTTGGCGCGCGTGATGCTGTGCCGGCTGCTGGAAGCCGGCTGGCGTCCTGACGACCAGGTGGTGCTCGTGGCTGCCGGCACCCGTGACCCGCGGGCCCGCGGAGAGTTGCAGTTCACTGCCGCGGCGCTGTCGGCATTGGTCGGACACCGGGTGTCGATCGCGTTCGCCGCGCCCTGCCGGGACGGCTCCGGCTACCCGTCGGTGCCCGACGTCGTGGCGACCGTGCGCCGATCCGGCGCCCGTCGGGTCGCCCTGGCGTCGTACCTGTTGGCCGACGGGATCTTTCAGGGCCGCTTGCATTCCGCAGGGGCCGACGTGGTGTCCGCGCCGCTGGGTCTGCATCCGGCGGTGATCAGGCTCGCCTGCCGTCGTCGACGGGAGGCCGCGATCTGCCAGGCGCCGGCACCGGCGGGTGTGCCGGGTTAGTCGCGGGTCAGGCTGAAAGCCCGGCGCGGCGGTAGCCGAACCCGATCTCGGGCGAGTTGGCCACCCATACGGTGCCGTCCACGCCGACTCGAGTTGCATAAACCGGGATCGACACGCCCTCGGCGTCCAGGCAGCGGCCGTCCAGCAAGCTGAAAGCTTGTTTCTTCAAAGGTGATTGGATCATCGGCACACCGCCACGGTCGCCGACGATGCCGCGCGACATCACCGCGGCGCGACCGATCGGATCGATATTGCCGACCGCACGAAGGCTGTTGTCGGCCAACAAGAAAAGCGCCACCTGTGCGCTGTCGGGCAGCAGCACCGCCACCCCGCGCATAGGTTGTAGCCGCCGCACCGGGCAGGCCGCGGTCCAGTCCTGGCGCCATCGACCGAGATCGAATGCTGCTGCCATCTCAGCGGCTCCGCACCATAGGCGTGCCGATCAGGACGGGGACTTTGCGCCCGTTCTTATCGGTGAATTCGACGGTCGGGTCGGGCGCACCGGGCGCGTTGACGAACGACACGAAGCGCGCCAGCTTCTCGGGGTCGTCGAGGACGGCTTTCCACTCACATTGGTAGCCGTCGACGTGGCGCTCCATCGCCGCCTCGAAATCGCCTGCCAGACCCAGTGAGTCGTCGATGATCACCTCACGCAGGTGGTCGAGCCCGCCGTCGAGCTCGTCGAGCCACGGCGCGGTACGTTGCAGCCGGCTCGCGGTCCGGATGTAGTACATCAGGAAGCGATCGATGTAGTGCACCAACGTCTCACCGTCAAGGTCGGAGGCGAGTAACTGAGCATGCTTGGGCGTCATACCGCCGTTGCCACCGACGTAGAGATTCCAGCCCGCCTCGGTGGCGATCACGCCGACATCTTTTCCGCGGGCCTCAGCGCACTCCCGGGCGCAACCCGAAACGGCCATTTTGATCTTGTGCGGTGCCCGCAGCCCGCGATACCGCAATTCCAGATCGATCGCCATCTGGACTGAATCCTGCTGACCGTAGCGACACCAGTCGGTCCCGACGCAACTCTTGACGGTACGCAACGACTTACCGTAGGCGTGGCCGGACTCCATCCCGCCTTCGACGAGCCTGAGCCAGATCGACGGCAGTTGGTCGACGGTCGCTCCGAACATGTCGATGCGTTGCCCGCCGGTGATTTTGGTGTAGAGCCCGAAGTCGCGGGCGATCTCCCCGATGAGGATCAACTGCGCGGGCGTGATGTCGCCGCCGGGTACCCGCGGGACGACCGAATAGGTGCCGTTGCGCTGGAGGTTGGCCAGGAAGTGGTCGTTGGTGTCCTGCAGCGACGCCTGTTCGCCGTCGAGGATGTGCTCGGAGCTGGTCGACGCCAGGATCGATGCCACCACCGGCTTGCAGATGTCGCAGCCGGTACCGGTGCCGTAGCGTTCGATGAGGCCGGAAAACGTCCGGATGCCGCCGGCCTGCACGATCTCGAACAGCTCGGAGCGCGAGTGGGAGAAGTGCTCGCACAACGCTTTTGGCACTTCGACGCCCTGGGCGGCCAGCAGCTGTGACAGCAGAGGCACGCACGACCCGCACGACGTGCCGGCGTTGGTGCAGCCTTTGAGGTCGGTGACAGCGCAGGCGCCGTCGGTGATCGCCGCGCACAACGCCGCCTTGGTGACGTTGTTGCAGGAGCAGATCTGTGCGTCGTCGGGCAGCGCGCCTGCCCCCAGCGACGGTCTGTCGCCGCCGGCCGGCGCGATCAGCGCCACCGGGTCGCCGGGCAGCGGCGAGCCGACCAGCGGCCGCAGCACGCCGTAGCTGGAGGCATCGCCGACCAGGACACCGCCGAGCAGCGTCTGCGCATCGTCGGACAGCACCAACTTGGCGTAGGTCGCACCGATGGGGTCGGACACCACAACCTCCAGCGAGCCCGGCGTGGTGGCCAGCGCGTCGCCGAAGCTGGCCACGTCGACACCGAGCAGCTTGAGCTTGGTGGACAGGTCGGCGCCGGGAAACTTCGCGTCGCCGCCGAGCAGTCGGTCGGCGACGACTTCCGCACCGGCATAGCCGGGTCCGACCAGCCCGTAGCAGCGGCCCTCGACCGCGGCCACTTCGCCGATCGCATAAATCGCCGGATCGCTGGTGGCGCAGGTCAGGTCGCAGTTCACGCCGCCGCGTTCGCCGAGTGCGAGCCCCGCCGAGCGGGCCAGCTCGTCGCGCGGACGAACCCCCGCCGAGAACACCAGCAACGCCGCGTCGATCACCTCGTCATTGCTCAGCGTCACCCGTAGCGTGTTGGCGCCCTGGTTGACGATCGGCTCGATCGCCGACGTGCCGGCGCCGACCGTGACACCGATGCCCAGCGCGCGCACCGAACGCAGCAGAAGCTCGCCACCGGCCTGGTCGACCTGCAGCGGCATCAGTCGGGGTGCGAATTCGACGACGTGCGGACGGATTCCGAGCAGTCGTAGCGCGTTGGCGGCCTCCAAGCCGAGCAGTCCGCCGCCGACGACGACGCCGACGGCGTCCGGGTCGCGGGCCAACGCGGCCTCGGCATCCACCCGGATGGCGTCCAGGTCGTCCAACGTCCGGTACACGTGACAGCCGGCGGCGTCGCTGCCGGGCACCGGTGGCACGAATGGATACGAGCCGGTGGCTAAAACCAGTGCGTCGTAGCTCAATTCGGATCCATCGGCGATTGTGAGGCGCCTGGCTGCGCGGTCGATCGCCGACACCATGCTGCCCAGCCGAAGCTCGACGAGATCGTCGCCCGCGTAGTCGTTGCCGGTGAGCGCGAGCAGCGCGCGATCCCAGGCACCCACATAGGACGACAAGCCGACCCGGTCGTATGCGGCGTCGGCCTCTTCGCCGAACACGACGATCCGCCAGGTGCCGTCGGTGTCGCGGGCGCGCAGCGCCTCGACGAAGCGATGCCCGACCATGCCGTGCCCGATAACAGCCACTGTGCGTTGACGCACTGCTGTGCTCCTCTCGCGAGTGTCGAAACCGACACTAGGAGACCCGTATTGCGCCGGCGTCGCGTTGGGTTGCCGTGCCATCACGCCTTTCTCACTCCGGTTCACGGACTGGCGTGAGGACGATCTGCGGCGCGGGCACGCGCCGCGGCCAGCTGCTCAGGTGTGTCGATGTCGCCGGCGCCGCCCACCGCGGCCGTCACGGCGTCAGCCGGAATGAGGTCTCGCATTCGCGGCGGATCGGTGCCGAGCGCCGCCGCCAGGGCCGCCGAATCCCAGACGGCGGTGAGGTATTGCGGCCGGCCGCTGTCGTCGACAGCCAGCGCTACCGGTGCATCACCGCGGGCCTGGGCCAACACCGTCACCGTGTGTGCGGTGATGTCCGGTAAGTCGGCGGGCAGCACCACCACGTCGGCTTGGTCGCCGGGTAGCGCCGCGAGTCCCGCTGCTAGCGCGGCCACCGGACCGCCGCCTGGTGGGTCCTCGCGCACTACCGTGACTCCGGTCGGCACATCCCGCGGCGGCCCCACCACCACCACGGCATCGGCACCGGCTACCGCCGCCAAGGCGATGTCGAGCAGTCGTCGTCCGCCGATCCGCTGCTCGGGCTTGTCGGCGCCGAGCCGCCGCGATGCGCCGCCGGCCAGGACGATCGCCCGCAGCGGTCGTCGAGCGCTTCTGGTCGCCCGCGGCCTGCCGGTGCTCAATACACGTCCCGCACATAGCGCCGCTCGGCCGACATCGCATACAGGTAGGCCGCCGCGCTTTTTGGGCTACGACCGCTCTGCTGCGCCACGATGCCCCGTAACGCCTCGTCGACATCGTGAGCCATTCGGGCGGCATCGCCGCACACGTAGACGTATGCGCCGTCGGTGATCCACTTCCACAGATCGGCGGCGTTTTCACGCATCCGGTCCTGGACGTAGAGCTTGGTGTCGCCGTCACGGGAGAACGCGGTGTCCAAGCGAGTCAACAGCCCCGACCGGGTGAAGCGCTCCAGCTCGTCGCGGTAGTAGAACTCGGTCGCTTCATGGCGCTCACCGAAGAACAGCCAGTTGCCTCCGCCGTGTCCGCGGCCGGCCCGGTCGTGCAGGAATCCGCGGAAAGGTGCGATGCCGGTACCGGGTCCGATCATGATCGTCCGCGCGTCCGGGTCGCGGGGCGGCCGAAAGTGCTTGGTGGACTGGATGAAAACATCGACCTCGCTGCCGGCTTGCAAATCCGCCAGGTAGCCCGAACACACGCCGTGGCGGGTAGTCCCGTCAGTGACCGCGACTGATGATGCGTATCGCACGATGCCGGGCGTAACGTGCACCTGGGTGGGATCCTCGAGCGGGCTCGACGAGATCGAGTACAGCCGCGGCGTCAGTGGCCGCAGTACCGCCAGCCACTCGTCGAGGTCTGCCCGGACCGGATGGCT
>JAVHWH010000026.1:0-21769 GCA_032159915.1 Mycobacterium sp.
TCGGCGCGGGTTTGGGCGCCGGCGCCGTAGCACTCGTCGGATCACCCGCCCGCGGCCCCAGCCTGTGGACCCGGCCCGACCGCGGCGGCGCCCAACCGGTGGGCGGGCTGCATCTGCAATTCGGCCACGACGCATCGTCCGAGGTCGTCGTCTCATGGCACACCACTGATCCGGTGGACAATCCGCGCGTCATGGCGGGCACGTCGACCGCCGGTTTCGGCCGTACCGTGGCGGCCGAAACCCGCACGTACCGGGACGCGGAATCGAGAACAGAAGTCAGGGTGCACCATGCGAGGCTCGACAAGCTCGCAGCCGACACCGACTACATCTACGCCGCAGTGCACGACGGCGCCAATCCCGAACTGGGCACCGTCCGTACCGCACCCTCGGGGCGCCAACCGTTGCGTTTCACCAGCTTCGGTGACCAGGCGACGCCGACACTGGGCCGGCTGAAGAACCGAAGTTACGGCAGCGACAACTTGGGATCACCGGCGGCAGGCGACATCACCACCGCGATCGAGAAAATCGGTCCGCTGTTCAATTTGATCAACGGCGACCTGTGCTACGCCAACCTGGCCCATGACCGGATTCGTACCTGGTCGGACTGGTTCGACAACAACACCCGCTCCGCGCGCTACCGGCCGTGGATGCCGGCCGCGGGAAATCACGAGAACGAACTGGGCAACGGCCCAATCGGATACGCGGCCTATCAGACCTACTTCACGCTGCCCGACTCTGGATCCGATGACGAGTTACGCGGCATGTGGTACTCGTTCACTGCGGGCTCAGTGCGAATCATCAGCCTCAACAACGACGACATCTGCTTTCAGGACGGCGGCAATTTCTACGTCCACGGATACTCTGGCGGCGCGCAAAAGCGTTGGCTACAAAGCGAACTCGCGAACGCACGGGCCGACAAGCGCGTCGACTGGGTGATCGTCTGCATGCATCAGACCGCAATTTCCACGGCCGATCACACCAATGGAGCGGATTTGGGCATCCGTCAGGAATGGTTGCCGCTTTTCGACCAATACCAGGTCGACCTGGTGGTGTGCGGCCACGAGCATCACTACGAGCGCTCTCACCCGTTACGCGGCACGCAGGACAACGAAACCAGGACGCCGGTTCCGGTGGCCGACCACAACGATGTCATCGACACGACCAAAGGGACCGTGCACCTGGTCATCGGTGGCGGCGGCACCTCCTCGCCCTCAAACGGGTTGTTCTTTCCCGAGCCTCGATGCCGGGTGGTGACCGGCATCGGCGCCGCCACCGATGCCATCGGGCGCAAAGCGCCGATATATGTGGTGGAGAAAGCGCCGTGGTCGGCGTTCCGGGACAGCCGTAACCCCTATGGCTTCGTGGCATTCGACGTCGATCCCGGTCAGCCCGGCGGCAACACGACGATCAAGGCGACCCACTACGCGATCAACGGTCCCTACGGCGCGATCAGCGTGGTCGAGCAGTTCACGCTGACGCGGCCGCGCGGGGGCTGAACTTTCGCCGATCCGAGTAGCCGGCCTGCTGATAATGTCATTACCGATTTGCGTTAATGGGACTCTCGGAGGCGGTCATGACTGAGTCGGTAGCGGAGTTCGCCCAGCGTGCCCGCGCATGGCTGGCCGCCAACATGCCCCGCATCGCCGACCCGGCCAATCCGCCCTACGCCGACCGCGGCGAGGCCGACTCCTGGCAGCACGTCCGCAAGTTACAGCGACGCCTCTACGACGGCGGCTTCGCCGGAATCTGTTTCCCGACCGATTACGGCGGACTCGGCCTCGACATCGCGTACCAGAAGGCGTTCGACGAGGAGAGCGCGAGCTACGAGATGCCGCTGATCCTGAACACGCCGACATTCACCATCTGCTGCGCGACGATCCTCGACACCGGCAGCGAAGACCAGAAGCGGCAACATATCTCGGCAGCGCTACGCGGCGACGAGGTGCTCGTCCAACTGCTGTCGGAACCCAGTGGCGGTTCAGACCTGGCCGGGGTGATCACCCGCGCCGAGCGACGCGGCGAGAAATGGATTATCAACGGCGCCAAGACATGGAGCACCGGAGCCTTCGCCGCCGACTACGGGCTACTGCTGGCCCGAACCAACTGGAACGTCCCCAAACACGAAGGCCTGACGATGTTCCTGGTGCGCCTGGACAGCCCCGGCATCACTTTGCGCCGGATCACGCAAGTCAACGGCTCCACCGAGTTCTGCGAAGAATTCTTCGACGACCTCGAACTCGACGACGACGCTGTGGTCGGCGAAGTCGACAAAGGCTGGGAGGTGGCCTCACGCCAGCTGTACCACGAGCGGCGCGCGGTGGGCGGCGGCTCGGAGTTCGCTAGCGGCAGCGGCGCCGAGAACAACCAGGAGCAGGCGCCCGACTACCACGCGATGATCCGCGCGGCCGGGCTCACCGACAACGAGCGGGCTCGCGAGCTGGCCGGGCGCGCACTGACCCGCCGCGCGGTGTGGGAGCAGCTGATCGACCACGTCTACCGCAGCGTGATCGACGGATCGCTCCCGCCGACCGGCGGCTCGCTGATTCGCCTCTTCCAGGCCGACGAAGTGGCGCTCGAGGTCGATACCGCGTTGGCCGTGGCGGGCAGCGGCGGGGTCGTCGACGGATCTGCTGGCCTGATGTTCGTCGGCGAGCGCTACCTGTCCAGGCAGACCGCAGCGCTCGGTGGCGGGACGACGGAGATGGCGCGCAACGTGATCGGCGAACGCATCCTCGGCTTCCCGCGCGAACTCGCCGCCGACCGGGGGGTGCCCTTCAATCAGGTCAAGCACGGCCGGTCCTGACCGCAAGCGACTGGGCTTACTGCTTCAGACGCGAAAGCACCTCGCCGACAACGGCATCGGTCGACACATCGACCTGCTCGCCGGTCGTCATATCTTTGATACCGATCGTTCCGGCGGCGATGTCGCGATCGCCGGCCACCAGCGCTACCCGGGCCCCGGACCGGTCAGCCGCACGCATCGCACCCTTGAGGCCGCGGTCGCCGTAAGCCAGATCGACGCGCACACCGGCCGCGCGCAGTTGCCCGGCAAGCACCGCCAGCCGTAGCTTGGCCTGCTCGCCCAGCGGCGCCCCGAACACATCACAGCGGGCGGTGGGCCCGACATCTCTGCCTTCGGCCCGCAACGCCAGCAGCGTCCGGTCGACGCCAAGGCCGAAGCCGATACCAGACAGGTCCTGTCCGCCGAGCTGTTGCATCAGCCCGTCGTATCGTCCTCCGCCCCCGATGCCGGACTGGGCGCCCAACCCGTCATGGACAAACTCGAAGGTGGTCTTGGTGTAGTAGTCCAGCCCGCGAACCATCCGCGGGTTGATCACATACGGCACGCCCAACCCGTCGAGGTGGGCCAGCACGGTGTCGAAGTGCTGCTTGGCCTCGTCGGAGAGATGGTCGAGCATCACCGGCGCATCGGCCGTCATCGCCTTGACCTCGGGGCGCTTGTCGTCGAGCACCCGCAGCGGGTTGATCTCGGCGCGCTTACGCGTCTGCTCGTCGAGGTCGAGGCCAAACAGGAAGTCCTGCAGCAGTTCCCGATACTGCGGTCGGCAGGTGTCGTCGCCCAGCGAGGTGATTTCCAGGCGGAATCTCTCGAGGCCCACGGACCGGAACCCGGCGTCGGCAACGGCGATCACCTCGGCATCCAAGGCGGGGTCGTCCACCCCGATGGCTTCGACACCGACTTGCTGCAACTGGCGGTAGCGGCCTGCCTGCGGGCGTTCATACCGAAAGAACGGACCGGCGTAGCAGAGCTTGACCGGCAGCGCGCCGCGGTCCAGACCGTGCTCGATCACCGCGCGCACCACCCCGGCGGTGCCCTCCGGGCGAAGCGTCACCGACCGGTCCCCACGGTCGGCGAAGGTGTACATCTCCTTTGACACCACGTCGGTGGACTCCCCGACTCCGCGGGCGAACAACGCGGTGTCCTCGAAGATGGGCAACTCGATGTCGCTGTAGCCGGCTCGGCGGGCTGCGTCGAGCAGTGTCGAGCGGACCGCGACGAACTGTGCCGAATCCGGCGGAATGTAGTCTGGCACACCCTTCGGCGCGACGAACTCACTCACGGGCTGAGCCCCTCGATGTACGGATTGAACCGGCGTTCGTCACCGATGGTGGTGGAGTTGCCGTGACCGGGCAGCACCACGGTGCTGTCGTCGAGCACCAACAACTTGTTGACGATCGAGCGGAGCAGGTCCCGGCCGCTGCCGCCGAACAGGTCGGTACGGCCGACCGATCGCTGGAACAGCGTGTCGCCGGTGAAAACGAGGTCTTTGTCGCCGCTGACCCGGAAAATCACCGATCCGCGGGTATGGCCCGGCGTGTGGTCGACGGTGACGCCGATTCCGGCAAGGTCGATCTTGTCGCCGTCACGGTCCAGTTCGACGACCTGCTTGGGCTCGCGGAAGATCGCGGCGAGCAGGATTTGCCCCAGCTTCGGACCGAAATCCTTGATCGGGTCGGTCAACATGAATCGGTCTTCGGGATGGATGTAGGTCGGGCAACCGAATGTGTCGGACACCTTCTGCGCCGACCAGATGTGGTCGATGTGGCCGTGGGTGAGCAGTACCGCCGCCGGCGTCAGCCGATTCTCGTCGAGAATGCGTCGCAGTTGACCCATCGCACGCTGGCCCGGGTCGACGACGATGGCGTCGGCTCCCGGGTGCGGTGCGACCACGTAGCAGTTGCACTGCAGCAAACCAGCGGGAAATCCGGTGACCAACACGCTGTCCAGTTTCCCATCCAGGCGATCGCCCACGGGTCGCGCCACCCACATTGAGGGTGAACTGGCACACTCTTTGCTGACCCAGCCGCGATCATGAAGGGACAGGCGGTGCCGAGCAACGAACAGCGACGTGCGTCAGCCAAGCGCAAATTGGAACGGCAGCTCGAGCGCCGCGCCCAGCAGGCCCGCCGTCGCCGAACCCTGGCCATCGTCGGCGGATCAGTCGCGGCGGCGGTGGTGGTCGTCGCGGTGGTGGTCATCGTCGTGCTGGACAATCATGACGACAAGAAGGCCTCAGCCAGCGCAGGCACCTCGGCCAGCGCCGCTCCAAGCGCGTCGGGTGCAGCATTGCCGGCTTTCAAACCGACCGCCGATCTCGGGGCCAACTGCCAATACCCACCATCGGCCGAGCCGGCCACCAAACCGGCCAAGCCGCCCAGAACCGGCAAAGTCCCAACCGACCCGGCACAGGTCAGCGTCAGCATGGTCACCAGCCAGGGCCACATCGGCCTACTGCTCGCCAACAACGAATCACCGTGCACGGTCAACAGTTTCGCAAGCCTAGCGCAGCAGAAGTTCTTCGACGACACCAAATGCCACCGCCTGACCTCCGGGCCGACATCATCGATCCTGCAGTGCGGCGACCCGAGCGCCGATGGCACCGGCGGCCCAGGCTATCGATTCGCCAACGAGTACCCGACCGATCAGTACCCGCCGAACGACCCCGCGGCCCGCGAGCCGGTGACCTACCCGCGCGGCACCTTGGCGATGGCCAACAGCGGGCCGGACACCAACGGCAGCCAATTCTTCCTGGTGTACAAAGACACTCAATTGCCCCCGGCCTACACGGTCTTCGGCAAAATCCAGGACGACGGCCTGGCCACCCTGGACAAGATCGCCAAGGGCGGCGTCGCGGGTGGTGGCTCGGACGGACCGCCGGCCACTGAGGTCACCGTCAAGTCGGTGCTACTGGACTGATGATGAAACTCCGCCGAGTCGCTGCCGCACTGGCCATCGTCGCCGTCGCCATCACGACGGCGTCCTGCACCCGCCACAACCAGAACACGACGGCCACCACCACTTCGGCCAGCACGGCGGCGGGGGCAAAATCGACGCTGCCGCGCGTCGCGCCGGTGAGCGGCCCGCACCTGCCCCCGTTCGTTCCGTCGCCTGGCGTGGGAGCGAACTGCCAGTACCCGCGGACCAACGAGCCGATCAGCAAACAAGCGGGCCCACCACCCGCGGGCAAGACGTCGACGGAGCCCGCCCAAATCGGGCTGACCATCGTCACTGACCGTGGGCGGATCGGACTACAGCTCGCCAACAACGAATCACCTTGCACCGTCAACAGTTTCGTGTCGCTGGCCCAGCAGGCGTACTTCGACAACACCGAATGCCATCGGCTGACCACGGCACGCGCACTCTCGGTTCTACAGTGCGGAGACCCCAAGGGCGATGGAACCGGCGGACCGGGATATCAGTTCCCCAACGAGTACCCGACGTCGCAGTACCGGCCAGGCGACCCGGCGTTGCAGCAGCCCGTCGTCTATCCACGGGGCACAGTGGCGATGGCCAATGCCGGACCGGGTACCAACGGCAGCCAGTTCTTCCTGGTCTACCGTGATTCGCTGCTGCCGCCCAACTACACCGTGTTCGGCACGATCAACCAAGCCGGCCTCGCCGCGCTGGACAAGATTGCTTCGGGCGGCGTCTCCGGTGGCGGCGACGACGGCGCGCCGGCCAATGAAGTCAGCATCATCTCGGCGCGCCGGGACTGACCCGCGCGACGTAGGTGTGCGCCGCGCGCTGGATGGAGTCTTCGGTGGGCGCCGGATGCCAGCCGAGTTCACGAGTCGCCTTGGCATGGCTGGCCGGCGAGGTCAGTTCCACCAGCCGCGCGCTCTGCATACTGATCGGAAAGTCCTTGCGCAGCAACCTGCCCGCCGCGTCGGATAGCTTGGCGAACGCGTACATTGCCGCCATCGGCAGACCGAGCCGCGGCGGCCGGGCACCGACGGCCTGGGCGGCGACGGTCACCAGTTCGCGCTGGGTCATGTAGCGCTCCGAGATGATGTAACGCTGCCCGACCCGCCCCCGCTGCGCAGCAAGCAGCAGCCCGTCGGCAGCGTCGTCGATACCCACCACCTCCGAGCCGACGCCACGTACGTAAAACGGCAGCTTCCCCTGCGCGGCGAGCTTGACGAACATCCCTTGGCGCGGCTGCCAATCGGGCGGCCCGTACGGGTTGGACACGTTGGCCACCACGCCGGGCAGCCCGTGATCGGCGACGTAGGACAACACCAGTTGCTCGGCGGCGCGGCGTGATTCGATGTAGCTACCGGCCTGCTCGGCCCAATTGAACGGGGTGTCCTCGTCGACGGTTTCGCCATTTCGGCCGACGGCAATGGTGCCGATTGTGCTCAGGAATACGAATCGCTGGAGGTTCGCCCGCACCGCCACGTCGAGTACCTGACGTAGAGCGTCGACGTTGGTCCTGAACAGCGGCGCGGGATCTCGCAACTCCGCCCGGGTGTCGACGACGCAGTAGTAGACGACGTCGCGATCCGCCATCGCGGCGGCGACAGCGACGCTGTCACCGAGATCGCCGTACCTGCGTTCCACGTCGAGTCCGTCGATTCCCTTGGTGGAACTGGACTTACGCAGTAAGACCCGGACGTCGGCGCCGCCGGCTGCCAGCTGGCGGGTCACGCACGCGCCCACGTTGCCGCTGGCTCCCATGACCAGCGCGCGCTGGCCTTCGACACTCACCCGTCAGGCCGCTGACGTCACCCGGTAGACGTCGTAGACGCCTTCGACGTTGCGGACGACATCGAGCAGATGACCCAGATGCTTGGGATCGCCCATCTCAAAGGTGAAGCGGCTGATAGCCACTCGGTCGCCGGCGGAAGTGGTCACCGATGCCGACAGGATGTTGACGCGCTCGTCGGCCAGCACGCGGGTGACGTCGGAAAGCAGCCGGTGCCGATCCAGGGCCTCCACCTGAATGGCCACCAGGAACACCGATGACGGCGACGGCGCCCAATGCACCTCGATGATGCGCTCGGACTGATGTTGCAGCGACGTGGCGTTGGTGCAATCGGTGCGGTGCACGCTGACTCCCCCACCGCGGGTGACGAAACCGAGGATCAGGTCGCCGGGCACCGGTGTGCAGCACTTGGCCAGCTTGGTCAACACACCCGGTGCGCCCGGCACCGCGACGCCGACGTCATCGCTGCGCGGGCGGCGCGGGGTCGCCGTGAGCGTCGAGCGTTCAGCAAGATCTTCTTCGGCCTGGTCGATTCCGCCCAGCTCGACGAGAAGCCGTTGCACCACATGCTTGGCTGAGATGTGGCCTTCACCCACCGCGGTGTAGAGCGCCGACACGTCGGCGTAGTGCAGCTCGTTGGCGACCGCCGCCATGGATCCGCCGTTGACCAGGCGCTGCAACGGAAGCCCGCCGCGGCGTACCTCGCGGGTGATCGCATCCTTGCCGGTTTCGAGCGCCTCTTCCCTGCGCTCTTTGGCGAACCATTGCCGGATCTTGGTCTTGGCGCGAGGTGAGGCCACGAATTGCTGCCAGTCGCGCGACGGTCCGGCGGTGGCCGCCTTCGAGGTGAAAACCTCGACGACTTCGCCGTTTTCGAGCTTGCGTTCCAGCGCGACCAACCGGCCGTTGACGCGGGCGCCGATGCAGCGGTGACCGACCTCGGTGTGCACGGCGTAGGCGAAGTCCACCGGAGTGGAGCCGGTGGGCAACGTGATCACGTCACCCTTCGGGGTGAAGACGAAGATCTCTTGCACCGCAAGGTCGTATCGCAATGACTCGAGGAACTCGCCGGGGTCGGCGGCTTCCCGCTGCCAGTCGAGCAGTTGACGCATCCAGGCCATGTCGTCGATCTCGGCAGCGGCCTGCAAATGCGGAACCCCGTTGCGGCCCTTGGTCTCCTTGTAGCGCCAGTGTGAGGCGATGCCGTACTCCGCGGTGCGGTGCATGTCACGCGTGCGGATCTGCACCTCCAGCGGCTTGCCCTCGGGCCCGACGACGGTGGTGTGCAGCGACTGGTACACCCCGTAGCGCGGCTGAGCGATGTAGTCCTTGAACCGGCCCGCCATCGGTTGCCACAACGAATGCACCACACCCACCGCGGCATAGCAGTCGCGGATTTCGTCGCAGAGAATACGGATACCGACAAGGTCGTGGATGTCGTCGAAGTCGCGGCCTTTGACGATCATCTTCTGGTAGATCGACCAATAGTGCTTGGGCCGTCCCTCCACTACCGCGTTGATCTTCGACCTGTTCAGCGTGGCGATGATCTCGGCGCGGACCTTGGCCAGGTAGGTGTCCCGCGACGGCGCCCGGCCCGCTACCAGTCGCACGATCTCCTCGTACTTCTTGGGATGCAGGATCGCGAAGGACAAATCCTCCAACTCCCACTTGACCGTGGCCATACCGAGCCGATGTGCCAGCGGCGCAATGACTTCCAGCGTCTCACGGGCCTTACGGGCCTGCTTTTCCGGCGGCAGGAAGCGCATGGTCCGCATGTTGTGCAGCCGGTCGGCCACCTTGATCACCAGCACCCGGGGGTCGCGTGCCATCGCGGTGATCATCTTGCGGATCGTCTCGCCTTCGGCGGCGCTGCCCAGCACCACCCGGTCCAACTTGGTCACCCCGTCGACCAGATGACCGACTTCCTCGCCGAAGTCGCTCGACAACGCCTCCAGGGTGTAGCCGGTGTCTTCCACCGTGTCATGCAACAGCGCCGCCACCAGCGTCGTGGTGTCCATCCCCAACTCGGCCAGGATGTTGGCCACGGCCAACGGGTGGGTGATGTACGGATCCCCCGAATGCCGCAGCTGGCTGGCGTGCCGCTGCTCGGCCACCTCGTAGGCCCGCTGCAACAGCGACAGGTCGGCCTTCGGGTAGATCTCCCGGTGCACCGCGACCAACGGCTCGAGCACCGGGCTGAGCGTGCTGCGCTGAGCGGTCATGCGTCGCGCCAGCCGGGCGCGGACCCGGCGGGAGGCGCTGCTGGGAGCCTTGAGTCCGATCCCGGGCTCTGTCGACGGCGGGATGTCGGCGAGCTGCAGCGGCTCGGTGGGCGGCTGTACCGCCGTCCCCTTGTCGTCTGCCACGCCACTCACCTCCGGAGCCTCCAGGATATCGTCCGCCGCGCTGTGCGCTAGAGAACCGCGACGGTGTGCACCGGCAGCGGCGCAACCAGCTCACGACCGCCCAGACCGGCCAATTCAATGACCACCGCGGCGACCCTCACCTGCGCGCCCGCCCGTTCGAGCAGCCGGTGCGCCGCGGCAAGTGTCCCGCCGGTGGCCAACACGTCGTCCACTATGACAACGCTGCGGCCGGACAATTCGATCCCGTCGGCGGGCAGCTCCAGGCTCGCGGTGTCGTATTCCAGTTGGTACTGCTCGGTGCGTACCGGCGGTGGTAGCTTGCCGCCTTTGCGAATGGCCAGCACGCCGGTCCCCAGCCGGGCGGCCACGGCGCCGCCGAGCAGAAATCCGCGCGCGTCGATACCGGCGATCAGATCGGCACCGGAGGCGACGCCGGCCAACTCGTCGGTGACCGCGGCCAGCCCGCGTGCGTCGGCGAAAACCGGGGTCAGATCCTTGAACTGAATCCCCGCTGACGGAAAGTCGGCGACCTGCCGGGTCAACGCGGCGACCAGCTCGGCTGCCGTCATCGCACCAGGACCCATCGGTCCATGTTCCACCCGGCGCCCCAACGGCTGGGGTTGGTGCCGACGGCGTACATCTTTTTGGACACCAATAGGCTTCGCTGCTGGCGATAAAGCGGCAGCGTCGGCATTCCGGCCCACAGCACCGGTGCGCTCTCGGCCAGTAGCCGGACCAGGTCGGCGGGGTCGGCCGACACCGCAAGCGAGCCGATGATCCCGTCGATTTGGCTGTTGGTGTAGCCCGACACGTTGTTGCCGTTGCCGGTGTGCAGGTCGTAGGCGTCCATCGCCGACGATCCGGTCGAACCGCTGCCGGTGGCGCCACCGGTGCTGGCCAGCAGCACATCGATCTTGCCGTCCTTGAGCGCCTGCGGGCCGACTGAGTCCGACGTGACGTCGGAGACGGTGATGCCGGCCGGACCGCAGGCCTTGGCGATGGCGCCGACGATCGCGGCCAGTCGCGCATTGGGTCCCCGATAGCCGATCCGCACCGGCAGCGGCTTGTTCTTCAGCCCTGCGCGTGCCGCGACCGGATCCGCTTTGATGAATTGGCCTGCCTCAGGCACGTTTTCGGCTTGACCGACAGCGTCCTCGGCGGCGGTGTGCAGCCGCGCGTTGGCGATCGGTGCCGCGGCATCTCGCGCGATCACATCGCGCGGGGTGCAGGACGCAACCGCACGCCGGGCCGCGACGTCGGCGAGTGATCCGCTCGGCGCGAAGATCAGTTGCTCGATGCCGTCGGCCGCGGCGTCGGTGCGGCGGTAGGTGTCCGGGGTGGCCAGTGCGCCCGAAGAGCCGGCGGCCACATCAACGACGTCGGCGCTCTTGTCGTTGACCCGATCCTGGATGTCGGCTTTCTGCGGCCAGACGGTGACCCGCTTGGTCATCGGCTTGCCGCCCCACCATTTGTCGTTGGCGACCAGAACGACTGCGCCGCCGTCCAACACCGATTCGATCTTGTACGGCCCGCTGGAGGGAAAGTGCTTGGCGACGGCGCCCGATTCGGTGCCGGGCTTGAGATTCCAGGTGGTGTTCCAGGTCTGGGCGATGCGCGCGATGACCGGCCCGTTGTTGCCCAGCAGTGACGCGGTGACGTTAACGCCGAGCTCATCGGCGATCACGTGCGACGGCATGATCGAGGTCGCGGTGAACAGCTGGTTGTAGTCGACGATGTTGCGGTCGGGGGCGAACGATACCCGCGCTTTCTTCTGCCCGGGTTGGCAGTCGATCGACGTGACATCGACATAGCCGGCCTGGCTGGCTGCGTCGAAGCCGGGAAAACGGCCCGACTGGGCCGCCCAGGTCAACACCAGGTCGTCGCAGGTGACCGGCTTACCGTCGCTGTAGACGGCGTTGTCGGCGATCTGGTAGTCCAGCACCAGCGGCGAACCGCCGACCATCGAGATCGAGCCGAAGTCGTGATCTGCGACGACCTGGCCGTCTGGGCCGTGATAGCCGAATCCGGTCAGCGTGCGGGCGAAGGCCTGCGCTCCCGCCGACGCAGCGCCGCTAACCGTGTTGGTGTTGTAGGTGTCCAGCGCGCCGTCGACGACGTAATCAACTTGCCCCGCGGCGCTTCCCGAGCACCCGGTCAACGCACCTGGCGCGGCTGCGGCGAGGGCGACCGCCACACAGCTGGCGGCTATCCGGCGACGCCAGGCAATCATCGGGCTAGCGTTTGTTCTGCTTGCCGGTCGGACGCGCATGGCGGCCGGCGGAATTCCGCACCGGCCGAGCGCCCGGGGCCGGCTTGCTGGGCGCGGCCTGGCCGGTGTCGACGACGGACGCTCTTGCCGGCGCAGACGGCTCACTGGGCTCGTCGCTGTTGTCTGCCGGCTTGTCTGACTTTTCTCCCTTGTCGGCGGCCTTACCCGCCGCGTCCGGCCCGCGCCGCCGCAGGACCCGGCGGGTGTGGGTCTGCACCAGCTCGGTGCGTTCGCGCAGCGTGACCAGTAGCGGTGTGGCGAAGAAGATCGACGAGTAGGTGCCGACAATGATGCCGACCAGCTGCACCAGGGCCAGATCTTTGAGCGTCCCCACTCCCAGCAGCCACACCGCAACCAACATCAGCGCCAGCACCGGCAGCGTGGAGATCAGGCTGGTGTTGATCGACCGCATGAACGTCTGGTTGACCGCCAGGTTGGCCTCCTCAGCGAACGTTCGCCGAGTTGTGTGCTGGAAACCGTGGGTGTTCTCTTCGACCTTGTCGAACACGATGACCGTGTCGTACAGCGAGAAGCCCAGGATTGTCAGCAAACCGATGACGGTGGCCGGGGTGACTTCGAAGCCCACCAGCGAATAAATCCCAGCGGTGACCGTAAGGTCGAAAACCATCGTGGTCAGCGCCGAAATCGCCATGAAGCGCTCATAGCGGACGGTGATGTAAAGGCTGACCAGCACCAGGAATACCACCAAGGCGATGACCGCCTTTTTGGTGATCTGACCGCCCCACGTCGATGACACCGCCGAATCCGAGATGGCCTTCTTGCTGGGCTGACCATCGGGGCCCTTGGGCTGGTACTTGTCGAACAGCGCGTCGCGCAATTTCTCGGCCTTGTCGTTGGACAACGTCTCCGACCGGATCTGTACCGTCGCCGACGAGCCGCTGCCGACGATCACCACCGACTCCGCGTCGTGGCCCAGTGTCTGCCGGAAGACGTCGCCGACCCCGCTGACCGTCGCGTGGCCTTTGTCGCCGGAGACGGGCAGTGACATCGTCGTGCCGCCATTGAAGTCGATGCCGAAGGTGAACCCGCGGATCAGGATGCTGAGGACCGCGACGGCGACGATGAACCCGCTGATCGCGTACCAGAGTCGCCGACGCCCGACGACCTCGAATGCGCCGGTACCGGTGTAGAGGCGGGACAAGAAACTGTGGTGCGGCACGGTGCCCACGTCGCTGCCGGTCGCCCGGACCTCGCGTGCGGTGTCCTTGCTCAGTTCGACGGCGGTCGTTTTGTCAGCCCCGGTCGTGTCCGCGTTGGACGCCATCTCGCTACCCCCGTCCTGTCGTGGAGGCCCCGGTAGTCGCCGCCCGCCGCTCCCGCGCGACCTGCTGGACCGCTCCGAGGCCGTTGTAGGCGGGCTTGGCCAGCGTCTTGGAGTTTCCGGCCAGGTACACCAGCGGCCACGTCACTAGGAACACCACGACGGTGTCGAGCGCGGTGGTCAGCCCGAGCGTGAACGCGAACCCCTTCACTTGACCGATCGCCAGGACATACAGCACCGCGGCGGCCAGGAAGGTGACGGCGTTACCGGACAGGATGGTCTTCCGCGCCCGGCGCCAACCCCGCGGGATCGCCGACCGGAACGATTTGCCTTCACGTATCTCGTCTTTAATGCGCTCGAAGAACACCACGAACGAGTCTGCGGTCGTACCGATACCGATGATCAGACCTGCGATACCAGCCAGATCCAAGGTGTAGTTGATATACCGGCCGAGCAGCACCAGGATCGCGAAAACCATTGCGCCAGACGCAGCCAACGACAGTGCGGTCAGCACGCCCAATACTCGGTAATACAGCAACGAATACAGCAGAACCAGACCCAGTCCGATCGCGCCGCCGATCAAACCCGCCCGCAGCGACGTCAATCCCAGTGTCGCCGAGACAGTTTGGGCTTCCGACGACTCGAACGACAGCGGCAGCGAGCCGTACTTGAGGACGTTGGCCAGCTCCTTGGCCGAGCTGGCGGTGAACGGCGGGTCTCCCCCGGTGATCTGAGTGCGGCCACCGGGAATGGCTTCCCGGATCTGCGGCGCGCTGACTACCTGCGAGTCCAAGGTGAACGCCGTCTGGGTGCCGATGTGGGCTGCGGTGAAGTCGGCCCAGGTGTTGGCCGCACCGCTTTTGAACTGCACGTCGACGATGTAGCCGCCGCTGTGCTGGTCCATGCCTGAGCTGGCGTTCTCGATCTGGTCGCCGCTGATGATCGACGGCGCCAGCAGGTAAGCCTGTTTATGCTGCGTGTCGCAGGTCACCAGCGGCAGGTCGGGATCGTCGTTGCCGGCCAGGATGTCGTCCTGGAAGCAGCGGGTGGCCTCGTATTGCAAAGCCAGGAATTGCACACCCTTATTGGTGCTCTGCCGCCACTCGCGCTCCTTGGCGATGCGCTCGGCGAGGTCTTTGCGCGGATCCGGCGGCCCGGGCTGAACCGGTGGAGTCACCGGAGACGCAGGCTGTGCCGTCGGAGCAGGCGCCGGCGCAGGTGCCGGCGCAGGCGCGGGAGCTGACGGCTGGGCCGGCGTCGGCGGTGCCGGCGTGGGCGACGGCGCGTCCAGCGGGTAGGGCCGGGGCTGGGGTGGCACGCCGGGGGTGTCCGGGAGGTCCCCCGGCGACACGGGGCCGGGACCGGGGTTCAGCGCAGGGCCGGCGCCGGGGCCGGGCGCGACACCGGGCGCTGGCGCGCCCGGAGCGGGTGCACCAGGTATGGAGCCGGGCGGCGGCGCGCCCGGTGCTCGACCGCGCGGTCCCCGCGGCGCGGATCGCGGGCCGCCCTCCATCGCCGCGCTGTCGACGGGCAGAGCGTTGACGACGGGACGGATGTACAACCGTGCGGTCTGGCCGAGGTTGCGCGCCTCGTTCCCGTCGGTTCCTGGCACGGTGATGACCAGGTTGTCGCCGTCGACGATGACCTCAGAGCCCGACACACCCAGGCCGTTGACCCGGGCGCCGATGATCTGCTGCGCCTGCGACAGCGCCTCTCGACTCGGCCGCGAACCGTCCGGTGTCCGTGCGGTCAGCGTGACGCGGGTGCCGCCTTGCAGGTCGATGCCGAGCTTCGGTTCGGCCCGCTTGTTACCGGTGAGGAACACCAACAGGTAGACGCCGATCAACAGGACCAGGAAAGCCGCCAGATACCGGCTAGGGTGCACCGGCGCCGATGGCGATGCCACGTGTTGAGTCTCCTCCGCTCATGCGCGATGCGCTTCTGTGCAGGTCGTTGCCCCGCCATTGGCCCTTCGCGCCCCGATCAGTGCGACCGCATCGAAAAGGGTACGTGGCGGACCGTCGACCTCAGTCGTTGGGCAGTCGGCCCGGGTCATCGGCCAGATCGCCGAGCTCGTGGTCTTCGGTGTCGGGGACCTCCGGCTCGACCCGGCCGCTGACCGCGAGTTTGACCCACGTCGTCACTACGCCGGGGGCAATCTCGAGGTCCACGGTGTCGTCGGTGATGTGTGTGATCGTGCCGTGCAAGCCGGAGGTGGTCTGCACCCGGTCCCCGACCGTCAGCGACTCCTGCAGATCGATGGTGGCTTGCATCGCGCGCTTCTGCCGGCGCGACGCAAAGAACATGAACGCCCCCAAGACGATCAGCATCGGCAAGAAGACAACCGTTTGGTTCATGAAGGCGAAGATCTTTCGTCGAGGTCGTTGGACGGTCACCAGTGTGCCATCAGGCCGTCTGGTGCTCGATCATTGGACGATGTAGCCGGCCTCGCCGACGACGCAGCGGGATCTCCGATTCGGCACCCTCGCCGGAATTCGCGGTTTGAAACCGTACAGAATGTGGCACGAAGAATCTGTCGGTTTCAGTATTGTGCACTGGCTATCGAGGAGGATTTCATGAGAAACGTAGTCGGCCGGTTGGCGAGCGCCCTAATGCTCTCCGCGGCGGCCGTGGCGTTCACCACGCCATCCGCCGGCTGGGCTGATCCCATCAACTGCGACCCAGGCCAATATTGGGACCCGATCGGAAACGTGTGCCGGCCGTTAGGTGAGGGACCGCAGCCGCTCAACTGCCCCGCGGGCCAGTACTGGGACCCGAACGGCAATGTCTGCCGCGACTTAGGGCACACCGCGGCAGGGTAACGACGCGCTCGTAGCCGGGGCTCGGCACCGATACGCTGCTGAGGTGTCCGCTATCGAACAGAGCCGCTGTCTCGTCACCGAGATACCTGGTCCGGCGTCGCTTGAATTGACCAAGCGGCGCGCCGCGGCGGTGTCGGCCAGCGTGGGCAAAACTATGCCGGTTTTCGCCGCTCGTGCGGCAGGCGGAATCGTCGAGGATGTCGACGGCAATCGGCTGATCGACTTGGGCTCGGGCATCGCGGTCACCACCATCGGGAACTCCGCGCCCCGGGTGGTCGACGCGGTGCAGGCGCAGGTCGCCGCCTTCACCCATACCTGCTTCATGGTGACGCCGTACGAGCAATACGTTGCGGTCGCTGAAAAGCTCAACCAGTTCGCACCGGGTTCGGGTGAGAAGCGCTCGGCGCTGTTCAACTCCGGCGCGGAGGCGGTGGAAAACGCGGTCAAGATCGCGCGTGCCTACACGCGGAAAGACGCGGTGGTGGCTTTCGACCACGCCTACCACGGCCGCACCAACGTGACGATGGCCCTGACCGCCAAGTCGATGCCCTACAAAAGCGGGTTCGGACCGTTCGCACCGGAGATTTACCGGGCGCCACTGTCCTACCCCTACCGCGACGGGCTCATCGACAAGGAAGTGGCCACCGACGGCGAGTTGGCCGCCCAGCGCGCCATCGACGTCATCTCCAAGCAGGTCGGCGCGGAGAATCTCGCCGCGATCATCATCGAACCCATCCAGGGCGAAGGTGGTTTCATCGTACCGGCCGAAGGGTTCCTGCCCGCGCTACTGAGCTGGTGCCGGGAGAACAACGTCGTGTTCATCGCCGACGAAGTGCAGACCGGGATCGGCCGGACCGGAGCCATGTTCGCCTGCGAGCACGAGGGCATCGAGCCCGACCTGATCTGTATCGCCAAGGGCATCGCCGGCGGGCTGCCACTGTCGGCGGTCACTGGCCGCGCCGAAGTCATGGACGCCCCACATGTCGGCGGCATCGGCGGCACCTTCGGCGGCAACCCGCTGGCCTGTGCAGCGGCGCTGGCTACCTTCGCCACCATCGAAGCCGACGGGCTGTTGGAGCGAGCCCGTCAGATCGAACGCCTGATGAAAGACCGGCTGCAGGCGGTGCAGGCCACCGATGACCGCATCGGCGACGTGCGTGGCCGCGGAGCGATGATCGCCGTCGAGTTAGTCAAGCCCGACAGCGCCGCACCCGACGCCCAACTGACCAACGCGCTCGCCGCCGCCGCCGCTGCTGCTGGAGTCATCGTCCTGACGGCGGGCACCTTCGGCAACGTCATCCGATTTCTGCCGCCACTGACGATCAGTGACGAGCTGCTCACCGAAGGCCTGGACGTCGTGATCGGCCTGCTGGCCGGACTCTAGGCAGGCTCTCGAATACCTTGCAGCGCTTGGTGTCGCGGTGTCCGCGACTGAAGCGTCGGCGGTCGACTCCGCCATTACCGGCGCCCACGACGAATCCTGCTTGTGAATGTGAACTGAGCTTCGTGTGCGGGTATCCGAGCGTCTGAGTTCCGGTACGGGTCCAGCGCGGTGCACGGTCCGGTGCAATGTGTCACACACTGTCCATCATGCGTGCATCGTGGAATATCGTTACCTTGGCTAACGTAGTACTGATTACGTGCAGCGTGGCACGACAGATTTCCCCAGTTCGCAAGTTGTGAGGTTCTGATATGTCGATTGAGACCCTGGAAGTAGAGCGTCGCGCGGAAGAGTTGGCGGCCGGCGACCCCGAGTTCGCGGCAGCGCGACCAGACGCAGAGGTCGCCGCCGCTATCGAAGCGGCCGGTACGCGATTCGTCGACGTGACCCAGGCTGTACTGGACGGTTACGCCGATCGCCCTGCGCTGGCGCAGCGCGCGTTCGAATTGGTCAACGACCCGCAGACCGGGCGGACGTCAGCCAAGCTGCTGCCCTGGTTCTCTCAGGTCACCTACGCCGAGCTGGCCGACCGCGTCGGCGAAGTATCCCGCGCGTTGACCGACGGGCTGATCGCACCCGGCGACCGGGTCTGCGTGCTCGGGTTCACCAGCATCGACTACACGACGATCGACATCGCCCTGGGTGTCGCCGGTGCCGTGTCGGTCCCGCTGCAGACCAGCGCGGCGATCACCCAGCTCCAGCCGATCTTGATGGAAACCGAGCCCAGCGTTTTCGCGGCCAGCGTCGACTACCTGTCCGACGCGGTCGACGTCATACTCGCTGCCGCCGAGGCCGGTCACACGCCGGGGCGATTGGTGGTCTTCGACTACCGCGGCGAGATCGACGACAACCGCGAGGCCGTGCAGACCGCCCGCGAGCGCCTCGCCGACCTCGCCGTGACCGTGGAGACGCTCGACGAACTGCGCGAACGCGGCGCCAAACTCCCCGTGACACAAGCTGTCCAGCACGATGACGACCCGCTCGCGCTGCTGATTTACACGTCGGGCAGCACCGGCGCGCCCAAGGGTGCGATGTACCCCCAGAGCAACGTCGCCAAGATGTGGAACCGGTCGAGCAAGAACTGGTTCGGGCCGAGCGCCGCGTCGATCACCCTGAACTTCATGCCGATGAGCCACGTCATGGGCCGCGGCACGCTGTACGGCACACTCGGCAACGGCGGCACCGCCTACTTCGCCGCCAAGAGCGACCTGTCGACTTTGCTGGAAGATCTGCGGCTGGTGCGGCCCACCGAGCTGAACTTCGTCCCCCGGATCTGGGAGATGCTCTACAGCGAATACCTGAGCGAGGTCGGCCGGCGAACCGCCGAAGGAGTCGACCGCCAGACGGCGGAGTCCCAGGTACTGACCGAGCAACGCCAGGAGCTGCTCGGCGGGCGCTTCATCTTTGCCATGACCGGCTCGGCGCCCACCTCTCCGGAGCTTCGCAAGTGGGTCGAGTCGCTGCTGCAGATTCATCTGGTAGACGGCTACGGCTCCACCGAGGCCGGCATGGTCCTGCTCGACGGCGAGATCCAGCGGCCGCCGGTGATTGACTACAAGCTGGTCGACGTGCCGGACCTCGGCTACTTCTCCACCGACCGGCCGCACCCCCGGGGTGAGCTGCTGCTCAAGACCCCGAACATGTTCCCCGGCTACTACAAGCGGGCCGAAACCACCGCGGGCGTGTTCGACGAGGACGGTTACTACCGCACCGGTGACGTGTTCGCCGAGATCTCCCCGGACCACCTCGTTTACGTCGATCGCCGCAACAACGTGCTCAAGCTGGCCCAGGGCGAGTTCGTCACCCTGGCCAAGCTGGAGGCGGAATTCGGCAACAGCCCACTGGTCCGCCAGATCTACATCTACGGCAACAGCGCCCAGCCCTACCTGCTGGCGGTCGTCGTGCCCAGCGAAGACGCGTTGGCCACCCACAGTGCAGGCGCGCTCAAGTCGCGCATCGCCGAGTCGTTGCAGACCGTCGCCCGCCAGGCGAACCTGCAGTCCTACGAGGTGCCGCGCGACTTCATCATCGAAACCACGCCGTTCACTCTGGAGAACGGGCTGCTCACTGGCATCCGCAAGCTGGCGTGGCCCAAGCTCAAGCAGCACTACGGCGAGCGCCTGGAACAGCTGTACGCCGAGCTGGCCGAAAGCCAGGCCAACGAGCTCTCCGAACTGCGTCTGAACGGCGCCGACGCGCCGGTGTTGCAGACCGTCAGCCGGGCCGCCGCGGCGATGCTCGGTGCAGCGAAGTCCGACCTGACACCCGACGCGCATTTCACCGATCTCGGTGGAGACTCGTTGTCGGCGTTGACGTTCGGCAACCTGCTGCATGAGATTTTCGACGTCGACGTGCCGGTGGGCGTGATCGTCAGCCCGGCCAACGACCTGCAGGCTATTGCCAACTACATCGAGGTCGAGCGGCAGGGCACCAAGCGCCCGACGTTCGCGGCGGTACACGGCCGCGACGCCACCGAGGTGCACGCGTCCGAGCTGACGCTGGACAAGTTCCTCGACGAGCCCACGTTGGCCGCCGCGGCACACCTGCCAAAGGCCGACCGCGAGGTGCGGACCGTCCTGCTGACCGGCGCGACCGGCTTCCTGGGCCGTTACCTGGCGCTGGAGTGGCTGGAACGGATGGACTTCGTCGACGGAAAGGTGATCGCGCTCGTCCGGGCGAAGTCCGACGAGGATGCCCGAGCGCGGTTGGACAAGACCTTCGACAGTGGTGACCCCGAGCTGCTCGCGCACTACCAGCAGCTTGCCGCCGACCACCTCGAAGTCATCGCCGGCGACAAGGGTGAGGCCAACCTGGGCCTGGACCCGCAGACCTGGCAACGCCTGGCCGACACCGTCGATCTGATCGTCGACCCGGCCGCTCTGGTGAACCACGTGCTGCCCTACAGCGAATTGTTCGGTCCCAACGCGCTGGGCACCGCCGAGCTGATCAAGATTGCGCTGACCACCAAGCTCAAGCCGTACACCTACGTCTCGACGATCGGTGTCGGCGACCAGATCCAGCCCGGCAAGTTCGTCGAAGACGCCGACATTCGGGAGATCAGTGCGACCCGCCAGATCAACGACAGCTACGCCAACGGGTACGGCAACAGCAAGTGGGCGGGCGAGGTGTTGCTGCGCGAGGCCCACGATCTGTGCGGCCTGCCGGTCGCGGTGTTCCGCTGCGACATGATCCTGGCCGACACCACCTACGCAGGTCAGCTGAACCTGCCGGACATGTTCACTCGGTTGATGCTCAGCCTGGTCGCCACCGGTATCGCGCCCGGATCGTTCTACGAGCTCGACGCGGACGGCCACCGGCAGCGGGCTCACTATGACGGGTTGCCGGTCGAATTCATCGCCGAGGCCATCGCCACCTTGGGCGCTCAAGTGGTGGAGAGCTTCCAGACGTACCACGTGATGAACCCGTACGACGACGGCATCGGCCTCGACGAGTACGTCGACTGGCTGGCCGATGCGGGCTACGCCATCCAACGGATCGGCGACTACGGCACCTGGTTGCAGCGGTTTGAGTCGACGTTGCGGTCGCTGCCCGAGCGGCAACGCCAGTACTCGCTACTGCCGCTGCTGCACAACTACCAGCAGCCGAGCAAGCCGATCAACGGGTCGATGGCCCCGACGGATCGGTTCCGCGCCGCGGTGCAAGAAGCGAAAATTGGTCCGGACAAAGACATTCCACATGTCTCGCAAGCGGTGATCGTCAAGTACATCACCAATCTGCAGCTGCTCGGACTGCTCTAAGGGTCTGCTCGAAACAGAAGCCTGGGTCGTGAACCTCCATGGTTCACGACCCAGGCTTCTTTCTGGCTGTATCAGTGACTGGGCGCGCGACGAAACAACCCACGCTTGTTTTCCGGCTGGTGGCGTCCCGGCGCGGGGCCCAGGTCCTCGGTGCGGGGCGCGTCCGCGAAGGTATCCGAGGTGCCGGGATCGGCGGCCGGCGGGATTGCGGTCCGCTGCTCCCACGCCACATCACCGACCGTCCGGGTCGTCACTCTTGCCAGGACGGCCCCGCCGAGGAACACGATGAGCACGCCCAGCCCGTAGAAAGATGCGATGTCGAC
>JAVHWH010000013.1:0-2885 GCA_032159915.1 Mycobacterium sp.
TCCGCTGTCCATCCTGGACCTGTCACCGATCAGCGCCGGCAGCGACGCTGCGACGGCGCTGCACAACACCATCGATCTGGCTCAGCACGCCGAGCGGTGGGGGTATCGCCGATTCTGGATCGCCGAGCATCACTTCGTGGGCGTCGCCAGCTCGGCACCCGCCGTGCTGATCGGACAGATCGCCGCGGCTACCAACGCGATTCGAGTGGGATCCGCTGCGGTCCAGATGAGCCACACCACTGCGCCCTCGGTCGTCGAGAGCTTCGGCATCCTGGATGCGTTCTACCCAAATCGCATCGACCTCGGGCTGGGCCGCGGACAACGCCGCGACACCGGCTTCAAGCCGAAGCACCCGTCGGCCAAAGATCGTCCGCCGCGGCAGTGGCGCGAAGTCGACGGTGTGGTGATTCCGCTTCCGTTCAACCTGAGCGGCCTGCTCGACACCGAACGCGTGATGGCGACAATGGAAATGCTGCAGCAGCCGCAAGCTGTAGCACCGGACTTCGCCGACCAGTTGCGCGATATCCTCGCGCTGCTGTGCGGCAGCTACCAGGCGGGCGGTTTCGATGTGCACGCGGTGCCAGGGGAGCGATCCGGACTGGTGCCGTGGATCTTCGGCAGTACCCGCGGGCAGAGCGGCCGACTGGCCGGCGCGCACGGCTTGCCGTTCGTCGCGAGCTACCACATCACCCCGGCGACAGCGCTGGAAGCGATCGAGGCCTACCGGGAGACCTTCGTTCCGTCGGAAACGTTGCAGGAGCCCTACGTCGTGGTGTCCGCTGACGTCGTCGTCGCCGAAGACAGCGCTACCGCACGGGAACTCGCATCCGGCTACGGGCAGTGGGTGTATTCGATTCGTACCGGGGTCGGCGCGGTGCCCTACCCGGCCCCCGGTGAGTGCCCGCCGCTGACCGACGAACAGCTACCGGTGGTGAAGGACCGGCTGGAGACGCAATTCGTCGGCGATCCCGACGAGGTCGCCGAGCGGCTGTCGGCGTTGCAACGCCTCAGCGGAGCCGACGAGCTGGTCGTCACATCGGTGACCCACGACCACCAGGCCCGTCTGCGCTCACACGAGCTGCTCGCCAAGCGGTGGGGAATCAGCGAATGAGTATCCGAGAAGACGAGCATCGCAAGCCTATTCATCTGGCCGCCCATTTCCCGGGGGTCAACAGCACGACGGTGTGGACCGACCCGCAATCAGGAAGCCAGATTGACTTCGAGTCATTCGCGCACATGGCCCGGACCGCCGAGCGTGGACTGTTCGACTTCTTCTTCCTCGCCGAGGGGCTGCGGCTGCGGGAGCACCGCGGCCAGATTTATGACCTCGATGTCGTGGGCCGGCCGGACACGTTCACCGTGCTGGCGGCGCTGGCCGCGGTCACCGACCGGCTCGGCCTGACCGGAACGATCAACACGACTTTCAACGAACCCTTCGAGGTAGCAAGGCAGTTCGCGACCCTCGACCAGCTGTCCGACGGGCGGGCCGGCTGGAATATCGTCACCTCGTCGGATGCTTTCACCGGGGAGAACTTCCGGCGCGGCGGTTTCCTCGACCACGCCCACCGTTACGAGCGGGCTGAGGAGTTCCTCACCGTGGCCCGCGAGTTCTGGGACAGCTGGGCACCTGACGCGATCAGGGCCGACATAAAAGGCGGCAGCTACGCCGACCCCGACCGGGTGGCTGTGGTCGAGCACCATGGTCCGCACTTCGACGTGCGCGGGTTGGCGACGCTGCCCAGCGGGCCGCAGGGGCATCCAATCCTGTTGCAGGCCGGGGATTCTGACGAGGGCCGCAACTTCGGCGCTCACTATGCCGACGCGCTGTTCACATTGCACGGGTCGCTGGAAAACGGCCGGCGTTACTACGCCGATGTGAAAAGTCGCGCGGCCTCCTTCGGGCGAAACCCTGACGACCTGAAAGTCTTTCCGGCCGCAACCTTCGTCCTGGGCGATACTGCGGCCGAAGCAGCCGAGAGGGCGCGCCACATCCGGCGCCAACAAGTCAGTGGCCCAACCGCAATCGCCATGCTCGAGCAGGTGTGGGGTCGCGACTTGTCCGAATACGATCCCGACGGACCGCTGCCCGAAGACGATCCGACCGGTGACACCAGTATCACCCAGGGCCGGGTGCGGCACGGCGACCCGATCGAGGTGGCCCGTCGCTACCGTGAACGCGCCGAAGCCGAGAACCTCTCGATCCGTGAGCTGATCATCGCGGTCTCCAGCCGAGAGCAGTTCGTTGGCACCGCCGAGCACGTCGCCGCGGAAATCGACCGCTACATCCAGGCCGACGCTTGCGACGGTTTCATCTTCGTGCCGCACCTCACGCCGCACGGCCTCGACGAATTCGTCGACCACGTGGTGCCGCTGCTGCAGGAACGTTCAGGGTTCCGGACCGAATACAGCGGCACCACGCTACGCGAGCATCTCGGGCTGGCGCCAGCGCGCTAGCCGGCCATGAACTCGTTGTAGGCCGATTCCAGATCCGGTGACAACACCGTCGTGTTGCACTGGCGTTGGGTGTCGCCGATCGGCGCGAGAATGCCTCGCAGTTCGACGTACTCCTGCGGGTGCGCGGTGAAGTAGTTGCGCAGGTCTGCTGACGCTTGCGGCCGCGGCTCATTCCGTGCCGCCGTGACGACCGCGTTGGCCCCAGGATGGCTTCCCAGGTATTGGGTCGCGGACCCTGTCACCGCGCTGACCGTGCTGCCCACCCCAGCGGCACTGCAGTCAGGCGCTGCCCAGACTGCCGGTGCCGCGATCGTGTTCGCAGCCAGACCGGCCAGCAGGCAGGAGCCGGCAGCGTACCGGCGCGCGGTCTTACTACTGATTTTCATCATTGTTTGATCCCCTGAGGTTGCACTGTGATATTGGGTTGCCGA
>JAVHWH010000036.1:0-12307 GCA_032159915.1 Mycobacterium sp.
TGACCGACCACGATCACCTCGTGCAGCCCCGCGTCCTCGATCTGTTCGACCGCCGACCGCACACAATCGGCGATGCCCACGGTGGTCAGATCTCCGGGTGTCGTACCGTGGCCGGGCATGTCGACGGCCAGCACCGGAAGTTCCGGTGCCAAACGGCCTAGCTCCTCGATGGTGAGTTCCCAGCAGTCCGCTGAGTGCTCACCCCCGTGAACGAGGACAAGAGCCGGTGATCGCAGGTTATGCCACTCCGAAATCGATGATGCCGCGGACGATCTCGCCGTTGAGCAAGTCGGCGTAGGCGTCATTGATATCGTCGAGACGGTAGCGCCGGGTGATCATCTCGTCGAGCATCAGTTGGCCGGTTTGGTAGAGCTTGGCCAGCCGGTCGATGTCGGCCTTCGGATTGCACGAGCCGAAGATGGTGCCCGCCAGTGTCTTGTTCATCAGGATGAATTCCTGCAAGTTGATTTTGACCGAGTGGGTCAGCTGCGACGTCATCCCGGTGAGCACGCAGGTACCGCCCTTGCGGGTCAGGGCCACCCCATCGCGGACGTCTTCGCGGCTGATCAACGACGGCGAGACGACCACCGCATCGGCCATCACGCCGTAGGTCAGGCCCCGCACCAAGTCCATGGCCTCTTCGGCCGATGCGACGCTGTGCGTCGCGCCGAACCGTAACGCCGACTTCTGTTTGAACTCAACGGGATCCACGGCAATGATCTGCGCAGCACCGTTGATCCGCGCGCTTTGTATCGCTGCCGTGCCGATACCACCGACGCCGATCACCACGACGGTATCGCCGGCGCGCATGTTCGAGCGATTGGCCACCGAGCCGTAGCCGGTCGGGATCGCGCACGACAGCAGCGCGCTCGGCAGCAACGGAAGCTGCCGCTCGATCTTCACCAGCGACTTGGTCGATGCCACCGTGTATTCGGCGAAAGTCCCGACCTTGGCGAGGTGGCCCAGATCCCGGCCGTCGGCGGTGTGGTGGCGGAACGTGCCGTCGGTGGGCATGCCCGGGATCATCGTTCCGATTCCGGCGTCGCAGATGTATTGGGCTCCGGTTGCACACCAACGGCATTGGCCGCACACCGCCACAAACGACATCACCACGTGATCACCCGGGCTGAACTCCGTGACGCCCTCCCCGACTTCTTCCACGATGCCCGAACCCTCGTGACCACCGATGGTGGGGAACATCGTGGGCAGCCCCATGGAGCGCATGACCTCGTTGGGCGCGGACATGTCGCCCTTGAGGATGTGGTCGTCGGAATGGCACAACCCGGCGGCGGCCATCTTTACCAGCACCTCACCGGCTTTCGGTGGATCCAGCTCGAATTCCTCGACAGACCACGGCCCGCCGACGTCGTGCAGGATCGCGCCGCGGCTCTTCACGACGCCGGGGTGAAGGTCACGGGCAGACTGTTGGGCGAACGGAAGGTGACTCCGACGATGCGGGTGTCGTCGTCGGGTTCGAGCGTGAGATTTTCGACCCGGTCCAGCAGGCTGTTCAGCATCACCCGGGTTTCCAAGCGGGCCAGATGCATTCCCAGACACATGTGGATGCCGCCGGCGAACGCAATGTGTGCCTGGCGTGGCCGCAGGATGTCGAAGGTGTTGGCATCCTGCCAGCGACTCTCATCCCGATTGGCCGAGCCCATGCACAAGTCGATCTGGGCGTTGGCCGGGATTGTCTTGCCGCCGATTTCGACTTCCTGGGTGGTGGTGCGCATGACCATCGTGAGCGGGGTCTCGACCCGCAGTCCCTCCTCCATCGCGGCGGGGATCAGCGACCGGTTCTGCTTGACCATCGCCAACTGCTCGGGGTGGGTCAGCAACAGATAGAGCAGGTTGCCCGACGACCGGTAGGTGGTTTCCAGCCCGGCGGGCAACAGCAGGCGCAGGAAGGCGATGATGGCCTCGTCGGTGAGCTTCTCGCCGTCGATCTCCGCGGTGCACAGGTCGCCGATGATGTCGTTGGTCGGCTTTTTGCGTCGTTGCTCGACTTGGTCGAGGAAGTAACCGTGTAACTCGTTCGCGGCGATCAGCCCGCCCTCGATGTCGGTCTGTATCGAGATGAGGCCGAGTGACAGTCGCCGGAACATGTCGAGATCTTCGCGGGGGAGTCCCAGTAGTTCGGAGATGATCCGGGTCGGGAACTCGAAGGTCAGCGCCTTGACCAAGTCGGCGTGCCCGTCGTGCTTGAATTCGTCGATCAATTGGTCGCAGACCGGCCCGATGGTCGAGGGCTCCCAGCGTTCCAGCGCGGTGGCCCGGAATGCCTTGGCCACCAGACTGCGATGGTCGTGGTGTTCTTTGCCGCCCATCGCCAAGATGGTGTGGCCCATCACCAAACCGATCGTCTTGTCGTACTCGGCGGAGGTGAAGACCTTGTCGTCGCGGAAGGCCTGGAACACGCCGTCGTAGTCGAACAGCACCCATTCGTCTTGGGGCTTCAGCTCTGGTGGTAGCAGGTCACTGTCCATCAACGACCCGTGAAACACCGGATCGGTGCGTCGCATGTATTCGAAGAACGGGTACGGGCTGGTCTCGCCGGTGACATCCAGCACGACGGGCGGGTCTTCGACTTCGGAGTGTTCGGTGCGCAGCGTCATTGCCGCTCCTTCGTGACCGGGAATGTCGCTATCATAATATAGATAGCAACGAAGCCCAATGGCTTGTGGCGGTTACCGTAACGAGGACAGTATTGAACCGTGCTTGAACGTCGATTCGTATGCTCCCTCGACGAGCTGCCGCCGGGCGCGATGAAGTTGGTCGACGTCGGGAAGTTTGGCGTCGGCGTCTACAACGTCGGCGGTTCCCTGCACGCGATCGTCAACTACTGCTCCCACGAAGGGGCCCCGTTGTGCGAGGGCCTGATTGGCGGCACCAACGAATCCGCCCCCGGCGAGCCGGGCGGGCTGCGCCGGGTACGCGACGGCCAGATCATCCGATGCCCTTGGCACAACTGGGAATTCGACGTCACAACCGGTCGCAATCTCGCCGACCCCAAGCGGCGGGTCCGTACCTACGATGTCGATGTCGCCGACGGGAAGGTGTACCTGACCGCATGATCGTCGATACGAATGTGCAGCCGCATTTCCGCTATAACGCCGAAATCAGGCGCTACCTGCCAGCCGCCCACAAACTGCGGTCCATCCCCGACGTCGAGCAACAGTGGTATCAGGCGCCAGGCGGAAACTACCGCCAGGACCTCTACGGCGAGCACTATCCCGGCTCCGACCCCGAGACGGTCGCTCGGCACCTATTCGACGATGCCGGTGTCGACTACGCGGTGCTGAACCCAATGACGCGCGGCAACATTGCCGACTATCTGCTCAACAGCCGGATCTGCGCCGCCGTCAACGACTGGCTGCTGGATCGCTGGCTGGAGCCGGACACCACCAACCGCTTCCGCGGCACCATCAGGGTCAACCCGGAGGACCCGAGGGGTGCAGTCGCCGAGATCGAACGCCTGGCCGGCCATCCCAAGCTGGTGCAGGTCGGTGTCCCGATGCAATCCCGGGAGCCCTACGGCAAGCCGATGTTCGAGCCGATCTGGGAGGCCGCCGCCGCGCACGGGCTGCCGGTGGCCGTGCACATCAACGGGGGCAACGGCGTCGACTACGCGCCCACGTTTGCCGGCCATGCCGGCACCTATCCCGGCTATGCGGCTTTCATGCCGCTGAACTACTTCGTCCACCTGGCGACGCTCATCGTCGAGGGTGTGTTCGGGCGTCATCCCGACCTGAGGTTCGTGTTCGCCGACGGCGGTTACGACATCCTGACCCCGTTGATGTGGCGCCTCGACACGTTCTGGCTGTCGATGCGCGATCAGACGCCCTGGGTCGACCGCTATCCCAGCGATTACCTGCCCGCCCACGTCCGGTTCTGCTCATCGTCGTTCGACGGGCCAACCGACCCGAGCCAGACGCAGCGGTGGATGGAGTTCTCCGGCAAGACCGACCTGCTGATGTACGGGTCGTCCTACCCGCACTGGTCGACGTCTTCACCCGAGGATGCCGCCGCTGGGTTAGACAGTGCGCAGCGCGACAGCGTGTTGTGGCGAAACGCCGCCGAACTTTTCCGCCTGGCCACCCCGGCCGAAGGGAGTACCCGATGACCATCATCGAGCGGGCCGAACCGCTTACCGAGCGTGACGAGATTGCGGTCGCCATCGTCGACACCGATGTGCACCCGATGCCGGTCTCGACCGACGTCCTCAAGTCGTACGCACCGCCTGAGTGGGTCGACCGAATCTGGCCTACCGGCAACGCCGTCACGCCACTGCCGCACTTCTACGACACGCCGGACTCGTTCAAAACGATGTCGATGCGCGTCGACGCCGCCCCGCCCGGTGGTGGCTTCGCCGGAACCGATCCCGATTACGCGGCCAAGCAGCTACTCGTGGATGCCGGAGTCAGCATCGCCACGCTGGAACCGATGTGCGATGCGCAACTGCCGCAAGCCGAGCATGTGCTGAAGTCCACCTACAACGACTGGCTGGCCGATGTCTGGCTGGAGCGCAACAACTCCCACGGCCGCTGGCGGGGCTCGATCAGCGTCAGCGCACAAGTGCCCGATCAGGCGGCGCGTGAGGTCGAACGCTGGGCCGGTCATCCCTACATGGCGCAGGTGCTGATGACCCCGCAGACCCGCGGAATCCCTTTCGGCAACCCCCATTTCGATCCGCTCTACGCCGCCGCATCGGCCAACGGGTTGCCGGTGGCCACGCACCTGATGGGACAGACGCCGTTCGAGCTGATCCCGCTGTACCCGGTAGGCAACCCGGCGCACTGGCATGACTTCTTCGCGTCGTGGCCGCTGCTTTATGTGTCGCATCTGATGAGCCTGGTGTTCGACGGCGCGTTCGACCGGCATCCCGACCTTCGGGTGGTGTTCGTCGAGGGCGGCTTCACCTGGGCCATGCCGGTGATGTGGCGGATGGACCGGATCTGGGAAGCGCGCCGGGCCGATCTGCCGCATGTTCGCCGCCGGCCCTCGGACTACGTTCGCGAACATGTCCGGTTCACCACCCAGCCGCTGGAGGACACCGACGTCAAACAGTTCCGTGAGTACGTCGAGATGATGGACCTCGGTGACAACTTGATGTTCTCGACGGACTACCCGCACTGGAGTTACGACGCGCCGACCTATGCGATCAACCGGTTCCCGGCGGCGCAGCGAGAGCGGATCATGCGCGGCAACGCGACTGCGCTGTACGGCTTGCCGCCTACCGTCAAGGCCCTGCCAGGCGAGCGGCCCACGGCGGCTTCGTCGCCAGCCGCTGAAGGACGAGGGCATGACGACTGAGATCGATCGGGCCGAGGCAAAGCGGCCCAGAGGGATCAGCCGCATCGACCCGGCGCTGCGTGCGGCGGCGGCCGGCCTGGAGCTCATGGAATTCCGGACGGAGTCGCTGGCGGGCGAGCGAGAGCGGGCCAACCGGCTGGCCGCCGAACGGGCGGCCGCCGTCGACGCCACCGACGTCCGCATCGAGGACCGCACCGTCGCCGGACCGGACGGCGAACAACTGGTTCTTCGGTTGTACCGCGGTCCGGCCACCTCGGCGGCGCCACTGGCGATGTACGCCCACGGCGGTGGCTTCGTCACCGGCAACCTCGACACCGACCACGCGCACTGCGTGCAGCTGGCCCGCGAGGCGAGTTGCCTGGTGGTGTCGGTCGATTACCGGCTGGCGCCCGAGCACCCTTGCCCGGCGGCGCTCGACGACGTGGAGACGGCGTTTCGCTACGTCGTCGAGAACAGCTCGGCGCTGGACGCCGACGGCGACCGGGTGGTGGTGATGGGCCGCGACGCAGGTGCGGCGCTGGTGGCGGCGCTGGCCCAGCGCACGTTCGACCTGGAGGGCCCGACGATTCTCGCCCAGGTCTTGCACCAGCCGATGCTGGATTCCGACGCGACGCCGTCGCGACGGGAATTCCAGCGCACGCCGGGCCTGAACGGCCCTGCGGTGAGCCGGGCCTGGGGCCACTATCTCGGCCACGGCGCCGCGACCGCGCAGCACGTTCCGGCTCAGCGGGCGAACCTGGAAGGGCTGCCGCCCGCGTTCATCAGCTGCGCGGAGATCGACCCGTGCCGCGACGAGGCCATCGACTACGCGAACCGATTGCTGCACGCCTATGTGCACACCGAGTTGCACGTCGTCGCGGCGACGTTCCACGGGTTCGACTCGGTGGTGCCGGAGTGGGTGGTCTCGCAGGAGAGCACCGCGCTGCACGCGCAGACGCTGCGGCGGTCATTCGCCGTTTGAGCCCGCGCGACGACGATGCGGGCCGCGCAGCGGCCCGCTGAGGAGTCGGCGCATCAGAACGGAGCGACTCAGACCGGATCGAACTTGGTGATCAGCCAGTTTCCGTGCTCCTTGGCCAAGGAGACCAGGACGCTGCTGGAAGCCATCGACGGGTCGGGCCGTTCATTGCTGGCGGTCACCTGGTTGACGAAGACCAGCACGACCGCCGAATTCGCGTGCAGCTCGGTGGCCGCTGCGCCGACGACCTGAGCCGTGGTCCGGACTCCCTTCGACTGTGCGGCCGGGGAGATGACCTGCTTGGTGAACTCGTCGTAGTAGTTCCGGAAGTCGCCGCTGAGGTGGGACTTGGCCGCCTCTAAGTCCTGATTGAGGGTGTCCGGCTTGTAGGACAGCAACGCCACGGTTCCGTCCCGGGCCGCGTTGACCGCGCTCGATTCAACCGCGTTGTCGGTTCGCCTGTCGGGGCGGTATTGCGAGAAGTACACCCATCCAGCCAGGCCGCCTGACGCCAACAGACCCAGTACGAGCGCCAGCGGAATGAGCGGGATCGGACCGAGACGTCGTGGCGGGGATTGTTCGCTCGTGTCGCCGGCTTGCGACGTGTCGCTCTGGCTCGAGTCGTCGTGGGTCTCGGCAGCCGTGTCGATTTCGACACCCTCGCTGGGCTCGACGTCAGGTGTCGTCTCCTCGGCGCTCACAGCACGAACTCCACTTTCGACACCTTCAGATCGTCGCCGTCATGCACCACCGATACCCGGAACCGGAAGGTCCGCGGTTGTTCTTTGGCGCCCGCGATGTTGGTGACGCGCTCATTGGCCAGTACCAGGACGACCGCGGAATCTTTGTTCATCGACTCGACTGCGGTGGCTGCGACGGATCCTTCGGTCACCGCCTTGGAATCTTTCACCACCGACTCGAAATCCGCTGCGCGCTTTGCGAAGTCGTCTCTGAATTCGCCGGTGGCAATGTCGAGGACACGCTGAACGTCTTCCTTGGCTTTGTTGAAGTCCAGTGACGTCAGGTTGACGACTCCTTGCCGGGCGGTCGCGATGTAGGCCGCGGCGCGTTGCCGGTCTTTCACGACATGGTGGTGCTGCCAGGCCATCCAGCCGCTGGCCGCGAGCAAACCGACGATGGCGAGCAGGGCGGCAGTGCTCAGTGCCAACGACAGGTTCGGTACGCGTAACCGGCGGCCGGCGCGCTCTGGTTCGGTCGGTTCGTGTGCGTCCGGCGTCTCGAGTGCGACCTCGGTGGCTTGAGGCTCGTCGGCCTCACTGGCCTCGTCCCCTTGGTCGCCTTCGTCGGCGTCGGTTTCCCCTTCCGCCTCAGCCTGGGCCTGCGCTTCCGCCTCAGCCTGCGCTTCACGCCGGAGTCGAATGGCCCGGGCCCGTGCGCGGGCGGCCGCTGCGAGCGCTTCGGCCTCGGCGGCTTCGGCCTCGGCTTGTTCGGCCAGCGCGAGTGCGTCCGACTTTGCCCGGGCGGAATCCGGGCGCCCGTCGCCCGCGTCAGCCATGGCGATCGCGCCTGGGAAACGTCATTATCGATTGAACTCCGGTATCTCTTACGGTATTGCTCATTGCTACCATCGGGTCACCAGCGACCAGCGACTGGGACGCACGGCCAGGAAGGTCTTCGCCATCATCATGACTGCCGTCGATTCCCCCGAAAAGATACTCTTCGCCTCCACCACCCAAGCGTTTCTGCAAAAAGAGGTTCCGCTGAGTCGGGTGCGGGAGTTGCACTCTCAGGGTGTCTCGTTCGAGCTCTCCTGGTGGCAGCGGGCTGCCGAACTCGGATGGACGGCGTTGCTGGTTCCCGAGGAACTCGGCGGCGGCAGTGTCTCCGGCGATGGGTTCGCCGACTTGGCGATGGTGGCCGAACAACTGGGAAAGACGGTGGCTCCCGGCCCGTTGTTTCCGGTCAGTACTGTGCTTGCGGCGCTGGTGGATTCCGACGAGCCGCAAGCCCATGCGGAGACGATCGAGTCGCTGATCGCCGGTGAGGCCGTCGCGTCGTGGGCGGTCTACGAGCCCGGCGGGGGCTGGACGCCTGACGAACCGTCCGTCACCGCGACGGCGACCGATAGCGGCTACCGCATCGACGGTGTCAAAGACCGCGTCGAGGCCGGCGCGCAAAGTAGCCTGCTGCTTGTGGTGGCCCGCACCGACGACGGGGTGGGCCAATTCCTGATTCCCACCGACGCACCGGGTGTGAACATCGAGCTGCAGCAGTCGATCGACATGGTCAAGCAATACGCCCGAGTGGAATTCGACGGTGTCGAAGTTGACCGCGGCGCACTGCTCGGCGGCGGTGCCGAGCTGATCGACCGTCAAAGTCAGATCGCGCAGGTGCTGCAGTGCGCCGAAGTCGTCGGCATTCTGCAGACCGTCTTCGACTTCACCGTGGCGTGGGCATTGGACCGCCACAGCTTCGGTCGCCCGCTCGCGTCCTATCAAGCGCTCAAACACCGCTTCGCCGACATGAAGATGTGGCTGGAGGCGTGCCGGGCGACGACCGCCGCGGCGGTGACCGCGATCTCGAACCGTGCTGGGAATGCGCCGCTGTTGGCCAGCGTCGCCAAGTCGTACGTCGGGGAGATGGCATGCGAGATCATTCAGGCGTGCGTGCAGATGCACGGCGGAATTGGTGTCACCTGGGAGCATGACCTGCACCTGTACTTGCGGCGAGCGACGTTGTACCGCTCCATGTTCGGCACGCCCGAGGAGCACAACCTTCGGGTGTATGCGCTGCAGGAAGCGGCTCAGCAGGCGCCGAGGTCCGCCTGATGACCGAGACCTATCGGACTGACGCCGCGGCGTCCGCCGACCCCGAGTCCATCGACGAGTTCCGGGCTCGCGCGCGGGACTGGCTGGCCGAGCACATGCCGCCGATCGATCCGGCGCACCCGCCGGCCGCCCACCGCGACGAAGAGCGCTGCTGGTTGCGTGCCCGCGAGCTGCAGAAGCGGCTCTACGAAGGCGGATTCGCCGGCATTTGTTTTCCTCGTGAGTACGGCGGGCTCGGCCTGGACTATGAGTATCAGCAGGCGTTCAACGACGAGAGCCTCAGCTATGAGATGCCGTTGATCCTCAACACCCCGACGTTCACCATCTGCTGTGCGACGTTGCTCGACACCGCGAGCGAAGAGCAGAAGCGTGAACACATCGCCGCAGCGCTGCGCGGCGACGAGATCTTGGTACAGCTGCTGTCCGAGCCCAGCGGAGGCTCGGATCTCGCGGGTGTGCTCACCCGCGCTGAGCGCGACGGCGACCGGTGGGTGCTCAACGGCGCAAAGACGTGGAGCACCAGCGCATTCGGCGCCGACTATGGCCTGTGTCTGGCCCGCACCAACTGGGACGTGCCCAAGCACGACGGCCTGACCATGTTCCTGGTGCCGATCAAGCATCCCGGAATCACGTTGCGGCGCATCACTCAGCTCAACGGCTCAACCGAGTTCTGCGAGGAGTTTCTCGACAACGTCGACGTCGGCGACGACGCGGTCGTCGGCGAGGTCAACGACGGGTGGTCGGTGGCCTCCCGTCAGCTCTATCACGAGCGTCGTGCGGTGGGCATGGGCTCGGAATTCGCCAGCGGCAGCGGCAGTGAGGGTGGCCGCTCGACCCCGGTGAACTATGTGCGGCTGGCCGCCAAGACCGGACAATCCGACAACGAGCGAGTGCGACAGATCGCCGGGCGGGCACTGGTGCACCGCGCGGTCAGCGACCAACTCGGTGCGCACGTCTTTCGCAGCGTGAACAATGGCTCGCTGCCGCCCGCCGCGGGCACCCTGCTGCGCCTATTCCACGCCGAGACAGTCACATTGGAAATGGACGCCGGACTGGCCATCACCGGAACAGCCGGGGTCGTCGGCGCCGAGGGCGATGGCCTGGAAACCGGCCTGCGCTACCTGTCCCGTCAAACGGTGTGCATCGGCGGCGGCACCAGCGAGTTGGCCCGCAACGTCATCGGCGAGCGGGTATTGAACTTCCCCCGCGAATTCGCCGCCGACCGCGGTGTGCCGTTCAATCAGGTCAGGCACGGCAAAACCAGCCGCTAAACCGTGCGCTCCAATCGGTGCGTCAGCAACTCGGCGAACCGCGCCGGATCCTCGGGCGCGTTGCCTTCGGCCAGAAGCGCAGCGCCGTAGAGCAATTCAGCAGTTTCGCCATTCGTCGGGTCGTCGCCGCGATCTTTGTGTGCCTGCTGCAGGCCGATGATCAACGGGTGTTTCGGGTTGAGCTCCAGCGTCCGTTTGCCGACCGGAACGTCCTGGCCGGTGGCCCGGTAGATCCGGGCCAGCGACGGCGTGATGCCGAAGGCGTCGGTGATCAGGCACGCCGGCGAGTCGGTCAGGCGAGTGGACAACCGCACTTCCTTGACGTGCTCGCCGAGCGTCTCGGTGAGCCAGGCGATCAGATCGGCGAAGTCCTGCTCCTGCTCTTTGCGTTCGGCCTCGTGCGCGGTCTTCTCTTCCTCCGAGTCGAGGTCGACGTCGCCCATGGCCACCGATTGCAGCGGTTTGCCGTCGAACTCGGTCACCGACCCCAGCCAGATCTCGTCGACCGTGTCGGAGAGCAGCAGCACCTCGTAACCCTTGGCCTTGAAAGCCTCGAGGTGCGGCGTGTTGAGAATCTGCTGCGGAGATTCGCCGGTGGCGTAGTAGATCTGCCGCTGGCCCTCTTTCATCCGTTCCACGTACTCGGCCAGGGTGGTGAGCTGGTCCTCGCTGTGCGTCGAGGCGAAGGAGGAGACTGCGAGCAGCGTCTCCTGATTCTCGAAGTCCCGCATCAGGCCTTCTTTGAGGACCTTGCCGAACTCGCCCCAGAAGGTGCGATAGTCCTCGGGCCGCTCGGACTGCAGTTCCTTGATGGTCGAGAGAACTTTCTTGGTCAACCGGCGCCGAATCGCGTTGATCTGCCGATCTTGCTGAAGCATTTCGCGCGACACGTTCAGCGACAGGTCCTGGGCATCCACGACACCCTTGACGAAGCGCAGGTATCGGGGCATCAGCTGGTCGCAGTCGCCCATGATGAACACCCGCTTGACGTACAACTGGACACCGATCGCGGCGTCCGGTTCATACAAGTCGAGTGGGGCCCGCGACGGGATGAACAGCAGCGCTTGATATTCGAACGTGCCCTCAGCCTTCATCGAGATCACCTCGAGCGGCTCGTCCCAGGCGTGCGCGATGTGCTTGTAGAACTCCTGGTACTCCTCTTTGGACACCTCGTCTTTGGGCCGCGCCCACAGCGCCTTACCCGAGTTGAGGGTCTCGACTTCTTTAGTGGCGGCCTCTTCGCCGCCGTCTTGACCGGAACGCTTCTCGACCTCCATCCGGATCGGCCACGCGATGAAGTCGGAGTACTTCTTGACCAGCGTTCGCAGTTTCCACTCCGAGGTGTAGTCGTGCAGCGCGTCCTCGGCATCGGCCGGCTTGAGATGCAGTGTGACCGATGTGCCCTGCGGCGCCCCTGTTTCGCCGTCGACGGTTTCAATGGTGTAGGTGCCGTCGCCGCTGGACTCCCACTTGATGGCTTCGCTTTCGCCGGCTTTACGGGTGAGCAACTCGACCCGGTCGGCCACCATGAAGGTGGAGTAGAAGCCGACGCCGAACTGGCCGATCAACTCTTCGGACACGGTGGCGTTCTTGGCGTCGCGCAGCTGCTGGCGGAGCTCGGCGGTACCTGACTTGGCGAGCGTGCCGATCAGGTCGACCACCTCGGCGCGGGTCATGCCGATGCCGTTGTCGCGAATGGTCAGCGTGCGCGCGTCGGTGTCCACGTCGATCTCGATGTGCAGATCCGACGTGTCGACGTCGAGGTCTTTGTCCCGGAACGCCTCGATGCGCAGCTTGTCCAGCGCGTCAGACGCGTTGGAGATCAGCTCCCGGAGGAACGAGTCCTTATCCGAGTAGACCGAGTGCACCATCAGGTCCAAGAGCTGGCGCGCCTCGGCTTGGAACTCCAGCTGCTCGACGCCAGAAGTCATGACATCCCCTTTACGCCCTCTACCAGACCGGTATTCGAGGGCAGG
>JAVHWH010000096.1:0-7019 GCA_032159915.1 Mycobacterium sp.
AGCTGGCCAAGCTGGCCGACAAACTCACCGACTGCCTCAACCCCGACGGCGACTTCAGCGATGTGGACCGCGCCACCCGCCGCAGCCTGAGCATCGGCCGCCAAGACATCGACGGGATGAGCCCGATCAGCGGCTGGCTCAACCCCGAAGCCCGGGCCACTATCGACGCGGTGTTCGCCAAGTTGGCCGCGCCCGGGATGTGTAACGCCGCCGACGACGAGCCCTGCCTCAGCGGCACCCCCTCCCAAGCCGCCATCGCGGCCGACACCCGCAGCGTTGGGCAGCGCCAGCACGACGCGCTGCTCGCCGCCGCCCGCGCGCTCTTAGCGTCCGGTGAGTTGGGTCAGCACAACGGGCTGCCGGCGTCGATCATCGTGACGACCACCCTGCAAGAGCTGGAGGCCGGGGCTGGGCGTGGGCTGACCGGCGGCGGCACGTTATTGCCGATGTCGGATGTGATCCGGCTGGGCGCCCACGCTCATCACTACCTGGCCATCTTTGATAAGGGCAAAGCCCTGGCGCTCTATCACACCAAACGGCTGGCCTCAGCGGCCCAACGCCTTGTCCTGTACGCCCGAGATCGTGGCTGCACCTTCCCCGGCTGCACCATGCCCGGCTACCTGTGCGAGGTCCACCACTGCAACCGCTACGCCACCCACCCGGTCACCGATGTCAACGCACTGACCTTCGCCTGCCACGCCAACCATGACCTCGCCGAACAAGGCTGGACCACCCGCAAAAACGCCCGCGGCCACACCGAATGGCTCCCACCACCACACCTCGACCGAGGACAACCCCGCACCAACACCTACCACCACCCCGAAAAACTGCTTTGCGACGGTGATGACGACCAGGACGACTAACTAACAATGTGGTTCTGGCGCAGGCTCGACCGTCCTGGGTGCGGTACCGAGTTTGCCAGCGACGGATCGCCTCGGCTGCTGCGGTTTCTCCTATAGACTCAAGTTAGAGTGTGTCCGTAGCAGCGGTTATCGCATGCTTTTGAAGGGCACTTATCATGTGTGCTGATGTTCTGGCGCCATTATCCAAGCTAGTTTCCACAGCAGTGGCGATTGAAGGTCTGAGAGACCTCTTCGCAGCCGAAGAGCCTCTAGACGTCATAACCAGGCGGGTCGCCGAGTCGGCTGTCGCAGCTATCCCGAATGCGGACGTCGTCAGCATCACCGTGCTGTCGTGGCCCGATGATGCGAACACCGCCGCCTATACCCATGAACTGGCGCTGGACCTCGACGGCCAGCAATACGCGTCAGGGCATGGGCCCTGCCTACAAGCCGCGTCGCAGGGCAGCCCGCTGCGAGCGATCATTGCCAATGAACATGAACGGTGGCCGGAATTTGTTGAAGCTGCGCAGCGACAAGGAATCCGCGCGAGCTTGTCGGTTCCGCTGCTGATCGCAGGCATCGACGACGAACAGGAACTTGTCGGATCGCTCAACATTTATAGCCACACTGCAACCGCCTTCGATGAATTCGACACCGAACTCATGCGTCTATACAGCGTCGCCGCCGGTCAGGCGATTAGCAACGCTAGCCGTTGGCAGAAGGCACGAGAGACCGTCACCCAGCTGGAAGCAGCACTCACCTCTCGTTCCGACATCGACATGGCAAAAGGCGCTCTTATAGCAATACATGGCTGCGATCCATCCAAAGCGTTCGACAAACTCAGGGAACAATCCCAAAGGCGCAACGCCAAACTGCGGGACATCGCCCGCGAACTGCTGAACCGTCTGCAGACGACCGCCTAAGCAAGAGCCAGCCGCCAGGCCGTCGTCTTTGCATTGCGCTTCCGCTGCCGAAGTCGAGCCACCGTCATGGCAGCCACCCACCTTTGCCGGTGAAGGGTTCCTCACCGGTTCACGGCCAACCCCGCACCAACACCTACCACCACCCCGAAAAACTGCTCCGCAAAGACGACGACGACGAGGACGGCCCTTAGCTCTTGCCGTTGCGCTTCCAGCGGGCATAGCGTTCCCGCATGACCCAACGGCGGGATCCACGGATCGTGATCATCGGCGCCGGCATGTCCGGGATCGCCGTCGCTCACGTGCTCAAGCAGTCCGGGTTCTCCCAATTCACCATCCTGGAGAAGGGCTCGGACGTCGGCGGCGTCTGGCACTGGAACCGTTACCCGGGGCTGCGGTGTGACGTGCCGTCCTACGGCTACCAGTTCGCTTTCGCGCCCAAGCCCGACTGGAGTCACGTCTGGGCGACCGGTGACGAAATCCAGCGCTATCACCATGAGCTCGTCGACGAGTTAGGCCTGCGGTCGCATCTGCGGCTCGACTGCGAAGTCACCGAAGCAGTGTTCGCCGACGACCATTGGCGGGTCCGCACCGCCGATGGCCACGACATTGAGGCGGACTTTGTCATCGCCGCGACCGGAGTTCTGCATCACCCGTTCATTCCGGACATTCCCGGGCTCGACTCGTTCACCGGTCCGGTGGTGCACACCGCGCGCTGGACCGACATCGACACCCGCGGCAAACGGGTCGCGGTCATCGGCACCGGTTCGACTGGGATTCAAGTTTTTTCAGCACTCCAGCCCGACGCGGAGCACATCACCCATTTCGCCCGCACGCCGCAGTGGGTGATGTGGATGCCGATGCGCATGCCGCAACCACGCCTCGTCACCCGGATACTGCGGACGCTGCCGAAGCAGGACAAGACCGTCCGGCTGTCCCAGTTCATCGGCTCCGATTACCTTGTCGACCTGGTCATCCGGCCCACCTGGCGGCGCCGGGCGGCCCAGCGCTACGGGTCGATGTGCTTGCGAGCCCTGGTCCGGGACAAAGCACTTCGCGCCAAGCTGACTCCGGACTACGAGCCGTTCTGTAAGCGCCAGGTGCTCTCCGGCGACTACTACCGGCGAATCGCCAAGCCCAACGCCAGCTTCGTCACCGAGCCGATCGCCGAGATCACTGAGACGGGAGTCCGTACTGCCAACGGCGTACACCACGACCTCGACGTGATCGTGCTGGCCACCGGATTTGCCGCCCACAACTACATGCGTCCAATGACAGTGCGAGGACGCGACGGCCTGTCGATCGACGACGCGTGGGCCAAAGGTCCGCGAGCCTGGGGTATGACGGCGATCCCCGGATTTCCCAACCTGTTCATGGTGCTGGGCCCCAACTCGCCCACCGGGTCCATCTCACTTCAGCACGTCGCCGAACTGACCGCGCGCTACATCACCACGTGGCTCAATCGCTTTCGCGACGGCGAGATGGCGTGCGTCGAAGTCACCGACGAAGCCACCGACCGTTTCGCCGACGAGGTCGCCGACGCGATGGTCCCGACGGTGTGGAACACCGGCTGCAACTCCTGGTATTTCGCCGACGACAACCACATCGATCTGTGGCCGTTCGACCGAAAGCGCTTGACCCGCATGCTGACTCAGCCCAAGGACGACGACTACATACTCACGTAGCACTATCAGCGGCAGCAATCTCCGCCGCCAGCCGAGCGTTGGACAACACCAGCGCGATGTTGGCCGACAGCGATGCGCCATGCGTCTCGCGGTGAAAGAACTCGAGCAGAAACGGCGTGACGTCCTTTCCCTGCACGCCTTCGGCATCAGCAGCCGCCAGCGCCTCGGACAGCACCCGGTCATGCACCCCGCGGTCCATCTCGTCGGCCGGCGTGATCGGGTTGGCCAGCACCAGCCCGTAGCTGTCGGTACCCAGCCGTCGACGAGCCCGCAGCACCTCGGCCACCTGCTGCGGCGTCTCCACCCGCCAGCCCACCGGATGGCCGGAGTCGGCCAGGTAGAAACCGGGGAAGCGATCGGTCCGGTACCCGATCACCCCAACGTTGAGCGACTCCAGGCGTTCCAGAGTGGCCCCGACATCCAGGATCGACTTGACCCCGGCGCAGACCACCAGCACGCCGGTCCGCGACAACGTCATCAGATCCGCCGACTCGTCCCAGCTGTCGCGTGCATTGCGATGCACACCACCCAGCCCGCCGGTGGCGAACACCGAAATGCCCACCGCCGCAGCCAGATGCGCGGTGGAGGACACCGTCGTAGCGCCGTCACCACCGCGAGCCGCAAGCACCGCGACATCGCGAACGCTCACCTTCACCACAGTGTCGCTCTCGGCAATATGTCGCAGCGCCTCGTCATCCAGCCCGATGTGCGGCTCGCCGCCGAGGATCGCGATCGTCGCGGGCACCGCCCCACCGCAGCGCACCGCTGCCTCGATCTCACGCGCGACACGCAGGTTGTCCGGCCGCGGCAGGCCGTGGCTGATGATGGTGCTTTCCAGGGCCACGACCGGCCGGCCGGCGGCCAGCGCGTCGGACACCTCAGGGTGGACGGGCACGGGTTGCACCCTACGTCGCCGGGCTACGACTCCTCAGGTGTCTCGATCACCGCGTACTGCGGATCGTCGATCGACACCTGCTTGTTGCCGCTCTGGTTCGCTTTTCCGGTCACCCGCAGAACTTGGCCCGGCTGGATGTCGTCGCCATGACCAGGTCCGAACGTGACCCGGACCTCGCCGGTGTCGTCACCAAGGACGATCCAGCGGAACGTCTTTCCCCGTTTGGTGATGTCTTCGACTTGACTGACCCGCCCTTCGACGGTGGCGCGGCGACCCGGAATCAAGCTCTTCACGTCGATCACCCTGGCGGACTTCTCCGGGTGCTCGTAATCGTCCGCCGGCTCCTCTTGGCCCCGCCAGATCCGCATCTCGATCGCCTCGATCTTGCTGGCGATGCGCTGTTCCAAGATGTCCGGGTATGCCTGACGGATCCGCGACTGCACGTCGTAGGGAACGATGGTGGCCGCCGCGTCGGGGATTCGGCTGACAGCCCGGGAGATCTTGTCCGCAGTCTGGTCGTGTAGCAGCCGTCCCAGCAGCGGCGCATATGTCCGGCGGGGCAACAGGACTGTCACGTGGGTGTCGCGATGTTCCTTGCGGATCTTCACCACCAGCATCTGCACAGCGCGGACGATCTGTCGGTCGGGGCAGTCGATCACCCGCAGCGGGGTGTCGAGATTGAAGCTGTCCCATCGATCCCGCAGGACCGCAGCGCGATCCGAGTCGATCATGAAATGCACTGCGATCAACTCGTCGGCGCGTAACCCCTTGCCGTAGCGCAGCGCTTCGAGCACCGCGAGGTCGAGGGAGTTGACGCAGGCGAACACCCGGTGACGCGCGTATTTGGTGATCTGCGGGCGGTCGGTGCGGAAGGCTTCCAGAATCGCCGACTCAGCCCGGTATTCGCGGTTGAGCCGGATCAGCCCGAAAACCAATATCGGGAAGACCACCACGACAAGCCAGGCGCCCTCGGTGAACTTCGCGACGGCGAAAATTCCCACCACGATCGTCGAGAACACCGCCGCGGTGAAGTTGATCGCCAGCCGGTGCTGCCAGCCCCGTTCCCGTTCGGTCAGATGGTGTTTGGACATTCCGTAGCCGGCCATCGAGAAGCCGGTGAACACCCCGATCGCGTAGAACGGCACTAGCGCGTTGACCGATCCGCCGGTGAACACCAGCAGCGCGATCGACAGCGTGGCCAGGGTGATAATGCCATTGGAGAACACCAGCCGATAACCGCGTTGCATCAGTTGGCGCGGCAGGAAGCGGTCCTCGGCGACGAAACTCGCTAGCGCGGGAAAGCCGTTGAAGCTGGTGTTGGCACCGGTGTACAGGATCGCCGCGGTCGATATCTGCACCAGCACGTACATGCTGTTGCCGACGACTCCGCTGCCGAACACCGCGCGGGCGATCTGCGAGAGCACCGACGGGTATTCACTCAGATACGGCGCGGCGTGAGTGGCATACGCGAGATAGCCGACCCCGGCCAGCAGTAAGCCGAGGATGCAGGCCATCGTCGTGAGCACCCGCCGCGCGTTGACGCTCTGCGGCTTGCGAAAGACGTTGACGGTGTTGGAGATCGCCTCGACGCCCGTCAGCGACGAGCCACCGTTGGCGAACGCCCGCAACAGGACCAGCACGGTGGCGCCCATCACCAGCCCGCCGCTCTGATGCACCGGCACCGCACCGGCGGCATGGCCCGGGTCGTATTGCGGCAAGCCCCAGATCAGGTGACGAACAACCCCGGTCACGATCATCACTACGACCATGACGACAAAGGAGTAGGTGGCGAACGCGAAAGGCTTTCCGGCTTCCCGCAATCCGCGCAAGTTCGCATAGCAGATCAGCAGGACCACCGTGACGGTGATCCCCAGACTGTAGGGCCCCAGCGCGGGCACCGCCGAGGCGACCGCGACGGTGCCCGCCGCGGACTGCACCGCCACCGTCACGATGTAGTCGATCAGCAGAGCCGCCGCAGCGACCTGGGCCACCTTGGGCCCGAAGTTCTCCCGCGCCACGATGTAGGAGCCGCCGGCCTTGGTGTACGCCATCACGACCTGCCGGTAGGACGCCGTCACCAGCAACAGGATCAGCAGGATGACGCCCATGATGGGCAGCAGCAAGACGAACGCGGCCAGACCGGCGTGCGGCAGCAGCTCGGTCAGGATCTGCTCGGGACCGTACGCAGTGGACGAGATCGCATCAGGCGAAAGAGCGCCGAGGGCAACCGGATTCGACAGCCGCTCGTTGGACAGCTCCTGCGTGATCAGCGGCTTGCCCAAGAAGATCCGCTTGACCACGTCGGAGAAAGACGGGGGTACTTCCTGTTCGTCCTCGGCTGACGTTGTCACGACCCGCCTAGCCGGTTCTACGCGTGACCGGCCGGCGCCAGTGCGTCAGGGTCGACCCGTGAAATACGCGATTCCACGTCGTAGGGCACGATGATCGCCGTCGCTCCCGCGATGCGGCTGACGGCCCTCGCCATCTTGTCGGCCGTGCGGTCATGCAGCAACCGGCCCAGCATCGCCGAGTAGGTCCGGCGCGGCAGCAACACCGTCACCTTGGTCTCCGGGTGGTCACTCTTGACCTGCAGGACGAATTCCTGTGCGACCCGGCTCAAGTTACGGTCCGGACAGTCGATTACCCGCAGCTGGGTGTCGTGCTCGAAGTGCTGCCA
>JAVHWH010000155.1:0-16625 GCA_032159915.1 Mycobacterium sp.
CGAATTGCAGGTCACGAGCCGCGGTCATCATCTGCTCGGTGAGATCCTTGATCAGGTCGGCCAACTCGGCCCGGGGCATGCTGGCGGTATCGCGCCCTTCGAAGACCCCGGCGCTGACGGCCCGGCCCGGCTCACCCTGGGCTCGGCGCCCGCGCGAGGAGTTGCGACCCGAGCCGCCGATCGCGACGTCGGTGTCGTCGGCCTCGCGGTAGACCTGGTCCAAAATGTCGGCGATCTTCTTGCGCAACGGCTGAGGGTCGATGCCCTTCGCTTCGTTGTAGGCGATCTGCTTGGCCCGGCGCCGATCGGTCTCGTCGATCGCCTCTCTCATCGAGTCGGTGATCTTGTCGGCATACAAGTGGACCTCGCCGGAGACGTTGCGCGCCGCGCGGCCGATGGTCTGGATCAGGCTGCGCGACGAGCGCAGGAACCCTTCCTTGTCCGCGTCGAGAATCGCGACCAGCGACACCTCGGGCAGGTCCAGGCCTTCTCGCAGCAGGTTGATGCCGATCAGCACGTCGTAGTCGCCCAAGCGCAGCTGACGCAGCAGCTCCACCCGGCGCAGGGTGTCGACCTCGGAGTGCAGATAGCGCACCCGAATACCGAGCTCCAGCAGGTAGTCGGTCAGATCCTCGGCCATTTTCTTGGTCAGCGTCGTGACCAGGATTCGCTCGTCGGCCTCGGCGCGCTTGCGGATCTCGCCGATCAGATCGTCGATCTGACCCTTGGTCGGCTTCACCACGACCTTCGGGTCCACCAGGCCGGTCGGGCGGATCACCTGCTCGACGAACTCCCCGGCGGCCTGGCTCAGCTCGTAGGGACCGGGCGTCGCCGACAGATACACCGTCTGGCCGATGCGGTCGGCGAACTCCTCCCAGGTCAACGGCCGGTTGTCGCACGCCGACGGCAATCGGAACCCGAATTCGACAAGATTGCGCTTGCGCGACATGTCGCCCTCGTACATCCCGCCGATCTGCGGCACCGTGACATGCGACTCGTCGATGACCATTAAAAAGTCTTCGGGGAAGTAGTCGATCAAGGTGGCGGGTGGGGTGCCGGGCCCGCGGTCGTCGATGTGCCGCGAATAGTTCTCGATCCCGGAGCAGAAACCGACCTGACGCATCATTTCGACGTCGTAGTTGGTCCGCATTCGAAGCCGCTGTGCCTCCAGCAGCTTGCCCTGGCCTTCGAGCTCGGCCAGCCGCTGCTCCAGTTCCTGCTCGATGGTCGAGATGGCATGGGCCATGCGCTCCGGTCCGGCCACGTAGTGAGTCGCCGGGAAGACGCGGAGCGAGTCCACCTTGCGCACCACGTCGCCGGTGAGCGGATGCATGTAGTACAGCGCTTCGATCTCGTCGCCGAAGTACTCGATGCGGAGCGCGAGCTCCTCATAGGACGGGATGATCTCCACGGTGTCACCGCGCACCCGGAACGAGCCACGGGTGAACGACATGTCATTGCGGGTGTACTGCACATCGACCAGCAGTCGCAACAGCCCGTCGCGCGGCACCTCGGCGCCTACTTTAAGCTCCACCGACCGGTCCAGGTAGGACTGCGGCGTGCCGAGCCCGTAGATGCAGGACACCGACGCGACCACCACCACGTCGCGGCGCGACAGCAGCGACGACGTCGCGGAGTGCCGGAGCCGCTCGACGTCGTCGTTGATCGAGCTGTCCTTCTCGATGTAGGTGTCGGTCTGGGCGATGTACGCTTCAGGCTGGTAGTAGTCGTAGTACGAGACGAAGTATTCAACGGCGTTGTGCGGCAACATCTCCCGTAGCTCATTGGCCAACTGCGCGGCCAGCGTCTTGTTCGGGGCCATCACCAGGGTGGGCCGCTGCAGTCGCTCGATGAGCCAGGCGGTGGTGGCCGACTTACCGGTACCGGTCGCGCCCAGCAGTACGACGTCGCGCTCGCCCGCCAGGATCCGCTTTTCCAGAGCGTCGATTGCGGCCGGCTGGTCACCGGCCGGCGCGTACGGGCTGACCACCTCGAAACGCCCGCCAGCCCGCACCATGTCCTCGACTGGGCGGTATTCAGAGTGCGCAAGCACTGGATGCTCGGTAGCAAACGCCATGTCTCCAGGGTAGAGGCCGCTACCGACAACAGCCCGACCGTCAGACGGGCGTCAGCTGTGCTGGCTGCTCCACACCCGGGTGCCGGGGTCGCATTCGATGAGGTGGCCGTCCTCCGACTTCGACATGGTGAACACCGGGATGTCGGTGCACGAGGTCCCGACCGGATGCACGCCAGTGGTCGCCGGCGCCTTGTCCCACATGTTGGTCTCGCAGACCAACTGCGAGTTGGACGTGACGTCGTAGGCGATTTTGTCGATGTCTGTGCACGGTCCACCCAGCACAGCCGGCGCCGGAACCCCGATCGGCGCGGCCGTCTGGTTGGCGGCTTTGGCCGGATCGGCCACCGTCACATCCGGCGGGACGTCGCCGGTGTGGGATGCGACGACCGGGATCCGCAGGGTCGCGCCTTGCGATCCGCATTCGTTGGTCTGCACAGTTTGGGTCTGGACGCCGCGCAGCGTGCCATCCGGTTCCGGCGTCAATGACCACACCACCGTCTCGGACTGGGTGAGGAGGGGTGCCTCGCGGCCCTTTCGGCACTGCGCTTGTAGCTGCCGCGGCTCGCTCTGCCAGTGACCGTCGACGTAATGCAGGACGCCGGCGTTGCCGGTTCCCGTGCTCTTCGCGTAGGTGTGGGTGGCCTCGTCGAGCTTGGTGCCGGTCGCCGCACACCCGGATGCGGTGCACGCCGACGAGAATGCCCACCAGGTGGTGTCGCCGCCGTTGGTCCGGATGACGCCGTTCGAGCTCTGCTTGGCACGGTCGAAGTCCAGTCGATACGTGCCGTTGAGCGGCGGTGCCGCGAGCGCCGACCCGGCGTTCGACGTCTTGTTCACCCGCGGTGGTGCCGCGTTGTTCACCGGGGGCTGGTCGTCCCACGAGAAGAACGAGATCGCCCACGTCACCCCCAGCGACAGCAGCGCCAGAATCATCGCCGCGGCGACACCCGCTTTGACTGTCAGCCTCCGCCGGCGCGCTGCGCTTCGCGACCGCCGGATCAGCGCGCGCGGGCGAGCGCTCTGGCCGCAGCCGCTGACCTGTTCGCTGAAGGCCGCGGCGAATTCGCGACACCGGTCGAATCGGTCCGCGGGGTCCTTGGCCAGAGCTTTGAAGAAGATCTCGTCCAGGCCGGCCAGATCGGGGCGATAGTCGCTGATCCGCGGCGGCGCCGCATGCAGGTGCTGTCCGATCACCGCGACCGGGTTGGAGTTGGAGAACGGCGGTGCGCCGGTGAGCAGGTGGAACGCCGACGCCGCCAGCGCGTACTGGTCGGCGCGACCGTCGATGTTGGACCCGACCAGCTGCTCGGGGGCCGCGTAGGCGACGGTGCCCACCGCGACGTTGGTCTCGGTGATTCCGCTGATGTCGGCGAGCTGGCGGGCAACGCCGAAGTCAGCCAACAAGATTCGGCGATCGTCCTCGTCGGGGTGGGTCAGCAGGATGTTGGCGGGCTTGACGTCGCGGTGCAGCAGACCACGGGCGTGGGCGTAGTCGAGCGCACCGGCGACCGCGGTGACGATCGCGCAGACGTCCTGCTCGGCCATCCCGTCCCGGAACCTCTCCCGCATCAGCCGGGCGGCATCCGTGCCCTCGACGTAATCCATCGCGATCCAGAGGTGGCCGTCGAACTCGCCGCGGTCGTGCACCGCAACAATGTGCGGATGCCACAGCGTGGCAGCCAGATCGGCTTCGCGGTTGAATCTTTCGCGGAATTCCGGATCGGCGGTCGTGCCCTCGCTCAGGATTTTCAGCGCGTCCCGGCGCGGCAGACGGGGATGTTTGGCGAGGTAGACGTCGGCCATCCCGCCCGATCCCAGGGGACGCAGGATCGTGTAACCGGCGAACGATGTGGGGGCGGCGAGCGCGCTGTCGGACGAGTCGTTGGCGCCCGGTCGACGGACGTCCACCGCGTCGCGATGAGGTCGCGAACCGATCATCGGGACCCGAGTCAGCAGCCGGGTGATCGCCAGATCTGGGAGGGATGCGTAGCCGCGCTCCAGCAGGCTGCGGGAGCGCGGAGGTGCGGAACGCTTCGCGGGCGGCCCTGATTGAGCGTCCCAGCGCTGGGTAGCTCTGGTCGCCTCATCCATTGACGCTCTCCCCCTGACTCTGCTCGCTTGGCGTGTGCTCCACCATTTTGCCCATGCCCGCCGGACTCGGATTGTGACTGCCGTGCGGGACAAGGTTTTGAACGCGTCCGAGGCACACACCCGAGTTCATCGAGCCGGCTCACCATTGACGATCATGCCGCCAGACGCGGTGCGCTCCTGTTGTGCGACTTATGAAAGAGCTGTGAATCGAGGCCGTGGGAGCAGCTCACGGCAACATATAGCTGAATCACAGTGCCTCCCTTGGAGCCCATGCCCCCGAGAAGCCGATACTGGTGTGGTGAGTCGACCAGCCCCGCCCATTCTGACCATTTGGCACAACGGCTCAGAAAGCACATTCGTGCCGGGTCACGACGTCATCGTCGGGCGGGACCTGCGTGCCGATGTCCGGATCGCCGACCCGAGGATTTCTCGCGCGCATCTGATCCTGCGCTTCGAACAGGGCAAGTGGGTCGCCATCGACAACGGTTCGGTGAACGGCACATTCGTCAACGGCTACCGCCGGCCGGTGATCGACGTCCATGACGGGCAAAGCATCAACATCGGCAACGCGGGCGGGCCGCAACTGACGTTCGAGATCGGCGCGCGACGCGGTCGGGGCGGGCCGCCTTCGCCCGGCGGGTCCCCGCCGCCCAGCCAGCACACGATGTCCTGGTCGACGCCGGCCGGTTCCGCGGTGACGCCTGTGCAGCTGCCCCCGCCGCCCGCCGAACCGCGTCGGGTCCCCGCACCGCAGGCCCCCGTCGCACAGGGTCGACCCGCGTTGCAGGTCCGGCCGGCGCCGCCGCTGTCACCGTCGGAGTACCCGACCAACGTCCAGGCCGGCCGCCCGCCTACCGGTCCACCGCCCGACCAGGTCACGCAGGTCAACGCTCGCTCGGCGCCGGTGCGCCACGACGTGCCGCCCACCGAAGTCACCAGGCTCGATACGCGCGTTGTCGAAGGCGCGAATTTCGCCACTCGCTTCGTCAAACGCATCGCGCCGCGGGCAACGCCGTCCGTCAAGCCGGCCGGCTCCGTCACGATCGGCCGGGCGTCCGACAACGACATCGTGGTGCCCGACGTGCTCGCCTCCCGCTACCACGCAACGCTGACTCTGACGCCGTTGGGCACCGAGATCCGCGACACCAGCGTCAACGGCACATTCGTCAACGGGCTCCGGGTGGGCTCGGCGATACTCAGCGAAGGCGACATCGTCACGGTCGGCAACATCGACCTGGTGCTCAGCAACGGCTTGCTGGTCCGGCGCAGCGAAACCGAGGCCGCTACCCGCACCGGCGGCCTGGAGGTGCGAAACGTCGCGTACGTCGTCGAAAACGGCAAGCAACTGCTCAGCGACATCTCATTAACCGCCCGCCCAGGGACGCTGACCGCGGTGATCGGCGGATCCGGTGCGGGCAAAAGCACGTTGGCGCGCTTGATCGCCGGCTACACCACGCCCAGCTCCGGGTCGGTGACGTTCGAGGGCCACGACATCCACGCCGAGTACGCCTCGCTGCGAAGCAGAATCGGCATGGTTCCGCAGGACGACGTAGTGCACCGGCAGCTGACGGTCAACCAGGCGCTGAGCTACGCGGCTGAACTGCGCTTGCCGCCCGACACCAGCAAAGCCGACCGGACCAAGGTCGTCTCGCAGGTGCTCGCGGAACTGGACCTGACCAAGCACGCGAACACGCGGGTCGACAAGCTGTCCGGCGGACAGCGCAAGCGCGCATCGGTGGCGCTCGAGCTGCTCACCGGGCCGTCGCTGCTGATGCTCGACGAACCGACGTCCGGTCTGGACCCCGCCCTGGACCTGCAGGTCATGACGATGTTGCGGCAGCTGGCCGACGCGGGCCGGGTGGTGCTCGTGGTTACCCACTCACTGTCCTACCTCGACGTCTGCGACCAGGTTCTGTTGGTCGCACCGGGCGGGAAGACGGCCTATTGCGGACCGCCGGACGGCATCGGCGACGTGATGGGCACCACCAACTGGGCCAAGATCTTCAGCCAGGTCGGCGCCGATCCTGACGAGGCCAACCGCCGGTTCAGGGAGCGCCAGGAGCCGCAGCCGCCGTCGAAATCGGACACCCCGGCCGATCTGGGCGAGCCGGTGCACACCAGCGTGCCCCACCAGATCTCGACGATTGCGCGCCGCCAGGTTCGCCTCGTCGTCGCCGACCGCGCCTACTTCGTGTTCCTGGCGCTGCTGCCGTTCATCCTGGGCGCGTTGTCACTGACCGTGCCGGGTAACACCGGGTTCCGCCAAGCCGGCCCGCACAGCGGAACGCCTGATGAGGCGGCGCAGATCCTGGCCTTGCTGCTGCCGGCCGCGGCGTTCATGGGTGTCGCGCTGACGATCCGCGACCTGGTCGGCGAACGCGCCATCTTCCAGCGCGAGCAAGCGGTGGGTTTGTCGACGACGGCCTATCTGCTGGCCAAGACGCTGGTGTTCTGTGGGTTCGCGATCCTGCAGGCGGCCATCGTCACGGCGATCGTGGTGGTCGGCAAGGGCGCGCCCAGCCGTGGGGCGGTGCTGCTGGGCCATTCGACGGTCGCGGCCACCGGCGAGCTGTTCCTGACCGTCGCCGCGGCCTGTGTCGCCTCGGCCGTTCTCGGCCTGGCGATCTCGTCGCTGGTCCGCTCCAGCGAGCAGATCATGCCCTTGTTCGTAGTTGCGGTGATGGCACAACTGGTGCTGTGTGGCGGCATGGTCCCGGTAACCGGCCGGCTCGGTCTGGACCAGCTGTCCTGGCTGATGCCCGCGCGTTGGGGCTACGCCGCCGCGGCATCGACGGTCGACCTCCGGCATCTGGTGCCTCCGACGCTGCTCCCCCAGGACCAGTTCTGGCAGCACACCCGGCATTTCTGGCTGCTCGACATGGGCATGCTGGCCGGGCTGGCGGTGTTCTTCGCGTGCTTCGTCCGGTGGAAGATCCGGCTGCGCCGTTAGGCGCGGACGATGCGAGACGCCATGCACCCGCCCAAACGCGAAACCTTCGACCTGCGCGCCGGCGCCAACACCGACCCCAAAGGGGTGCTCAGGGCCGTCGACCAGTACACCGTGCAGCCGTGGGGCCTCTATCTGGCCCGCCGGACGCCCGGCCGCGCACAGTTTCATTACCTCGAGTCATGGTTGCTACCGTCGTTGGGCTTGCGGGCCACGGTCTTCCACTTCAACCCGGGATACGAGCGCGATCAGGATTACTACCTCGACGTCGGTGAGTTCACCCCTGGCGCGGACACCTGGACCTCCGAGGATCACTACCTCGATCTCGTGGTCCGCACCCATATCGGGGTGGAATTGGCCGACGTCGACGAGCTTCTGGATGCGGTCCGGCACGGCCTCCTGACTCCTGAGACCGGCGAGTCGGCGGTGCGCCGCGCGGTGGCCGCCATCGACGGGCTGGCCCGCAACGACTACGACCTCAACGCGTGGCTGGCCGGTGAAGGCATGCACCTCACCTGGCGCTGAAACAGCAAGAGCGACGTCAGTGGTGACCTTCGTCGTCGGTGGTCATGCGCTTGCCTGCTGCGATTCGGCGTTGCTGGTCGGGGGTTCGAGCAGCTTCTCGAACAACGCGCGGTAGTGCACAAACGCCTGCCGCTGCTGCTCGGTGTCGGCGTGCTGCTCCGAAAGGTGAATGCTGTGCGCGGCCCGGTAGTCGTCCACGATCTGCGGATGATCGACGGAGATGTCAGCGGCTCGCCGGTCGAAATCGTCTACGGGATAACCCCGTTGGCGCATCACTTCAGTCACCAAACGGTCGGCGACACCGACGGCCGTCGCGGGGTTGTCCACGAACCCGGCCTGCACCTCGTCCCAGCGCGCGGTGAATTCCGACAGCGCTGACGGCGTGAGCGGAACAATGTCGAGCTTCTCGCGCTTGCGTTGCCGCGTCGTGAGTTCGCGCACGGCACCTTTCTCGCTCCCGGTCTCATCGACCAAGCGCTCGTATTCAGTGCCGTAGTGCTGTTTGAGCCGCTTCGTTGTGGTGCGAAATCTCATCATGCTCACTGCGACAACAACGGAGATAACCACCACGACGGCCACGGCCGCGACCAAGATCCATTCCCAGACAGGCATTGCGCACTCCTTAGAACATGTGTCGAATAACCCGTCCCGCCGCGTGGCAAACGTCGCGGCGGGACGGGGTCCGGTCAGAAGTAGTGCCGACGGCCACCGATGGCGCGTCCGGTGCTGCCCAAAACCGCCAGGATCACGCCCACCACGAGCGCGACAATGCCAAGAGTCCACAAAATGGAGACCTTGAGTACGAACCCCGCTATCAGCAGGATGACGCCGAGAGTGATCATGACTGAGCCTTTCCGTTGATGGTGCTGACTAAAGATCGGGCCGGCCGCCCAACATCAGTAGACCACCCGTAAGGGGGGTGGCGACACACCCTTAAGGGGGTAATCTTTGTCGGCATGTCGCAGCCCGCTCGCGCGCCGATCACCATCGCGCTCGTCGATGACTACGACGTCGTCGTCAAGGGTGTGGCCAACATGTTGGAGCCCTACCGAGACCGGGTCCTGATCGCTGAACTCGATTCTTCGATGCCCGTCAAAGACACTGTCGACATCGTCTTGTACGACTCGTTCGCTCAGCCAGAGTCAGATCATGAGGAGATCGGCGTCCTGGTTGCCAATCCGCGGGCTAGCCGAGTTGTGGTGTACACCTGGAACTTTCACCCCGAGCTGGTGGAAAGTGCGCGACGGCACGGTGCCCACGGCTACCTCTCCAAGACCTTGCCCGCGCGAGAACTGGTCGCGGCACTGGAGTCCGTACACTCCGGCGAGGTGGTGGTCAGCGAGGCCGGCGGCCGGGCACGCGGCGCTCCCGGACAGGACTGGCCCGGTCGCGGCGAGGGACTCAGCGAGCGCGAGGCGGAGATTCTCGCGCTGATCACCCAAGGCAAGAGCAATGCCGACGTGGCGCGGCTGACCTACTTGAGCCCCAATACCGTCAAGTCCTACATCCGCACGATCTACCGCAAGCTCGATGTCGACAGCCGCACCCGGGCCGTGCTGTGGGGAGTCCGCCATGGATTCACCCCGGACCACCACCGCATCGAGCACTGGCGAGGAGGTCCCTAGAGTTGTCCCGCGCCTAAGCGGGTAACCCCCGCGGCATGGGTTTGAGTAACTACCGCCCTCATCGGCGAGCCGGGCGGCCCCGCAGACGGCGAACAGGCAACAGCGGACCACGTTTCGTCATCCAGCATCATCCGGCGCGGGACAACTATTACCACTTCGGTCTCGAGATAGACGGCGTCCTGGTGACGTGGGCGATACCCCGTGGACCGGTGACCAATCCGCAGGAGCAACGGATGGCGCGTCGCATCGACGACCATCCGTCGGAGGAGGCCGGGGCCACGGTCATTTGGGACTACGGCACGTATGCGAACAAGACGGCGCACGAGATGGCGACGTGCTTGTGCCGCGGGCACCTGTCGTTTCTGCTGAACGGCGAGAAGTTGCACGGCGGCTACGCGTTGACCCGGGTCCGCGAGGGCGAAGAGGAGACGTGGTTGCTGGTCAAGGGTCACGATGACCCGCGAGACGGACTCACCGGGTGGCGGTAATCTCTGCGGTCATGGGCACGAGGTACCGATGGATGACGGTCGCCACGGTGGTTGCCTGCGGGCAGTTGATTCCCGCGACAGCCCAGGCCGACATGCACAACATCACCTATGTCGCGCGGATCGACGGAGTGGCCCCGGGGAGCCAGGCAACCTTCATCACCGCGGAAAATCAGACGAACATGGCCGACCTGAGTGCGTTGCCGGGTAACGCATTTCAAGTCGAGGCGGTGCTGGCCGATCCTCGTCACGCCGGCATGCAGGTAGCACTCAAGTGGCCGTATTCGGCGAACGTGCATTGCGAGATCGACGTTGACGACAAGGTTTTCGTCCAAGTCGACCAGGTGGTTCGCCCGGCTCCCGGCAGCGCTGACCCGATGAACGGCGTGCTGCCCTGCGGCGCGCCGCTGCCTACTGCCTAGGCCGCCAACCCGACGCGTCGGCCCACTCCCATGCCTTGCGGTAGGCGTCGAGGAACCACGGCTCTTTTGCGGCCAGGTACGCATCGATGCCACCGCCGGAAGTCGCCGCGCCCTGGGCGTTCCGCATGATACCCGAATAGTCCTCTCGCACATCAGGATTGGCCGCCATCCAGTCGACGAAGAGCAGAGCGAACTGCTGATTCGGCCAGCCGTTGACGCGCAGATGGACGAGGGTCGGTCGGCCCGGATCGGCGGAGGCATGAATCCCCTTGTGCCACAACGCTTCGTCGCTTGAGTGGTCGAACTCCGCGACAGTGCTGCGGGCATCTGGCTTGCGCACGTCGGCGGTGATCGGCTGGCGCACATAGCCCGCATTCGTCAGCGCATCGGCGACCTCGTCGGCCGCGTCGAGTGAGGCGACCGTGACCTGGATGTCGACGACGTCTTTGGCCTCGAGCCCCGGCACCGCGGTCGGGCCGATGTGGTCGATTCGAACAGCGTGGTGCCCGCACGCGGTGTTCAGTCGTGCCACGATCCGGCGGGCCTGCTCCGGCCAGGACGGGTCATAGGGCACCAGCACAGGGCCCGAGCGGGCCGGCTTACCGGCATCGAGGTTGCGCGCGAACGGCAGGATTCGCTGGTGCCACAGCTCACGCGCCTGTTCGACCAATTTCTCTGCGCTGTTGCTGTTGTCGAGCCACACGTCGGCGACCGCGCGACGCTGCTCCTCGGTGGCCTGTGCCGCGATCCTGGCCCGGGCGTCCTCCTCGGTGAAGCCCCGGTACTCGATCAATCGCTTCACCCGCAGATCTGCGTCGGCGTTCACGATCACCACCAACGGGAACATCGGCGCCATTCCGGATTCCACCAGCAGCGGGATGTCCTCCACGATCACCGGATTCTGCTGAGAGTCGACGGCTTGAGCGATCAACTCCGACCGGCGCTTCCCGACCAGCGGATGCACGATCCCGTTCAGCGTCTGGCGCTTCTCCTCATCGCTGAAGGCAATCGCGGCCAACGCCGGACGGTTGAGCGAGCCGTCGTCGGACAGGATCCGTTCACCGAACGCCTCGACGAGCTTGGCCAGACCGTCGGTGCCCGGCTCGACGACTTCGCGTGAGATCACGTCGCCGTCGACGACCACTCCACCGAGATCGCTGAATGTCGAGGACACCGTCGACTTTCCGGCGCCGATCCCGCCGGACAGGCCAATGCGCAGCACCGTACCAGTGTGTCAGGGTCCGGCAGCGCCCTATACGTCGGCCGGAAATGACGAACGCCCCGACTCGTCTGAGCCGGGGCGTTCGTCGGGATCTATCGGTCAGGCGCTGCCTGCGAGCTTCTCCCGGAGTGCGGCGAGTTGCGCGTCGCTGGCCAACGAGCCACCGCTGGGCGCGTCGTCGCTCGACGAGCTACTCGACTGCGGTCGGGCGGCTTCTTCGGCCTCGGCAGCGGCGAACTTCTCCATCTGCGCGGTGTGCATCTTGTGCCGACGCTCGGCCTCGGCGTAGCGGGCCTCCCACTCGGTGCGCTGGGTGTCGAATCCTTCGAGCCACTCGTTGGTTTCGGCGTCGAAGCCCTCGGGGAAGATGTAGTTGCCCTGGTCGTCGTAACTGTCGGCCATGCCGTACTTGGCCGGGTCGAATTCCTCGGTGTAGTCCTCGTTGGCCTGCTTGAGGCTCAGCGAGATCCGGCGACGCTCGAGGTCGATGTCGATGACCTTGACCATTGCGTCGTCACCGACGGCGACAACCTGGTCGGGCACCTCGACGTGGCGCTCAGCCAGCTCGGAGATGTGCACCAGGCCTTCGATGCCTTCTTCGACACGGACGAACGCACCGAACGGCACCAGCTTGGTGACCTTGCCCGGCACGATCTGGCCGATGGCGTGGGTGCGGGCGAAGTGCCGCCACGGGTCTTCCTGAGTTGCCTTGAGGGACAACGAGACCCGCTCGCGGTCCATGTCCACGTCGAGCACCTCGACGGTGACCTCGTCGCCGACCTGGACGACCTCGGACGGGTGGTCGATGTGCTTCCAAGACAACTCGGAAACGTGCACCAGACCGTCGACCCCACCGAGGTCGACGAACGCGCCGAAGTTGACGATGGAGGACACGACACCCTTGCGGATGGCGCCCTTCTGCAGCTGGTTGAGGAACTCGCTGCGCACCTCGGACTGAGTCTGCTCCAGCCAGGCGCGGCGGGACAGCACCACGTTATTGCGGTTCTTGTCCAGCTCGATGATCTTGGCTTCGATCTCCTTGCCGATGTACGGCTGCAGATCGCGCACGCGGCGCATCTCGACCAGTGACGCCGGCAGGAAGCCACGCAGGCCGATGTCGAGGATCAGACCACCCTTGACGACCTCGATGACGGTGCCCTTGACGGCCTCGTCCTTCTCCTTGAGTGCCTCGATGGTGCCCCAGGCGCGCTCGTACTGAGCACGCTTCTTGGACAGGATCAGCCGGCCTTCTTTGTCCTCTTTGGTCAGGACCAGGGCTTCGACTTCATCGCCCACGGAAACGACCTCATTGGGGTCGACGTCGTGCTTGATGGAGAGCTCGCGAGAGGGGATGACGCCCTCGGTCTTGTAGCCGATGTCGAGGAGAACCTCGTCCCGGTCGACCTTGACGATGGTCCCTTCGACGATGTCGCCATCGTTGAAGTACTTGATTGTTTTATCGATGGCGGCGAGAAAATCCTCGCTCGAGCCAATGTCGTTGACGGCTACTTGCGGCGAGGTGACGGTGGGACTCGGCATATTGTTGGGTTGCTCCGGACAGGTTGAGGTCGTAGGGACAAGAGCTGGATTTAATTCGATGGCCCGGAATTGCTGCCGGACTACCGTGTTGAGGCTACTCGACTAGGCCTACGCTGGCCAAACCCGCCCCAGCGCGTCATGTCGCGAACCGGTGAATTAGTTTGGCCGGTCGGCGGTCGGACGTCAGTGGGCGGCGGTGTCCCAGCTGGGTCCGTAGCCCACTGACACCTCCAGCGGCACGTCAAGGGGGTATGCGCCGCCCATCTTGTCGCGCACCAGCGCCTCGAGCTGCTCGCGTTCACCCTCGGCGACCTCGAACAACAGTTCGTCGTGAACCTGCAGCAGCATGCGTGACCTCAGCCCCGCCTCGGTGATCGCGGCATCGACCTCGATCATCGCCACCTTGATGATGTCGGCCGCGCTGCCCTGAATCGGCGCGTTGAGCGCGGCCCGCTCGGCGGACTCGCGGACCTGCCGGTTGCTGCTGTCCAGCTCGGGCAGATAGCGGCGACGGCCCAGCACCGTCGAGGTGTAGCCGTCCTTGCGGGCTTGCTCGACGATGTTGAGCAGGTAATCGCGCACGCCGCCGAACCGGGCGAAATATTGGTCCATCTGAACTTTGGCTTCTTCGGTGGAGATTTTCAGCTGGGCCGCCAATCCGTAGGCGCTCAAGCCGTAGGCCAAGCCATAGGACATCGCTTTGACCCGGCGCCTCAGTTCGCCGGTCACCTCGTCGATCGGCACGCCGAACGCCCGTGACGCAACGAACGAGTGCAGGTCCTCCCCGGTGTTGAAGGCTTCGATCAGGCCGGCGTCGCGGGACAGGTGCGCCATGATCCGCATCTCGATCTGGCTGTAGTCGGCGGTCATCAGCTCGGTGTATCCGGCACCGGCTCGGGTGTCGACGACGAAAGCGTCGCGAATCTGTCGGCCGGCATCGGTGCGGATCGGAATGTTCTGCAGGTTGGGCTCGGTGGACGAGAGCCGGCCGGTCGCCGCAATGGTCTGGTTGAAGGTGGTGTGGATACGGCCATCAAGGGCAACGGCGTTCAACAATCCGTCGACGGTGACTTTCAGTCGGGTGACGTCGCGGTGGGCGAGCAGATGCTGCAGGAATGGATGCCCGGTCTTGTCGAACAGCGTCTGCAGGGCGTCCGCATCGGTGGTGTAACCGGTCTTGGTCCGTTTGGTTTTCGGCATCTCCAACTCGTCGAACAGCACCACCTGCAGCTGCTTTGGCGAGCCGAGATTGATCTGCTTGCCGATCACCGCGTAGGCCGCCTCAGCGGCGTCGCGAATCTGGTCGCCGAATTGGCTTTGCAGCGCGGCTAATTGGTCGAGGTCGACGGCGATGCCGACGGCTTCCAAGCCCGCCAGCACCCGTTGCACCGGCAGTTCCATCTCGGCCAGTAGCGACGTGGAGTCGATGCGGTCCAGTTCGGCGTCCAGCGCGTCGGCGAGGTCCACCACCGCGCGGGCCCGCAGCACCGCCGTCTGCACCGCCTGCTCGTCGACGCCCTCACTGTCATCCAGCAGCGAAAGCTGTTGTTGCTCTGACGTTTCAGCACGCAATTCGCGGCGCAGGTAGCGCAGCGACAAGTCGTCGAGTGTGAAACTGCGCTGACCGGGCCGGACCAGATAGGCCGCCAACGCGGTGTCGGAGCTGACGCCGTTGAGCGTCCAGCCACGTCCGGCGAGGTCGTGGATGGCCAACTTGGCCTCGTGCAGGGCTTTCGGTTTCTCGGGGTCGGCCAGCCAGCCGGCCAGCGCCGAGTCGTCCTCGGGTGTCAGCGTTGTGGTGTCGATGTAGCCGCCGTCACCGTCCGCGGCGGCGATCGCCAGCGCTGTTGCGTCGCCGCCGTACGGCAGATGCGTCCCGACCACTGCCAGGCCTGCCCGACGACCGTCGGAGACGTGGTCGGTGAGCCACTGCGTGACCGTGCCGGGCTCCAGCGCTCCCCCACGCACGTCGAAGCCTTCATCGACCTCTGGCTCGACAGCGGCCAGGGTGTCGAACAGCCGGTCGCGCAGCACCCGGAATTCCAGCTGGTCGAACAACTGGTGGATCTGGTCGCGGTCCCAGGGCTGCATCCGCAGCGTGTCCGGCGTCTGGGCCAGCGGCACGTCGCGCACCAAGTCGGTGAGCTCGCGGTTGAGCACCACGCTGGACAGATTGGCCCGCAATGCGTCACCGACCTTGCCGCGCACTGAGTCGACGTCGTCGACGAGCGCCTGCAGTGAGCCGTACTCGGCGATCCATTTCGATGCCGTCTTCTCGCCGACACCCGGGATGCCGGGCAGATTGTCGCTCGGGTCGCCGCGCAGCGCGGCGAAGTCGGGGTACTGCGTCGGCGTCAGGCCGTACTTCTCGACCACGGCCTCCGGGGTGAAGCGGGTCAGTTCGCTGACCCCCTTGCGCGGGTACAGCACCGTCACGTCGTCGCTGACCAGCTGTAGCGAGTCCCGGTCACCGGTGACCACCAGGACCCGGTAGCCCTCCTTCTCGGCCTGAGTGGTCAGCGTGGCGATCAGGTCGTCAGCTTCGAATCCCGGTTCGGCGAGCACCGTAATGCCCAGTGCCACAAGGACTTCCTTGGTGATGTCGATCTGCCCGCGGAACTCGTCCGGGGTGGTCGAGCGGTTGGCCTTATATTCCGGATAGCGCTCGGAGCGAAACGTCTGACGTGACACGTCGAACGCGGCGGCGATATGGGTGGGGGCCTCGTCGCGCAGCAGGTTGATCAACATCGCGGTGAACCCGTACACCGCGTTGGTGGTCAGGCCGCCCTGCGTTTTGAAGTTCTCCGCCGGCAGCGCATAGAAGGCCCGGTATGCCAGCGAGTTGCCGTCCAGCAGCATCAACGTGGGTTTGTCGTCGGTGGCCTTGCCGGCCTGTGTCTTCTTGGTCGCGGTCCTGGCTGGGCTCACGGCCTCAACTCTAGGCACTGGGTCCGACGCCGAGTAGCGGCGACGCCAGCCGGCCTCGAACTGCAACACGTTTCAGTTTTGTCCCCGGGCTGGGTAGGCTGACCCGGTGCCCGAGGTCACCAGCCCACAACCGGCAGTCGACGGATGGTTCGCCACCGACTCCGACATCGACGGGGCCGATAGCCCCTATCTGATCGGCAGTAAGTGCCTGACGTGCGGCACTTACGTCTTCCCGCCGCGGGAGAACAACTGTCCCAACCCGGCCTGCGACAGCGACGCGCTAGAGGCCGTCCCGCTGTCGCGGCGCGGAACACTGTGGAGCTACACCGAGAACCGCTATCCGCCGCCGGCGCCTTACCCCGTCCCGGATCCGTTCGAGCCCTTCGCCATTGCCGCGGTGGAACTCGCCGATGAGGGCATCATCGTGCTGGGCAAGGTGGTCGAGGGCACCCTGGCCGCCGATCTGAAAGTCGGGATGGAGATGGAATTGGCCACCATGACCTTGTTCACCGATGCCGACGGGGTCGAACGCATCGTGCACGCCTGGAGAATCGCCTCGTGAGCGCACCCGATCCGCTGTACATTCTGGGCGCCGGCATGCACCCGTGGGGTAAGTGGGGCCGGGACTTCACCGAATACGGCGTCGTCGCCGCACGCGCCGCGCTGGCCGAAGCCGGTTTGGACTGGCGGCAGATCCAGCTGGTCGCCGGGGCCGACACGATCCGCAACGGCTATCCGGGCTTCATCGCCGGCTCGACGTTCGC
>JAVHWH010000163.1:0-11279 GCA_032159915.1 Mycobacterium sp.
ATGCTTATGTAGCTGGAGCCGAAATCCACCGCCAGCGGGTTCGTCGAACCTGCGAGATCGCTGGCCAGCAGGCCGGCGGACGAGGTTGCATCTGTTGCAGCCAAAGACTCATTGCTCAGAGCACCACCCATCAGCCCCAAGAGATCCGGCGCGTACGGGTACATATCCGCGATACCCGCCAGGTCGGTCGACGGCAAGACGTTGAGATCGACCAGGTACGCGATCATGCCCTGGTCGGCACCGGCGGTCAGATAGTCGTTGACGGCGGCGAAATCGATATCCGGATTCGACGAGAGCGTGGCGAGCGTGCTGACGTCTGCGCCGCCCGTCCAGTTGTAGCCCAGGTCGACTAGCACCCGCATGTCGGGCTGGATCAGGTCGGAGAACGCCGATGTCCCTCCGATGGCGTGCATTCCGTCCAGTAACGGCAGATCCTGGGTGGGGATCAGGAAGTAGTCGGTGCTGCCGGTGTACCCGGTAGAAGTGGGCTCCGCCACCGCATGCGTGACCGACGACGGGTCGAAGTAGGCCGGCCAACCGGGCAGCAGGTAAGGGTGCAGGTTGAGGTAGCCGTCGGCAGCATTGAGGTCCGCGTACATGTTGCCGTAGTACTGCGGGAAGTCGGACGCACCGCTGTATTCGATGGTGTAGATCGAGGTGTCGTACGGCGTGTCCGCTGGGGTCGCCGGAAGATTCACGCCGAACATGCCCGGGAAGCGGGTGAAGATTCCGCCGTCGGGATTGTTGAGATCCTCGGCCAGCACGAACTTCAGACCCTCGGTGTCGGGGGCACCCCCCGCCTTGTTGGCAAGGTTGATCATCTCCTGCGTGACGACCGAGTTGCTCATCGAGTAGCCGGCCACGACGATGTTGGGGTCGGGGTCGGCGGGGTTCGCGGTGAGCTGCGCGGTGATCGCGTTGTCCAGGTCGGCGACACCCTGGGTGAGGCCCGACATGTAATCGGTTTCCGGTGTGTACACGCTGACCGGGGCGCCGACGACGTTGTAGGTTGGCTGCCCTACGAAAGCATTAGTTGGATCGACGTAGGTGTCGATTACTTCCTTCATGTAGGCGGGATCCGGCTGGGACAGCAGCGCGTGGCCCAAGACCAACGCGGTGTAGTCACTCGGAACCACTGGATCACTGCTGTCGGCAAACGCTGGGGCGGCGTTCAGCATGGGCCCGAAGTCCAGTACACCGACACACGCGCCCGCCAGCAATCCAGCGCCTAGCGCACGGGCTTTCCACGGCGTCATCGAACCCCAATTCACAAGAAGATCCCCCCGGTTTGCCCAACAAATTACCCTGTTTCGCCCCGTTTCGAACCCTTCTGAACGTGACTTTTCCGATGTGGCCAAGTTAAATTTTTTCAGCTCGCTCACACAGGCAAGCCGGGTAACGTCAGTTTGTGTGGTCTTACCGGCAGCAGCAGAAAACCGCGTGGCAGTCGTCACCGGTGCCTCGTCAGGTATCGGCGAGGCCATTGCGCGTGAGCTGGCGCGCCGCGGCCATCAGCTGGTGCTGGTAGCGCGACGGACCGACCGCCTCGACGAGCTCGCGCAAGATCTGAACGTCAAAGCGCACGTTCTCACCGCCGATCTGTCCAGCCGGTCCGATCGTGCTGAACTGCCGGACCGGGTGGCATCGCTCGGGCTGGCCCCGAACATCCTGATCAACAACGCCGGCTTGGCAAGGCGTGCTCCGGTGGCCAAATCCGTTCCGGAGCAACAACTTAACCTCGTCGAGGTGGATGTCGCGGCCGTGGTGGATCTGTGCAGTCGGTTTCTGCCGGGGATGGTGGAGCGTGGCTGCGGCGCGGTGTTGAACGTGTCGTCCTTGGCCGGCTTCTACCCAGTGCCCGGACACGCCGCATACGGCGCCGCCAAGGCGTTCGTGTTGTCCTACACCGAAAGTCTGCGCACTGAGCTGCGCGGCACCGGTGTCGTGGCCAGTGCTTTGTGCCCTGGTCCGGTCGACACCGGATTCGATGTCGTGGCGGGGTTCAGCGAGGGAGAGCGTGCGGCGACGATGCCCCGCTTGATGTGGAAGTCTGCTGACGAGGTCGCCCGCGCCGCGATCGACGGCTTGGATGCAGGAAAGTGCCGTATCGTTCCCGGAAGAATGAACCGACTCGTCGCAACGTTTTGTCGGTTTGCGCCGCAGGAGCAATTGTTGCCGCTGCTTGCCCGGCAAGCGCTGGCTGAGCGACCGGATCGACCCCATGGCTAACCCGCGGCGATATACGGATTGTTGGACACTGGCGGGTTCCGGTTATGCGGACAGATAGGCTATCTCGGTGCTAGAGGTGATCGAGAAGGGCAGTGTCAGCGAGGCGCATCCGGTGCCGCTGCTCTTCGTCCACGGGGCCTGGCATGCCGCCTGGTGCTGGGACGAGAATTTCCTCAGCTACTTCGCCGACAAAGGCTACCGGGCGGTGGCGTTGAGTTTTCGCGGCCACGGGGAAAGCCCGACCGACAAGCCGCTTCGGGCGTGTTCGGTCGCCGACTACGTCGCGGACGTTCGCTCGGTCGCCGAGCAACTCTGCGATGCTCCGGTGATCGTCGGCCACTCGATGGGCGGTCTCATCGTGCAGAAATATCTGGAGCAGTACGACGCGCCGGCCGGTGTGTTGATGACGTCCATCCCGCCCCAGGGAAACCTTGGAAACGCCTTGCGCTGGATCAAGACTCGTCCGTCGGATTTCGCCAAGATGACGATGACCGGCAAAGCCCTGCCCTACATCACCTCCCCGGAACTAGCCCGGAAGCGATTCTTTTCGTCGCAGACGCCAGAGGCCGACGTCCGTAAATACGCCGCCAGGCTGCAAGAGGACAGTTCGCGTATCGGTATCGACTGCCTGCTGCTGCGGCTGCCGCGGCCCAAACGGGTCTCGGCGCCGATGCTGGTCTTGGGAGCCGATGAGGATGGCGCGCACACCCGCAAGGAAATTCTCGCTACCGCACGCGCGTACGGCACCAAGGCGGAATTCTTCCCCGGCATGGGCCACAACATGATGCTCGAGCCGGGTTGGGCCACTGTCGCCGAACGAATCGACGCCTGGCTCGGCACGCACGGGCTCTGAGCTCCGCCGATCACGCCCCGTCGGCAGGGATCAATTCCAAAGGAAGATGTTCCAGCCCACGCATCGTCGGGTTGTCGAGATAGCGGTATTCCCCGGCCAGGCGAATCTCGGCGACCCTGGGCAGCAGCTGGGAAAAGACCCGGGCGCCTTCCAGCCGGGTCAGCGGCACACCCAGGCAGTAATGCACGCCGCCACCGAAGGCGAGGTGGTCGGTCGGATTGCGGTCCAAGTCGAAGGTGTCGGGATCGGGGTAGTGCCGCGGGTCGCGGTTGGCCGCGGCGAACAACAGCAGCACCCGCGCGCCGGCTGGAATGGTGTAGTCCCCGACCGGGTAATCGCGCGTTGCGGTTCGGTAGAAGCCCTGCACCGGTGAACCCATCCGCAGTTGCTCCTCGACCGCGGCGGCAATGAGCTCGGGATGCGCGCGCAGTCGCGCGTACAGATCGGGCCGCTGGGCCAACGTCAACAGCAGGCCGGACAACATGTTCGTGGTCGTCTCACTGCCCGCGCCGATCAACATTGCGGCGCTCCAGAAGATCTCGTCGTCGGTGAGCGCATCGTCGGCATCGGCCGGAGTCATCATCGAGATCAGGTCGTCACCGGGATTGAGGCGTCGCTGTGCGATCAGCGGGTCGAGGCTGCGCCGCATCGCCGCAGTCGCGCTGCCCGAGCGCGCCGAGAGCCGGATTCCGTGCGGGGTCAACGGCGCGAACGCTCCGGCGACCATGTCGTCCGACCACGCAACGAACTGGGGCTGGTCTTCCTGGGGGATGCCCAACATCCTGGCGATCAGCCGGGTCGGCAGCGGTTTGGCGAGTTGGGTGACCGCTTCGGTGTGGCCCTGGGCTATCACGGTGTCGACGAGTTCGTCGGCGACCTCGTTGATGTTGGTCTGCCAGGCCCCCATCGCCCGTGCGGTGAACGCACGGGAGACGAACTTGCGCAGCCGGGTGTGCGCCGGCGGGTCAGCCGCGTTCATCGACGGCAGATAGACGCGGAATCGGCTCTGGCTCTGCGCCGACGATAGTGCCTCATTGTCCCGCAACGCTTTTCGCACATCGTCGTAGCCCGCGATGATCCAGATCCCGCGTTTGCGGTTGTACCAGACCCCGGGCACGTCTTCACCGGTCAGCAAGGTCTGGTAGCCGGGATACGGATCGTGCATGACTTCGGCCGAGAACGGGTCGAAGCGGGTGGCGGGCGCGGTTTTCCGGCCGGTCAGCGAGTAGCCGTAGGAAGTGGCCTTGTCTCGCGCCACCCCGAGCGCCCCGTCGACACCCACCTTCATCAGGCTGGCGCGGAATCGCAGCCTGCGAGCCAGCGTCATGCGGACGAACCCCCTCGTGAAGATCTACCGACGCAAGGGCAATCGCCCAGCAGACATCGAAGCGCCCACCCGCGACCGCGAAGGACTTCAGTCCTTGGTGAGATGGTATGCGCGGTAGTCGATTTCGCCACGTTCGAGGTCGTTGTAGAACCATGAACCGTCGACCACGGCAAACTCGCGGCCGAACTTACGCAGGAAGGCCGGCAGACGAGTGTTGATGATCTCGTTCGAACGAGCCGAGTTCTTCTTCAGCCCCCGCAACACCTCGGCGTTGATGACGCGCGTGGAAACCTGCCGCAGACCCGAGTTCGCCAGGTCCGACTCCCATGCGCGGAAGTTGTCGCGGTTACGGAAGTCGACGTACAGGAAGTGGCCGCCGGGGCGCAGCACCCGCTTGACCTCACTGAGGAAGCGGTCGAAGTGCGGGTAGATGTGCGAGGCCTCGACGTTGATCACCGCATCGAACGACTCGTCCGGGAACGGCAGATTTTCGGCGTCACCGTGCACGAAATCCAGACCCGGCAGCTTGTGCCGCTGTTTGCAGAATTCGACGCCGGCTGCGTTGAAGTCCAGACCGGTGTAGGACGCCGGCTTCAGTGTGCGGGTCAGATACGAGGCGCCGCCGCCGTGGCCGGAGCTGCACTCCAGTACCTTCTTGCCGGAGATGTCGGCCTGGGTCGCGGTCTGGTGGTAGAGCTGGATGCTGTACCGGTTGGGCTCGTCGGCGGCATCGAGCGGCAGACCGAGCGGCGGGTCCTCCTCGTAGCCCCAGTTGAGGAACTGAACGTCGTCCTGCTGGTTCAGCCGCTTGGTCATCAACGGGTACCAGTACCGGAAGAGTTTTTTGTACGTCGCCGTCGAACCGATGCGGTAGACCAGACTTGCGCCGACGTTGTCCAATGAAGGGCTACGAACCATGCAGGAAGTATCGCACAGCGTCAGGTGTGCTTGCGGCGGCATACCTTTTTGCCGACGAGGGCTCTATTCGTCATATGCCAAACTCACATGGTGCCAACGCAAGGCGATCGAATGGTGACTACGCAGGCTCGTGAAGAGCTGTGCTGCAACGGTTATGCGGCGTTTACCGAGGCTGAGACCTGAGCGCGCTGTGGCTCACTGCGATAGCGCGACGCGGGGCCGTTGATTCGGCAGATGCGCCACATCAGTAGTGCGAACGGGTTCATCAACTCCAGGTCGTGACACAGCATTCGGATATCGCCGAACATGTCACGCAGGGTTTGGCGCGAGTCCGGTGCGCCGGAATACAACTCCCTGCGCACCGAGCGCGGGATCGCGAACTGCCGGAAGAAGCGGCGTGAGGGCACCACCATGGCCTGGCCCAGCATCCGCATGACGACCGGTACGTACAGCGACAGCCAGAACCGGCTAAAGCGGGTCAGCCGCGGAACACGCCGGTGCAGGTATTCGTGCGCGAATGAGATGTGGCGGGCCTCTTCGGCGACGTGAATCGCGATCAGGTCCTGCATGATCGGGTGAATCGTCCGGGGCTCGGGTTCGCGCAGCAGGTTGGTCTGCAGATAATCGAAGGGCACCTCACCGGCCAGCACCCCGAAGAAGAACGCGTTCGGCAGCGGACCTGCGTAGAACGGCACCACCGGTGAGAGCACGCGCAGCCAGCGCGGCATTCCGGGAACGTCGACGCCAATGCGGTTGACGATCTCCTGGAACATCAGGCTGTGGCTGCATTCCTCGATGGACTCGTGCACGCAGTAGCGGTATTCGGGGGAGCCGTTTGGCACCCAGAACGCGTAATGCAGCAGGCCGCGGACCAGGATCCCTTCGAATTGGGTACCTACCTTGGCCATGTTGGCCTGACGCCACATCCCGATGGCAATCTGCTTGTCCAGCGGTTGGGCCCGGTACCAGGAGTGGCTGCCCAGCGGATCCGAGTTCGACAGCACCCAGCGCGGGTCGTTCGCGGTGACCGAGAACGTCGGCGCTTCCCAGTCGACATCGGTGTAGGGGTTGAAATGACGCACGGAAGCTTCAGACAGCGACTTCAACGTGGCGGCGTAATCGGAGTCATCGCTGACGTCCATGTTGCGCCGCAGCCGCTTGGACACGGCGAAGAAAACGCCCAGCAGAAACACACTCGCCGAGAGGACGGCGGCCAGCACGAGGAAGACAATGCCCAGCGTAACTGGCAAACCGAGCCCTCCCTCCGGCTAGGCATGCGACTCTTCTGCACATGCGCTTCACGGGCACAATAAGGACCTGAGCCTACCGGTTGAGAGTGTAAGACCTGGTACGGAATGGCCTCATTCTCATGACTATCTGTAATGCCCCGGGTGGCTGAGATCAGCGTCGCTGTGCCCCTCGAACAGCCAAATCTCATTAGACAGTACACACGCGCTGCCCGCTAGCTGACCCTCCGGGGTCAAAGTTGCGGGATCAGGCCCACGTTCTTAACCACTCCACGCCGCGGCATCGGCGACCGGGCCCAGGCTCCGCGTCGTTTCACCGTCGCTGCACTAGAAGGTACCGTTTAGTACTTATGGGCGAGGAGCAGTTCGATGTCATCATCGTGGGCGCGGGATTCGGGGGAATCGGCGCCGCAATCCAGTTGAACAGCCTGGGTTACGAGAACATTCTCATTGTCGACCGCGAAGACGATCTGGGTGGAACGTGGCACGTCAACCACTACCCGGGCCTCTCGGTCGACCAGCCATCGCCGACGTTCTCCTACCGGTTCGAGCCGAACCCGTACTGGTCGCGGCTGTATGCCCCGGGTGCCGAACTCAAGCACTACGCCGTGCATGTGGCCGAGAAGTACGACGTGCGGCGGTTCATGCGGTTCAATACATGCGTCGAGGGTGCCCGCTGGGACGAGGACGCCCAGGTGTGGCGCCTTGCCCTGGCCGGCGGCGAGACGTTGAGCACGCAGTTCCTGATCGCCGCAACCGGGTTTCTGTGTCAGCCGAAGGTGCCCGACATCGCCGGCATCGAGACCTTCGGTGGCCGCATCGTCCACACCGCGGCCTGGGATGACGACGTCTCGCTCGCCGGCCGCCGGGCCGCGGTGATCGGAACGGGTTCCACCGGAGTGCAGGTCGTTCCCGAGTTGGCGAAGGAAGTCGCGGAGCTGACCGTGTATCAGCGCACCCCGATCTGGGTGCTGCCGAAGTTCGACGTCAAGTTCTTCCCGGTCGTGCAGCGACTGTTCGCCAAGTTTCCGGTGACCCAGCGTTTGCTGCGCTCCTACACCGACGCCATTCTGGAATGGTCCATGGTCGTCACGATGTGGAAGTACCGCTACTTCAAGGTCTTCAACAAAGGCATTTCGCAGTTCTCGAGGTTGTACCGGCTGCTGCTGGTGCGCAACCGGGAGTTGTCGCGAAAGCTGGATCCCGACTTCGACTTCGGGTGCAAGCGGCCGACCATCTCCAACGACTTCTACCGGGCGTTCACCAAATCTCATGTGCACCTGGAGACCAACGGGATCGACCGGATCGAGCCGGACGGCATCGTCGCCAACGACGGCAGCAAACGCTTGATCGACACCTTGGTGCTGGCCACCGGATTCGACGTTTGGGAGGCCAACCTGCCCGCGATCGAGGTGATCGGACGCGACGGCAAGAACCTCGGAAAGTGGTGGCGCGAAACCCAATTCCAGGCCTACGAGGGCATTTCGATGCCCGGCTTCCCGAACTTCCTGTCGATGGCCAGCCCGTACGCCTGGGTCGGTCTGTCCTGGTTCAACACCGTGGAATACCAGATGAAGCACATGGAACGGTTGTTCGGTGAACTTCAGCAGCGCGGTGCCCGCACCTTCGAGGTCACCGAAGATGCCAACGCCCGATTCCTCGAGCGGATGACCACGCTGATGAAAGACTCCGCGTTCGAGCTGGGCAACTGCGTGACCTCACGGTCGTACTGGTTCCGGAACCACACCGGTAAGGGTGAAGCGCCGTTGTTCCGTCCGACATCGGTGCGCAGCGCCGTAAAGGAGCAAAAGACCTTCCCGATGTCGGACTACGCAATAGCCTGACTCGCCTCAATCCTTAAGTTGAGGTTTACCTTTATGTTCTCCAATGATGCGCCGCGGCAGCGGTTTACGTCCCCGGTCAGCTGCGGTGCTCGGCCAACGACACCGAGTCGCGAACATCCGAGGCCGCGGCGGTCCGCCGGTAAACCACTGCGCGGGCACCCCGCGCCGGTGCAATCCCAACACCACGGAGGATACGGCCTTCATCCGGCGCATCGGTTGGCGCGAAGCGGATTTCACGCAGCAATGTACGCAGGGTGATGTCCATCTCCATATGCGCGAAGGCAGCACCAACACACCGGTTTACCCCGCCGCCATAGGGAATCCACCTGAAGGCAGGCGGGGTGGTGCCGACGAATCGGTCCGGGTTAAACGAGTCCGCGTCGGGATAGTGGTCTTCTGACTCATGAGCCAGTTGGAAATCAACCATCACATTGGTGCCTGCGGGAAGGACCCACTCGCCCAAACGAATTCGTTCCTTCGCCGTACGCAGCGAAATCGCGATGATCGACCGGGTGCGCTGCACTTCGTAAATCGTCGCTTGCCGCAATTCCGATCCGCCGGCGTCCACTTCGTCAGCAAGCCGCGACAGCAGTTGCGGATGCCGGCGCAATCGCTCCACGGCCCACGCCAGCTGTGCGGCGGTCGATTCATGACCGGCCCCAATCAAGCTCAGCAGCTCGTCGGCGATATGCCCGTCCGAAATCGGCTCACCATCCTCGTAGCGGGCCTGCAGCAGCCGCGCGAGCACGTCGCTGTGCTCGGTCAGGGTCGGGTTGGCGCGCGCGTTGGCGATGAGCAATTCGACGACAGCGTCAAAACGGGCCCGGTATGCCGATAACCGGCTTTCCGGACTCCAGCGACCGTACTCACGCCGCACTATCGGCGGCATCCATTGCATCAGTGCACCCAATTTGATCAACGGCGGTATCACAAGGCGAAGTTCATCCTGCTCGGCTCCCTCGGCTCCGAAGACAGTACGCAGGATCGAGCCGAGGGTGATGCGCCGCATCGGCTCCAGGGTTTGGAACTCGCGGCCCTCCGGCCAGTGTGCGATTTCGCGCATCACCTCTTCTTCGACGACGTCTTCGTAATTTTTCACCCGCTTGCCATGAAAGATGGGCAGCACCAACTTGCGGCGCTCGAGGTGTTCTTTGCCAACGAGGCTGAACGTCGATCCCGGCCCGAATGCCTCGCCCAAGATTTTGGTCGGGCGCTCGAGCAGATCGGAGCTGCTGCTGAACACATCCTTGACCAGGACGGGGTCGCTGACCACTACGATTTTGCCGAAGAGCGGCAGATTGATGGTGAACGGGCCGCCGTAGCGTCGGTTCAGAGCACGAACCACGCGGTACAGAGCGCCGAACGTTTGGTAACTTGCTATCGCGAACCCGGCACCCTGGACAGCCTTCGGTATCGGCAGCTGCGGCGGTAGTCGTACCGGGTCGGTTGTCGCCACTGGCATCCGGTTCCACCTCGTCCAGTTACTTTCAACATTTCGTCGCTGCGAAAGTATCTGAAGTCGCCGCGTCCGGGAGACGTTTGCACCAAAACGAAGACGTGGCCCTGTGGGAGCTAGCACTGTGCGACGATGGGACGTTGATCGGTGCCCAGTCAACCCACCGGCGGGCTGTTATCCCAGCCCAACCGATGCCTGCGGGCCAGTTCGGCCGGAGCCGGAACCAGCGCCGCGGCTGCCAAGCCGCGACAGTGTATGGCCATCAGAACACCGAGCCCGGCGATGAGGGCGCCGCTCGCAGAAGCTTCCATGACCGAATTCAGCGATATGGCGCCGTCAAGGAGCAGGAACGATTTCCGTTGTCGGACTACGCAATAGCCTCACCGGCGTTTCAGTCCTTGATGAATTGGTAGATGCGGTATTCCGCGCCGCCGCTCTGGATCACGTTGTAGATGCCGGTACCCGGTACGCCGGCAAAATGGCGGCCGAACGGCCGGAACAACTTCGGCAGCTGCCGGCTGATCAAGTCGAGTTTGTCCTGTGCGCTGGCGTCCAGTGAGCGGATTACGCCGTCGTTGATGACCCGCTTGGACACCTGACGCAGCGGCATCTCCTCGAGCGCACCTTCCCAGACCGGGAATTCGGCACGGCCGCGGAAGTCGGCGTAGAGGAGGCTTCCGCCCGGCTTCAGGACGCGAGCGACTTCGGACAGGAACTTCGACAGCGTCGGATAGGCGTGTGAGGCTTCGACATTCACCACCGCGTCGAACGAATTGTCCGGGAACGGCAGGTCTTCGGCATTGCCGTGCACAAATTTCAGGCCGGGCAACTTGTGGTGCGCATTGCAGTAGGCAACGCCGTCGGGGTTGTAGTCCAGCCCGGTGTATTCTGCCGGCTTGAATGTGCGCATGATGTACGACGCGCCGCCGCCGTGGCCGCAGCTGCATTCCAGGACCTTCTTGCCGGCGAGGTCGATCTGAGAGGCGACCTGGTTGTACAGGTTGATCGAGTACCGGTTGGCCGCGTCGTTCTCGTCCAGCGGGAGGTTCAGCGGCGGGTCGGCCTCATAGCCGTAGTTGAGGAAGGTGACGTCCTGGGTGTTGAGCCGACGCGTCAGGAACGGGTACCAGATCTTGTTGATGAACGCTTTATAGGCCCGGTAGCCGATGTCATTGACGCGCTCGGTAGTCGTTGGCATGCCCGGAAGTATGCCAGGCGAGGGTTGGAGTCAGCTGCCGTGGTCGGCGACCGAGACGGAGGCGCGATCATGCGCCGAGGCCTCGGCGCGACGGTAGACCACCGCGCGTGCGCCCTTGCCCGGCGCAATCGCCACGCCGCGGAAGTTGCGGCTCTCGTCGGGAGCGTCGGTCGGTGTGAAGCGGAATTCACGGAACAGCGTGCGCAG
>JAVHWH010000183.1:0-8764 GCA_032159915.1 Mycobacterium sp.
ACTCGATGTTCGATCTGGCCTACGGCTACGCCCGCAACCAGATGAGCGCCTACGTCGAGCTGCAGGAGCGCGAGTTCGCTGCCGAGGAGCGCGGGTACACCGCGACCAAGCATCAGCGTGAGGTCGGCGCCGGTTACTTCGACCGGATCGCCACCACCGTGGACCCGACCTCGTCGACCACCGCGCTGGCCGGCTCGACGGAAGAAGGACAGTTCCACTGACGATGCGCGGCCCTTGGCGCGAGGAGGAAGTGGAACCAATAGCTGGAGCCACTAGACCAGGCCGTAGCCACAAGCTCGCGGCTTGACAGCGCAGGCCCCGCCCGGAAACCCTGGGCGGGGCCTGACGCATATCGAGAGGACGTCTTCGACAGTGAGCACTGCGATTGAGCGGGTTGGCGTTATCGGCGCCGGGCAGATGGGCGCCGGCATCGCGGAGGTCTCGGCGAAGGCCGCCGCCGACGTGGTGGTTTTCGAACCCACCGAAGAGTTGGCCGCCGCGGGCAAGGCCCGGATCGAGTCGTCACTGGAGCGGGCCGTCAGCAAGGGCAAACTGTCCGCCGACGAGCGCGACGCGACGTGCAAGCGACTGCGCTACACCAGCACGCTGTCCGACCTCGCCGACCGTCAGCTGACCATTGAGGCGATCGTCGAGAACGAAGCCGTCAAGGCAAAGGTCTTCGCCGAGCTCGACGAGATCATCACCGACCCCACGGCTGTGCTCGCCTCCAACACCTCCAGCATCCCGATCATGAAAATCGCTGCGGCAACGAAGAATCCGGGCCGCGTGCTGGGTCTCCACTTCTTCAACCCGGTACCGGTACTACCGCTCGTCGAGCTGATCAGCACGCTGGTCACCAACGCCGAAGCGGTGGCGCGCGTCGAGCACTTCGCGAGTCAGGTGCTCGGCAAGAAGGTGGTTCGCTGCGGCGACCGATCCGGCTTTGTGGTCAACGCACTCCTGGTGCCCTATCTGTTGTCGGCGATCCGGATGGTCGAGTCGGGCGTCGCGTCGGTGGAAGACGTCGACACCGCGGTCGTCGCCGGCCTGTCGCACCCCATGGGGCCGTTGCGGCTGTCCGACCTGATCGGCCTCGACACGATGAAGTTGATCGCTGACGCTATGTACGACGAGCTCAAGGACGCGCACTACGCGCCGCCGCCGCTGTTGCAACGCATGGTCGAGGCCGGTCAGCTCGGCAAGAAATCCAAAAAGGGTTTCTACTCCTACTGAGTCATCCGGGCGACGTTGAGACGCTGCACAACTTTCCGGCGAACTCCCGTCGGTGTATCTTTTTACCGAACAGCGTCACGCTGGCCGCGGGTTATGGGCCTTTGCCGGCGAAGCCTGTCGGCGGATGACCCCAGTATCGAAAACGCGTCCGGCTGACCGCTGTAGCGCGCGGAACGGCGGCGCTGCATTCCTCTGGGTCCAGCAAGCGTGCCCATTTAATCGTTACCCGACCGCGATTTTGGTTGCACCGTCGAGTAAAGGAACACAACAGCCATGGTGAAGCTGTCGACCGGAAATGGTTTTCCTGACGTAGTTGTCACCGCTGTCGAGATGACGACGGCACTTGCCACCGATGTCGAGCAGACATGGAAAGGGTTGCTGGCCGGGGAGAGCGGAATCCGCCTGCTCGAGGACGACTTCGTTGACCAATTCGGGTTGCCAGTTCGCATTGGCGGGCATTTGCTCGAGGATTTCGATCAATACCTGACCCGGATAGAACTGCGCCGGTTTTTGTTTCTGCAGAAGATCGCGACGCAGGTCGCCCGGCGGTTGTGGGACAACGCCGGCTCACCTGACGTCGACCCAAATCGGTTGATGGTGTCCATCGGGACCGCGATGGGATCGACTGAAGAGTTCATCTGGGTCAACGACGACTTCCGGCGGCGCGGCATAAAAGCGGTCTCGCCGGTCGGTGTGCAGAAGGCGATGCCCAACGCGGCAGCCGCTGCTGTCGGCCTGGAGCGCAAAGCCAAAGCCGGGATACTGACTCCGGTATCCGCTTGCGCCTCCGGCGCCGAGGCGATCGCACTGGCGTGGCGCAGCATCGTGTTGGGCGAGGCTGACATGGCGATCTGCGGGGGCATCGAGACCAAGATCGAAGCGGTGCCGATCGCTGCGTTCTGCAATCACGAGTTGCTGTCGACCAACAACGACGATCCGGCCGGTGCCTGCCGCCCCTTCGACAAGAATCGGGACGGTTTCGTCTTCGGCGAGGGAGGCGCGATGATGGTCATCGAGACCGAGGAGCACGCAAAAGCGCGTGGCGCCAACATCATTGGGCGCATAATGGGCGCCGGCATCAGATCGGACGGCCACCAGGCCGTGCTGCCCGACCCGACGGGGGAGCAAGCCGCCCGCTCGATGACGCGGGCGATACAGCTGGCCGGCCTGTCCCCGAATGACATCGATCACCTCAACGCGCACGCCAACGGCACGGTCGCCGGGGACCTCGCCGAGGCGACGGCCATCAAACGAGCGCTGGGTTCCCATGCACCGGCGGTGTACGCGCCAAAGGCGGCCTTGGGCCACTCGTTCGGCGCGGTCGGAGCGGTGGAGGCGATTCTGACGGTGTTGGCCCTGCGCGACGGCGTCATTCCGCCGACACTTAACCTGCGAGACCTCGATCCGCAGATCGATCTGGATGTGGTGACTGGCGAGCCGCGATCGGGGGATTACCGGTATGCGGTGAGCAACTCGTTCTCCTTCGGCGGCCATAACGTCGCACTGGCCTTCGGAAGGTTTTGATGCCCGCATTAGACTTGCGCCAGCGGTTAACGTAGCTCCCCGGGGTGGGGGCGTAACCTCTACCCCAGTGTCAAGCGAGCGGCACGCTCTCCCATGCTCATTCAACTCGATTGTTCAGGACAAACGGTGTCAGATACCTCAAGCGTAACGCCCAGTGCACAGTCCAAGTGGTTGTCCAAGTCTGCGGCGCAGACCCGCGGCTCGGACAAAAAGGAAGTCCAGTTCCACTACGACATCTCCAATGACTTCTTCAAGCTGTGGCAGGACCCGACTCAGACCTACAGCTGTGCCTACTTCGAGAAGGACGACTACACGCTCGAGCAGGCGCAGATGGCAAAGGTTGACCTGTCGCTGGGCAAACTGGGACTGAAGCCCGGTATGACGCTGCTGGACATCGGCTGCGGTTGGGGCTCCACCATCCAGCGCGCGGTCGAAAAATACGACGTCAATGTCATCGGGTTGACGCTGTCGGAGAACCAGAAGCAGCACATCGAGCAGAACCGGTTCCCGAACATCGACACCAACCGCAGCATGGAAGTGCGTCTGCAGCCCTGGGAGGACTTCGACGAGCCCATCGACCGGGTGGTGTCAATCGGCGCTTTCGAACACTTCGGCTTCAACAAATACGACGACTACTTCAAGAAGACGTTCAACTTGATGCCCGACGACGGCGTGATGTTGCTGCACACGATTATCATTCCGAGTGACGAAGAGATCAAAGAGCGGAAGCTGCCTTTGACCATGTCGCGAGTGCGGTTCATCAAATTCATCATGGACGAGATCTACCCCGGCGGTCGTCTACCACTGGCTGCGCAGGTCGAAGACAGCGCCGTCAACGCGGGGTACTCGGTGACGCTAAAGCAGAAGTTACGTCCGCACTATGCGCGCACATTGGACACCTGGGCCAGCAACCTGGAGTCGAAGAAAGACGAAGCAATCGCGATCACCTCCGAGGAGATCTACGAGCGCTTCCTGAAGTATTTGACCGGTTGCGCCGACCTGTTCCGCGAAGGCTATACCGACGTCTGCCAATTCACCTGCGAAAAGGCGCCCGCGTAGGCGATAGGAAAAAAGTGCGTTATGACAGAGCGTTCGCAACAGCAGAACCTAATGACGTGAACGAGATTCCTGCGAAAGGCCCATCTCAGATGACGGACAGCGGGTCGGAGAACTCGGCGGATTTGCGGCCGGCTTACGAGGACGTCCAAGCCCATTACGACACCTCCAATGAATTCTTCGGCCTGTTCCAGGATCCGACGCGCACCTACAGTTGCGCGTACTACGAGCGCGATGACATGACGCTGGAAGAAGCGCAGATCGCGAAAATCGACCTCGCGTTGGGCAAACTGGGCTTGCGGCCCGGCATGACGCTGCTCGACGTCGGCTGCGGTTGGGCCTCGGTGATGAAACGTGCGGTCGAGCAATTCGACGTCAATGTCATCGGGCTGACGTTGAGCAAGAACCAATGCGCGCTGGGTCAGCAGATTCTCGATGAGGTCGACACCGATCGCTCACGGCGGGTTCTGCTGCGCGGGTGGGAAGAGTTCGACGAGCCGGTGGACCGGATCGTCAGCATCGAGGCGTTCGAGGCATTCCCGAAATCGCGCTACAAGGCGTTTTTCGATCTCTGCTATCGAGTGATGCCCGGCGACGGCCGGATGGTGCTGCAGACGATCATGGGTCATCCACTCAAGCGCTGGCCGGAGATGGGCATTCCGATCACCATGAGCGACCTCCGTTTCATGAGGTTCATCGCCGCGGAGATCTTCCCCGGCGGGGCGGTTCCCTGTGATGAGGACGTGGTCGAATACGCCAGTGGGGCAGGGTTTTCGGTCGAGCGCCTGCAGAAGATGACGCCGCACTACGTCCGTACGCTCGACACCTGGACGACGAAGTTGGAGGCGTCCCGCGAGGAGGCTATCGCGGCGACATCCGTCGAGGTGTATGACCGCTACATGCGTTACCTGATCGGATGCTCGGACTTCTTCCAGCGCAATGTTTCTGAGGTTGGTCAGTTCACACTGGTGAAGAGCTGACGCCCGCGCTCACCTGATCCCCGGCACGAAAGCGCCGATCGCCAAGCCCGCCACCAGCAACGCTCCGGCTTGGCGAACGTGCAACCACGCCAGAGCCGCGTACCACAGCGGCCAGACCGGGAAGTCGGCCGGCGGCTCGTCGGGCGGTGGGCGACGGAAGTACGGCCACACCTTGACCAGGCGCGGCAGTGCCAACACCACCAGCAGAGCCGGCCACGGCATCGCCTTGGCCAGCACCGCGGTGACCACCAGCAGGTAGAAGCCGACCATCATCGCCAGCGTCACCGCGCGGGCCCGGGCTTCGCCGAAGAGCACCGGCAGTGTGTGAATGCCGAGCGGCTCGTCGTAGGGAATCTTGTCGGTGTGCTTGCCCATCAGCACGGTCGTGCAGAGCAGGCCGTACGGCAGCGATGCCAGTAGCACCGGCCAGCCCACGTGGCCGACCGCGGAGTAGTAGGTGCCGCAGACCATCAACGGGCCCCAGACCACCAGTACGTCCGGCTCGCCGAGGCCGCGCTTCTTCAGTCGCAGCGGCGGTGCGGTGTAGGCGAAGCTCAACAGGAAGCCCGACAGGGCAAACGCCACTACCGGCCAGCCGCGTGCCCAGGTCAACACAAGCAGGATTGCCAGATCGGCCAGGTTGACCAGGCCGATCGCGACGAGCAGGGTGCGACGGCTGACCAGCCCCGAGAGCACCGGGTGCGGCGCGTAGAGGGCTCGCGGATACGTGGCGCTGTCCAGGCCGGTCTGGGTGTCGTAGAGGTCGTTCATCAGGTTATTGGCGGTGTGCGCCAACAGGATTCCGACGATCGCGAGCGTCAGCCAGCGCCAATCCAATCCGGGTTGGCCGACTGCGAGCAGTGCGGCGACCAGCCCGGCGAACAGTGTCATCGGCAGCACCGCCGCGCGGGTGACGACCAGCCATCGGGTCACCGCGTCGACCGGCCGGTCCGGCGGGGGATTGGTGGTGCGCAGGGCGTATGCCCACGAGCTGAAACGGGACCGCGTCGTAGCGTTACGGGGCGCCATGCCCGCAACCTAGTCCGCTAGTCGGTCAGCGGCGGCACAATCGGCGAGGGGTGTGGCTGACCGCGGAACTTCTCCAGCGATCCGCCGACTTCGACGATCCCGCACAGCGCGCTCCAGCTCAGCATCGTCAGGTAGTCGATCAGCTCGTCGGAGGTGGTCCGCGGGTCCAGCAGCCAGGAGTGCGTGGCCAACTGAACGCCGCCGACGATGTGATAGGCCCACGGCTCCACGCCGCCGACGTCCATACCCGCCGCGCGCATGCGGCGGCGCAACATCACCGCGAGCATGCGGGCGATGATCCGCTCTGAATCGGCGACCACTTTGTTCTTGCCGGCCGAGTTGTTGCCCATCACGAAGCGGTAGGGCTCTGGCTCGGAGGCCACCGTCTCGACGTAGACCCGGATGACTTCGCGGGTCAGCTCGAAGCCGTCCAGGTTGGTGGACAGCGCCTTGGCCATGTTGGGGATCAGCGTGATCCGCGCGAACCGCATCATCACCGCGGTGGTGAGGTCGTTCTTGTCGACGAAGTAGCGGTAGAGCACCGTCTTGGAGACACCGATCTCATGGGCGATCTCGTCCATGCTGACGTACTGGCCGCAACGGCGGATCGCCTCGATCGTCCCGTCGATCAGTTCATTGCGGCGTTCCACCTTGTGCTGGTGCCAACGTCGCTTCCGGCCGTCGGTTTTCACCGCTGCGCCGAAGATCTGCCGTGCCACCATTGCCGGTTCCTATCCAGTCGGTCTTGTCGATAGTACTGCTTATCTCCGGTGATTTCCTGCTCTTTACCTCAGGGAACAGCCCATCCCGGCCGAAGCGGTAACAGTTACCACGCAAAATTGCCGGCCGAGGCGCAGGTCCGGGGGGCGTCGTCGCCACCGGATAGCGACACCGATAGCGGATGATGGTGGGGTGGTAGTCGGACTGAACGGCAGACCCGCTTCGGGGCCAAGGCATCGAGCTGATCCACGCGCGGAGCCGGCACGGGCTGCGCCGGGCGATCCGGGCAAGCACGCATCCCTCGCCGAAACCTTCGCCGGTGCCGATCCGCACGCCGACGCGGAGCGGCGCCGCGGACTGCGGCGGATGAAAGTAGTGGCGCTGGGATTCCTGGTCGGAGCCACCGCGTTGTTCCTCGGGTGCCGGTGGGCGCAGGCCGGCGGCGGCGCTGCCCCCTGGGTCGGCTATGTGGGTGCTGCCGGTGAGGCCGGAATGGTCGGAGCGCTCGCCGACTGGTTCGCCGTGACCGCGTTGTTCACCCACCCGTTGGGCATCCCGATCCCGCACACCGCGATCATCAAGCGCAAGAAAGACCAGCTGGGCGAGAGCCTCGGCACGTTCGTACGGGAGAACTTCCTCTCGCCGGAGGTGGTCGGCACCAAGATCCGTGACGCGCAGGTTCCAAGCCGGCTGGGCAAGTGGCTCGCGGAGCTGCCGCACGCCGAACGGGTGGCCGCCGAATCGGCCACCGTGCTGCGGGTCGTGGTGGAGCTGCTCCGCGACGACGACGTGCAGTTGGTGATCGACCGAATGATCGTGCGGCGCATCGCCGAACCGCAGTGGGGACCGCCGGTCGGACGGGTGTTGTCCACTCTGCTCGCCGAGAACCGCCAGGAAGCGCTGATCCAGTTGCTCGCCGACCGGGCATTCCAGTGGTCGCTGAACGCCGGAGAGGTGATTCAGCGGGTGATCGAGCGGGATTCGCCGACCTGGTCGCCCCGATTCATCGACCATCTCGTCGGCGACCGGATCCACCGTGAGCTGATGGACTTCACCGACAAGGTCCGCCGCAACCCCGAACACGAACTGCGCCGATCGGCGACCCGGTTCCTGTTCGAGTTTGCCGACGACCTGCAAAACGACGACGCGACGATCGCCCGGGCGGAGGCGGTCAAGGAGCAGTTGATGTCGCGCGACGAGGTGACCAACGCCGCCGCGACGGCTTGGAAAACGCTCAAACGATTGGTTCTCGAAGGGGTCGACGATCCGTCCAGCGCGTTACGCACGCGCATTGCTGATGCGGTGGTTCGGATCGGCGAATCGCTACGCGACGACGCGGAATTACGCGACAAGGTCGATAACTGGATCGTGCGGGGCGCCGAGCATTTGGTCGCCCAATATGGGGTCGAGATCACAGCGATTATTACCGACACGATCGAGCGCTGGGACGCTGAGGAAGCCAGTCGGCGAATAGAGCTGCACGTCGGCCGTGACCTGCAGTTTATCCGGATCAACGGCACTGTCGTGGGCTCGCTGGCCGGGCTGGTGATCTACGCCGTCGCACAGCTGCTGTTCTGAGCTGTGCTAACAGTGCTTGCAAAAGTTAGCACTAGTTAGCTACCGTGGGCCGCGTCGGAGAGAAAAACCCGCCGCCAGGACTCAAGGGAGCAGCCATGCCGCAGGAAGAAAACCTTGCTGCTGTGGTGACGACCGCTGCGTCGGATATCGGCAGCTTCATCAAAGCGCAGCGTGAAGCGGCACAAGTCTCGGTACGGCAGCTGGCCGAAAAAGCCGGCGTCAGCAATCCGTATCTCAGCCAGATCGAGCGCGGGTTACGCAAACCTTCGGCCGGCGTGCTGAACCAACTCGCCAAGGCATTGCGGGTCTCTGCCGAGGTGCTCTACGTCCAGGCCGGGATGCTCGAGCCAGGACCGAAAAGCGAAGTCCGTGACGCCATCGTCACCGACGCGACGATCACCGAAGGGCAGAAGCAGGTGCTGCTGGACATCTACACGTCCTTCGTTCAACAAAACGAGGCTGCCCGTGAGGAGACTGCGCCTGCTTAGACCACGGACAACCTGGCACCAAATCGAAAAGACCAAGAACGACGAAAGGAAACATCATGGCGGACAACAACCCGAACATCGACGACCTGAAGGCTCCGCTGCTTGCTGCGCTGGGTGCTGCTGACCTGGCCCTGGCCACGGTCAACGACCTGCTCA
>JAVHWH010000186.1:0-26324 GCA_032159915.1 Mycobacterium sp.
TCGTCGGAGCGGTGGGCACCTGGCTGGTTTACCGGATCAATCGCGGTGTCCCGGAGGAGCGCAGCGAAACTGCGTTCCGTCGCGGTCAGATCTTCTCGGCGTCACTGGTCTCGCTGGCACACGGCACCAACGACGCGCAGAAGACGATGGGCGTGATCTTCCTGGCGCTGATCTCCTACGGTGCGGTCAGCCGCACCGCTTCCCTGCCCCCGTTCTGGGTGATCTTGGCCTGCGCGTGCGCGATGGCGCTGGGCACCTACACCGGCGGCTGGCGGATCATCCGGACGATGGGCAAGGGCCTCGTCGAGATCAAATCGCCGCAAGGCATGGCTGCTGAATCCTCTTCTGCGGTCATTATTTTGCTGTCCGCCCACTTCGGCTACGCGCTGTCGACCACGCAGGTGGTGACCGGATCCGTGCTCGGTAGCGGCGTCGGCAAGCCCGGCGCCGAGGTGCGCTGGGGAGTTGCCGGCCGGATGGCGACCGCCTGGCTGATCACGCTGCCCGCGGCCGGCCTGGTCGGGGCCGTCACGTACTGGGTGACCCACGGGATCGGCGGCTACGCCGGCGCGACCGTCGGCTTCCTGTTGCTGGCAGCGGCGGCCGGGGCCATCTACGTGCAGTCGCGCAAGACCAAGGTCGACCACAACAATGTCAACGCAGAGTGGAAGGGCGACCTGACCGCCGGACTCGATGAGACCGGCAAGCCCGGCCTCGCTGGCGCACCGTTCGCCAACGGCGAAGTCTTTACCAACGGCTCCCACGCCGTCGAGGCAAAGAAGGCAGGCCAGCTATGAGCCACTGGTTCAACTACGAGGCGTCGCTGAAGATCCTGATTTTCGGCCTGGTCCTCGGCAGCGGACTGCCAGCGCTGTTCGCCATCGCGGTGCGGGTCGGTTCCGCCGGTGCCGGCGTCCAGGGTTCTGCCGGCGGAGCCGTCGCGCAGAGGAATCCGGCTCTGGCCGCGATCAGCTACGCGCTGTACGCGTTGGCGCTGGCCGCGGTCGTCATCGGCGTGCTGTACGTCGCTCGCGAGTTCATCGGGGCGCATACCGGTCTTTACATTCTCGGAGCCAAGCCCGCGTAGCATTGAATTCTCATTCCGTTTCTATGCGTCGCGACAATTCGGTGGGGGAAGTGCACACACCGTGAACCGATTTCTGAACTCGGTAGTGGCGTGGCTGCGCGCGGGCTACCCCGAAGGCATTCCGCCGACTGACTATGTCCCGGTGCTCGCCCTGCTGTCTCGCCGGCTGAGCAATGACGATGTGAAGTTGGTGACCCGCGAACTGATCGCGCGCGGCGACTTTGATCACGTCGACATCGGCGTGCTGATCACCCAGATCACCGATGACTTGCCGACTCCGGAGGATGTCGAGCGGGTACGGGAACGGCTGGCCGCCCAGGGATGGCCGCTGGAAGACGCCCGCGACGGCGAGGAAACCATATAGCCGTCCTGCGGGCTTTCGCCGTGCCGAACGGCTGCTCGGCCGGCCCGCTGCTGGCCGCCCTGGACGACGTCCTGCACCGCCGCTGCACCGCTCTGGTGCCGGTCCCGGAAGGGATCGACCGCTCGGCGCTCGCCGCGCTGCGGGTGGACGACATTATCGACGACGACGTGGCGTTGGTGGCGACGACGTCGGGCACCACCGGCACACCCAAGGGCGCCTTGCTCACCGCCACCGCGCTGACCGCCAGCGCGGTAGCCACCCACGACCGGCTGGGCGGGCCGGGCCGCTGGTTGCTGGCCCTGCCGTCGTATCACATCGCCGGGATCCAGGTGCTGGTGCGCAGCCTGCTGGCCGGTAACACACCCGTCGAGCTGGACGTGTCGACCGGCTTCGACGTGAGCCGGTTGCCTTCTGCCGTCCGCCAACTCGGCGCGGGCCGACGCTATACCGCACTGGTCGCCACGCAGCTGGCCAAAGCGCTCGACGATCCCGCCGCCACCGCCGCGCTGGCCGAGTTGGACGCCGTGCTGATCGGCGGCGGTCCGGCACCCCGGCCGATCCTCGACGCCGCGGCGGGCGCCGGCGTCAGGGTGGTGCGCACCTACGGGATGAGCGAGACTGCCGGCGGCTGCGTCTACGACGGCGTCCCGCTCGACGGCGTCAAATTCCGCGTCGACGACGGCCGGATCGTTCTCGGCGGCCCGACGTTGGCCAAGGGCTACCGCAATCCGCCGGACCCCGACCCGTTCGCCGAAGCCGGCTGGTTTCGCACCGATGATGTTGGCGTGGTTGATGATTCGGGAGTGCTGACCGTGCTGGGCCGCGTCGACGACGCAATCAGCACCGGCGGGCTGACGGTGTTGCCGCAACCGGTCGAAGCCGCGCTGCGGACCCATCCCGCGGTGGCCGACTGCGCGGTGTTCGGGCTGGCCGACGAGCGCCTGGGCCAACGCGTGGTCGCCGCCGTCGTACCGGCCGACGGCGCGGCAGCCCCGACACTCGACAACCTGCGGGCCCACGTGGCGCGCACGCTGGATCACACCGCCGCGCCTCGCGAACTGCACATCGTGGACGCCCTGCCGATGCGCGGCATCGGCAAGGTCGACCGCTCGGCGTTGATACGACTGGCCCAAGCCGGTCAGATGACATAATGCGCTGGTGAACCGGCCCGCAGGCATGGCGTGAGCATGCATCGCCACATCATTGTCAGTGGTGACGACGCGCTCGCGACGACGATTGCCGACGAGCTCAAAAATGCCGGCGCGACCGTCGTCAGGCTGGCCACCGGCGACGCATCCGAGGCCGGTGTCGCCCGCGAGCTCACCCTGGCCGAGGTATCGCATGCCCTGGCCGTGGTCTGCGCCGGTGACGACGACGCGGTCAACCTCGAGATCGCGCTGCTGGCAAGGAAAGCCAACCCGCACGTGCGGGTGGTGTCGCGGGTGGCCAACGACGTGCTGCGCGAGGCGATCGCCAACGACAACGGTCCGGGCGCAATTTTCGACGTCGCCGACCTCGCCGCCCCGGCGGTGGTCGAAGCGTGCCTGTCGCAGGACACCCACGACTTCGACGCCGCCGGGCTCAAGTTCGTCATCTCGGGCACCACGGCGTCCCGCGAGGCCACCCTGCGTGAGCTCTACGGCGATCTGGCACCGGTCGCCGTCATCCACGGCGACCGGTCCCCCACCCCAGGTGAGCTGGACATCTGCCCGGGCCGCGATCAGCGGGTGAGCGCCGGCGACTGGACGATGATGATCGGCACCGCCGACGAGTTGGCCGCCCAGGGCATCCGGATCCCCGACTCATCGCGGTCACGGTCTCGCCGGACGTTCTTCCGGCGGATGGTGGACATCGTCCGCGGCGTGATCAACGACTTCAACCCGACGTTCTATCCGGTCGTCGGTGCCACGTTGGTGGTCTTGATCACCGCCACGTTCGTGCTGCGCTTCGGTTACCGTCCCCCGCCCAAGATGGGCTGGGTCGACGCGTTCTACTTCACCATCGAAACGATGACCACCACCGGCTACGGCGACTTCAGTTTCGTCAACCAGCCCACCTGGCTGCGCACCTTCTCCACCCTGTTGATGTTCAGCGGCGTGACCACCACCGCCCTATTGGTCTCCTTCGTTGCCGACGTTTTGCTGTCCCGTCGATTCGTTTTCGCCTCGGCACGCCCGCGGGTCGGGCATCTGCGCAACCACATCGTGGTGGTCGGGCTCAGCGGTCTGGCCATGCGGGTGGTCCAAGACCTGACCGCCGCCGGACACGACGTCGCGCTGATCGAACAGGACGAGGAGAACCGCTTCTTGTCCGCCGTGCGCGACCTCGACGTTCCGGTGATCTTCGGTGACGCCACCCTGCGCCAGACCCTGCAGGCAGCGCGGGTCGATCGCGCCCGGGCGGTGGCGGTGCTGACCCGCGACGACATGATCAACATCGAAACCGGGATCGTGCTGACCGAGATGCTGGGCAAGAAGACCGCGACCAGGGAGCACTACACCGACATTCCCCTGGTGCTGCGGGTCTACGACCGCACCCTGGGGCTCGCCGTGGGCCAGCGGTTCGGTTTCGAAAACGTCCGCTCCACCGTCGAACTGGCGGTGCCGTATTTCATCGGGGCCGCGATCGGCCTGCAGGTGCTGGGGACGTTCTCGGTGGGCCAGAGCTCGTTCGTGGTCGGCGGAATGCAGGTCGGCGCCGGCAGCGAGCTGGCCGGGCTGCGGATGTTCGAGCTGTCCACCCAGGCCCGGGTCATCGCGATCGTGACGTCCAATGGGCTGCTCAAGCTGCACCCGCGCCGCGACGCCCGATTGCACGCCGACGACACCGTCTACCTGGTCGGCCCCTACCGCGAGTTGATCGACACGTTGCGACGCGGACGGGTACCGCGCCAACCGGGCGCCGGCGACGGAGTCAGCCCGGTGACCAAGGCCGGCTGACCGGTCACGCCCCGTCGAACGGCAGCGGCATCCCGGTGTGCGACAGGCACTCCTGGCAGGTGTGCTCGGCGCCGACCCGGCCGACGGCCTCGCGAACCAGCGTCTTGAACGGCCCCATGTTCTTGGCGAATTCGCCGATGACGTCGTCGACTTTCACCCCGGCGCCCGCCTCGATACCGGCATCCAGGTCGGTCACCAAAGCGATTGCCGCATAGCATATTTCGAGTTCACGGGCGAGCACGGCTTCCGGGTAGCCGGTCATGTTGATCAGGGTGAAGCCCGCTGCGGCGAACCACTGACTCTCCGCACGGGTGGAAAACCGCGGCCCCTCGATGACGACCATCGTGCCGCCGTCGACGACGTCGGGCAGCCCGGTGACCGCCGAGCGCAATGTCGGGCAGTACGGGTCGGCGAAGGCCACATGCGCCGCGCCGGAATCGAAGTAGGTGTCGGCGCGATGACGGGTGCGGTCCACCAGTTGATCGGGCACCACGACCGTGCCAGGCCGGTGGTCGGTAGTCAGGCTGCCGACGGCGCACGGCGCGAAGACCCGCCGCACCCCCAGCGCGCGCAGCGCCCACATGTTGGCCCGGTAAGGCACCTGATGCGCGGGATAGCGGTGGTCGACGCCGTGGCGGGGCAGGAAGGCCACCTCGTGCTCGCCGATGAAGCCGACCGTGACCGGGCCGCTGGGCTCACCGAATGGCGTGTCGAGGCTGACGCTGCGCACGTCGGAGTCGAAGAAGCTGTAGAAGCCGCTGCCGCCAATCACTGCAAGCATTTACCGCCGCTCCTCCCCATCGCTCCGCTCTGGATCGTCGCCGGCGGGCATTTGTGCATTCTCGGGTACGCCCATGACACGATCACAGGGTGGCCAGTCTTTCGCAGTGGATCGCCGGGGCGCGCCCGCGAACCCTGCCCAACGCGATCGCTCCCGTGATCGCCGGCACCGGAGGCGCGGCCTGGCTGCATGCCGCGGTCTGGTGGAAGGCGCTGCTGGCGCTGGCCGTCGCGATCGCACTGATCATCGGGGTCAACTTCGCCAACGACTACTCCGACGGCATACGCGGCACCGACGACAACCGGGCCGGACCGCTGCGGCTGGTCGGCTCCCGGCTGGCCGCACCGCGGTCGGTGCTCGCCGTCGCACTGGCCAGCCTGGCCGTCGGCGCGACCGCCGGGCTGGCGCTGGCCCTGACCAGTGCGCCGTGGCTGATCGCGGTGGGCGCGCTGTGTATCGCCGGCGCCTGGCTCTACACAGGAGGGTCAAAACCCTACGGGTATGCGGGTTTTGGCGAGGTCGCGGTGTTCGTGTTCTTCGGTCTGGTGGCGGTGCTGGGCACCCAGTTCACCCAGGCGTTGCGGGTCGACTGGGTCGGTGTGGCGCTGGCAGTGGCGACCGGAGCGCTGTCGTCGGCGGTGTTGGTGGCCAACAACTTACGAGATATACCGACCGACGCCGAGTCGGGCAAGATCACGCTGGCAGTGCGGTTGGGCGACCACGGCACCCGGATCTTCTATCAGGTGCTGCTGGGGATTGCGGCCGTGCTGACCCTGGCGCTGACCGCCGCAACGCCGTGGTGTGCGCTGGGTCTGCTGGCCACCCCGTTGGCGCTGCGGGCCGCACAACCGGTGCGAACCGGGCAGGCTGGGCCCGCGCTGATCCCGGTGCTGCGCGATACCGGTCTGACGATGCTGGTCTGGTCGGTCGCGGTGGCGACGGCGCTGACCCTGTCGACCTAGGCAGCCGGTCTCAGGGCGCCGACTGTGCGGCTTATGAGCCGATCGCCGGCCGTTTCGCCCCACAACCTGCACACTCGGCGAGCGCCACGAGGGGCGTCAATCCTCAGCGGACGGCTCCTCGCCGCGCAGCCGGGCCCGCAGCTGGTCACGATCGCGGCGACGCCGTTCGGTGGCGTGTTCCAGGCCCGCGGTGGCCCGTCGCCGCAATGGAGCGAACAGCCACATCCCCAGCGGCATGGCAATGACCAAGGCGAACAACAGCGCGACCACGACCGGAAACTCGTGCACCCCGAGGGCTCGACCCGCTCCGTAGATGACCGCGGCGAGCGCGGCCACCAACGCCAACCGGGCGATGACGTACAGCACAACACTGGCAATCGCGCGGCCGGTTGCGCTCTGTTCGTTTGACACAGTGCGAGCCTAGGTCGCCGCGTATATTCAGACCAAGGAGGTGTTGAGTGCTGTACCTGCTCCTGGTCTTACTTCTCGGATCGCTGGTCTATGTCGGTTGGCGCGTGGCGCGCGCACAGGTCAACCGCCCGAAGAGCCGCGTCATCGGGCCCGACGACGATCCGGACTTCTTGTGGCGATTGAGCCACGGTGACAACAACCCGCGCTGACTAAATAAAGTGCTCGTTGGATCGGCGCTGATCGGTCGGAAATCCATCTGCAACAACGGCTGCCAGTTCGATGAGCGCTTCCCGGGTTTCCCGCTTCAACAGGTCGAGGTCGATTTCGGCGCCCTCCTCGAGGTGCGGGTCGAACGGCACCAAACGCACTGCGCGGCAACGCCTGGAGAAGTGGTCGACCACCTTTTGCATGTCGACCTTGCCGGACCGTGGCCGCACGGCGTTGATCACCGCGATCGAATTGCTGACCAGTTCTTCATGTCCGTGCGCGTCAAGCCAGTCCAGCGTGGCTGAGGCGCTGCGGGCACCGTCGATCGAACCGGAGCTGACCACGACCAGCGCGTCGGCCTTCTCCAGCACCGACGTCATCGCCGAATGTAAAAGCCCTGTGCCGCAGTCGGTGAGCACCAAACCGTAAAACCGCTCGAGGATGTCCAGCGTCCGCGCGTAGTCTTCGGCGCTGAAGGCATCCGACATCGCCGGATCGCTATCGGAGGCAAGCACTTCCAGTCGGCTACGACCCTGTGAGGTATAGCTGCGGACATCGCTGTAGCGCTGGATGCTGTCGGCGTCGCGCAACAGATGCCGCACGGTCGCCGGTGTCTCCAGCGGCACTTTCTGGCTCAGCGTGCCGCGGTCGGGGTTGGCGTCCACCGCGATCACCCGGTCGCCGCGGATCGAGGCGAAGGTCGCGCCCAGCGTGGCGGTGATAGTGGTCTTGCCGACACCGCCCTTCAAAGACAGCATCGCGATCCGGTAGCACCCGCGCAGTGGTCTGTTCACCTGAACGGTGAGGTCGTTGTAGCGGATGGTTCGCGGGCTCTCACCGACGTTGATCAGCTGACCGGACAAGCGGTACAGCCAGCGGCGCCAGCCCTCCGACGGCGCGGGCTTGACCTGACGCAGCAGGGTGCTGGTCGACAACTCCGGATATCGCGACGGCGGCAGGTTGGGTCGCGAGGGTCCGGCATCCGGCAGTGGCGGCGGTCCGCCGTAGTTGCCGTACACCCGGCGGGGCGCATCCGGAGGCTCTACGACGCGCGGGAGGCCCTGGTATGGCGTCTCGGCCCATGCGCGCGGTTCGATGCGGGTCTCCGGGAGCGGCGCATGCTGAGTCGAGTTGTCGCCGAATCGGCGCTCGGTGCGGAATCCGGCGAACGCCCGGGTCGGCGGCTCGGGAGCAGGCGGCGGTGGCGGCGCGTGTGGCGGCAGGTCGGCCGTTGGATGGTCTTCGCGACGGCCGGCGTTCGGGTCGTACGTCGGATGGTCAGACACGTGAAAATCCCCTCGTTGCGACACTCCGGTTCGCTGGTGACGAACAGTCCTCTCGATCGAACATATCGCAGCGTCGACCAGAACCCTCTGAGCTGCGGTTATCCAACTCCAGCGTACGAGTGCAGGCCCACCGTGACCAGGTTGACGAAGAACAGGTTGAAGATCATGGCGACGAATCCGACCACATTGATCCAGGCCGCTTTGCGGTCTCGCCATCCGGCCGTCGACCGCGCGTGCAGGTAGGCGGCGTAGACGACCCAGGCGATAAATGCCACCGTTTCCTTGGGGTCCCAGCCCCAGTACCGGCCCCAGGCCTCCTCGGCCCAGATTGCGCCGAAGATCACCCCGAAGCCGAAGACCGGAAACCCGAAGATCGTGGTCCGGTAGGCGATCCGATCGAGCGTCTGCGCGTCGGGCAGTCGCTGGATCAGCTGAGCCAATTTGCCCGGGGCGTCCGGTTCTGCCAGCCGGGACGTGCGCAGCAGGAACAGGATGCTGGCCACTCCGGCGACCATGAACACCCCCGAACCGAGGCTGACCACCGAGACGTGGATGGGCAGCCAGTACGACTGCAGCGCGGGCATCACCGGGGCGGCGTTGGTGTAGAGCCAGCGGCCGGACACCGTCAGCAGAATGAGGACCGGCAACAGCAGGAAAACCCACAGCGGACGGTACTGCGGTCGGCGCAACACGATCGCGCCGGCGACCAGCCCGCAGAAGCAGGTCAGGTTGATGAACTCGTACATGTTGCCCCACGGCACCCGCTGGGTGGCCAATCCGCGCAGGACGATGCACACGAACAGCAGCGCGATGCCGGCGTAGACCAGCAGGAGCCCAGCTCGGCCGATGCTTTCGTCAACCGGGCGCCGCGGGGCTTCGGGCACCGCCTCAGGGCTCGCGCTGTCCGGACCCACCGAGCCGGCGCCGACCAGTTCGCGGTCGGGCGTGCGGCTGCGGGTGTAGGCGAGTTCGACGGCCAACATCAGCAGGGCGACCACCATGATCACCACCGCGGAGGTGAACGCCCAATCGGAGTTGCGCGCCAGACCGAGATGGATATGTACGGTGTTCATCGGCGCCACTCTCCCCCGCAAGCGGGCGGTACCCCCACCATCCCGGCTTCGCCGGCATCATCGTCGTGGGCGGTGTTCATTCGGAGCTCCTCCCGGTCCCAACCGGCTCAGTAGGCGCGGCGACCTTTTCCAGACCGTCGAGAAGGCGTTCGACCAGGCGCTCGAACTCGTCGCCCCAACCGGCGTTGTCGGTTCGCGCTAAACCGCCTACCTGGACTTTCACCGTACCCGCCGCAACGGTTTCGAGCCGAACCCAGACCCGTCGTCGACGAATCAGCAGCGACACCACCAGCCCGGCCATCATCGCCATCGCCGATACCAGCACCCAAATCTGCCCGGGGTCGTGGGAGACCTGCAGGTTGACGAACGGTACTGCCCCGTCGAAGCGCACCACGGTTCCCGCCGCCGGCCCCTGGTCGATGCGTACCTGCTGGCCGATCCGCAGGTTGACCCGTTTGGCCCGGGTGATCCGGTGCTGGTCGATCAGTCGCGGATCGAGGGTGTACAGCGACTGCGGCCGGCCGCTGTCCAGGCCAGTGTCACCGGTGTAGATGTCGACGGCGACCGCGGGTGCGATCAGCGCGGGGAAGCTCGACGACAGCAAGGTGCCGTCGAGCTGCTCGGTCGGTGCGAGCAATCCGGTGATCGCGATCTGATGTTGGCGTCGTTCGACGGCATCGGGATAGGTTCCGGCGGGCGGGTCGATGCGCGCGACGCCGGAGGACAGCAGCGTCTGCGCGTTGTCGGGCCGCCACTGCACGGTCGAGGTGCGCACTTGGCCGTCCGGGAAGAGCACGCTGAACGTCGGCGCGTAGCCGTGCCCCTGCAGATACACCCGGTCGCCGCCGACCCGCAACGGATGGTTGACCTCGAGCCGGTACGGCCGCCAGGAGCCGCCGGTCAGGTCGCGGCCGGACTGATAGTCGATGTCGGCGGCGAACGACGTCGCTTGCCCCGACGGCAGGTACCTCGCATCGAAGTTGTTGACGCGCAGGCAGAGCGGATGCAGCGACGTGCCGTCGACGGTGTTGCCGGCCCGGAACGAGTCGAATGCGGCCGGTGATGCCGAGCAGAAGCCGGGTCCGCCGTCGGCGATCACGATGACGTTGCCCTCGTAGCCGAACAGCTTGCCGGCGGCCACCGCGACCAGCAGACCCAGCAGTGAGAAATGGAAGACCAGGTTGCCGAATTCGCGCAGATAGCCTCTCTCGGCGGAGATCTCGATGCTGTCACCGCGGCGGGCGGTCGTGCGCCAGCCACGCAGCCGTTCGGTCATGGCGGTCGCCAGGTCGTCGGCGTCACCGGCAATGGTGGCGACGGCGTGCTTGGGCAGCCGGGTGAGGTTGCGGGGTGCGGGCACGGGCGTCGCGCGCATGCTGCGGGCATGCTCGATCATCCGCGGGGTCAGACAGCCCAGCAGCGACACGAACAGCAGCGTGTAGATCGCGGTGTACCAGAAACTGCCGAACACGTTGAACGCCTGCAGCTTGTCCAGTAGCGGCCCGAGCTTCGGGTGGGCGGCGAGGTAGTCACTGACCTTGCCGGCGTTGAGGCTGCGCTGCGGCAGCAGCGCGCCGGGCATTGCACCCAGCGCCAGCAGGAACAGCAGCACCAGCGCGGTGCCCATCGACGTCAGCGCCCGCCAGGTGTTGCGGGCGTAGGCAAGTAGCCGGCTCAAATCGGCAACCTCACGTCGGTGACCAACCCGTCGCGCAGCCAGGACACGAAGTCGCTCCATGCACCGCTGACCAGGGCGATGCCTACCGCGATCAGCAACACGCCGCCGAAGATCTGCAGTGCCCGGGTGTGACGGCGCAGCCAGCCCAGCCCGGCGACGGCCGAGGCGGACCCGAAAGCCAGCAGCACGAACGGGATTCCCAGTCCCAGGCAGTACGCGATCACCAGGACGATTCCGCGGGCCACGCTGGCGCCGTCGGTCGCCGACGCGACGGTGACGACCCCGGCCAGCGTCGGGCCCAAGCATGGTGTCCAGCCCAGCGCGAACACCGCGCCCAGCAGTGGCGCGCCGGCCACCGTCGACAGCTGACGCGGCGCGAACCGGAACTGGCGTTGCAGCGCCGGGACATATCCCACGAACACCAGGCCCATCACGATGGTGATCACACCGCCGACCCGTTGCAGCACAACTTGATTGGTGATCAGCGAGGTGGTCATGCCCAGCACGGCGACCGTGCCGAGCAGGAACACCACGGTGAACCCCGCGACGAACAACGCGGCCGACCCGGCCACCCGCCACCGTGCATGCGGCGCCGCGTTCTCGGCCTCGTCGACACCGACCACCCCGGCCAGATAGGACAGGTAGCCCGGCACCAGCGGCACCACACACGGCGACGCGAACGACACCAGCCCGGCCAGCACCGAGACCGCCAGCGCGAGCAGAAGCGGTCCGGCGGTGGCGGTTTCGGTGAATCCGCTCACGGCGAACCCGGTTCGGCGGCAATGCGTACCACCAGCGGCCGCAGGTCGTCGGCCAGCACTTCGCGCAAGAACACCGCAGCCACCCGGTGGCTGCGATCCAGCACCAGGGTGGACGGGATGACCGACGTCGGGTACTTGCCCCCGAACGCGATCATGGTCCGCATTGCCGGGTCGTAGATCGACGGGTAGGTCACCTTGCGGTCTTTGACGAAGTCCTGAGCGGCTTCGCGGTTGTTGTCGCGGACGTCGATGCCCAGCATGGTCACGCCGCCGCCTGTGGTGGCTTCGTACACCTGCTGCAGCGCCGACGCCTCGGAACGGCACGGCCCGCACCACTGACCCCAGACGTTGATGACCACGACCTTGCCGGCGAAGTCGTCGACCGAGACGGTGCGCGCCGGGTCCATCAGTTCCGGGCCGGCGATCGGGCCGGGCCGGCCGCGGTGGCTGGGCGGGTCGTACACGATGTCGGTTTTGCCTCCGGGAGAGACGAATTCGAAGGTGCCGCCCTGCGCGACGGCGTCATGACCGGTGGAGCAGCCGACCAGTAGGCCGGCCACTGCGACGGTGACGAACGCCAGCTTGCTCAACTGAGTGCCGGCTCGCTGTACTGCACGTCGACCAGCCGATCGCCGTCATAGACGAGTGAGGTCACCGAACCCACCGCGCATTCGCGGCGGCGCGGGTCGTGCCAGAGCCGTTTGCCGGTCAGCGCCAACCGGCCCGTCCACACCGGAAGCTGGTGGCTGACGCACACGGCTTCGTGCCCGGCGGCCCGCACGCGGGCCTTCTCGATCGCGGTGGTCATCCGAGCCGCGATCTGCTTGTACGGCTCGCCCCACGACGGGACGAACGGGTTGCGGAGCTGCCACCAGAATCGCGGATCGCGCCAGGCGCCGTCGCCGGGGCCGAGCCGCTTGCCTTCGAAGAAGTTGGCCGACTCGATCAGGTCGGGGTCGGTGTCGACCGTGAGCTGGTGACGGGCGGCGATCGGGGCGGCGGTCTCCTGGGCGCGCTGCAGCGGCGAGGCGATGACCGCGACGATGTCACGGTCGGCCAGCGCATCGGCCGCGGCCTGCGCCTGCCGAATACCCTTGTCGGACAACCGGAACCCCGGTAGCCGTCCATAGAGCACGCCATCGGGGTTGTACACCTCGCCGTGGCGGACCAGGTGGACTCGGGTCGGTTCGGCCATCAGGGCGTGGTCTCCTCGGCTACGGCGGCCGCGGCCTGGTGGGCGGCGAACGGCAGAGCGTCGGCGATCCGGTCGAACGCGGCATCGTCGAGAGCCGCCGAGACGAACCACGATTCGAAGGCGCTGCACGGCGGGTACACGCCGCCGTCGAGCAGTGCGTGGAAAAACGGAGCGAAACGCCATGTCTCGCTGGCGCGTGCCGAGGCGAAGTCGGTCACCGACGCCTCACCGAAGAACACGCTGAGCATGTTGCCGGCCCGCGGAATCTGATGCGGCACACCGGCTTCGGTGAGGGCCAGCGACAGCAGGCCGGCGAGCCGGTCGGCGTTGGCGTCGAGCGCGGCGTACACCGTGTCGTCGGCGGCCCGCAGCGTGGCCAGGCCGGCGGCAACGGCCACCGGGTTACCGGACAGCGTGCCGGCCTGATACACCGGCCCGAGTGGGGCGAGTCGCTGCATCACCTCGGCGCGGCCGCCGAACGCCGCGGCCGGCAGTCCGCCGCTCATCACCTTGCCGCAGGTGAACAGGTCGGCGTCGACGGGATCGACCCCATACCAACCGCTTCGGCTGATCCGGAATCCAGTCATCACCTCGTCGACGATCAGCAGGGCGCCGTATTCGGCGGTGATCTCACGCAGCGCGGCGTTGTAGCCGGCTGCGGGCGGGACGACGCCCATGTTGCCGGGACTGGCTTCGGTGATCACCGCCGCGATCTGGTCGCCGACCTTCTCGAATGTCGCTCGCACCGCATCAATGTCGTTGTATGGCAGCACAATTGTGTCGGCGGCGGTGGCGCCGGTGACCCCCGGCGAAGACGGCAGGCCCAAGGTCGCGACACCGGATCCAGCGTCGGCCAGCAGCGCGTCGACGTGGCCGTGATAGCAGCCGGAGAATTTGACGATCTTGGCCCGGCCGGTGAACCCTCGAGCCAGGCGGACCGCGCTCATGGTGGCCTCGGTGCCGGAGTTGACCAGGCGGACCAACTGCACCGGCGCCACCCGGTCGATGATCTCGGCCGCCAGCTCGCTCTCCGCAGGGGTCGGCGCCCCGAACGACAAACCCGTTCTGGCGGCTTTGGTGACGGCCTCCACCACCGAAGGGTGCGCGTGGCCGAGGATCATCGGACCCCACGAGCAGACCAGGTCGACGTAGCGGTTGCTGTCGGCGTCGGTGAGCCAGTAGCCGTTGGCTTCGATGATGAAGCGCGGGGTGCCGCCGACTGCCTTGAACGCCCGCACCGGCGAGTTCACCCCGCCGGGAATGACCGCGCTGGCGGCGTCGAACAGCTTCGACGAGACATCTGTGCGCTGCGACGATGCGGGCCGCACAGCGGCCCGAGGTGGGGGCACCTCCCGCTCGCGGGGGCGAGCCGCGCCATCAGACCGAGGCGGCCGCTCAGCGGCCTGAGGAAGATCGGCGGGATCAGATCGAGACACGTCCTCCAGTGTCCCAGCCCCCGGGAGTGGTTCGACTACAGGGTGTAGTTGTTCAGCCGGTGACCGGGACGCCGCTCAGCCGAACACGTCCTCGAGCTCAGTGGCGTGCGGATACTCGTCCTCCGGGAGCGACTCGAGGTGTTGCTGGTCGGCCCAGTCCAGTGGGTCGGCCTCGATGGGCAGCGGATCGCTGATGCGGCGACTGATCATGACGGACCTCCCGTTCTGACGACTGTCGATGCTCATGTTTCCGTTCAGGTGAAGGGCCAAACGATCACGAGGAGAGTGCGGGGAGCCAGCCCATCCCGGGTGGGCCCGACTCGGGCATGGGCGCGACGACCTGCCCACAGTGTGGGTACTGCGCCGACAATCGACCCGGGACGGGCTGGCTTGGCACTGCTGGGATGACATCACCTCCTCGCGTCACGTTGGCTGGTCAGCTTGCCCCGGAGGACTGCGCTGGACAGCACGCACGGGATGCAGCGGTGCGTGCCACCGGCCGACCCACTTCCTCCAGGACCGGCCAGCCGACCGGGGCCCGGATAGGGCGCACCCGGCGACTGGGGGTGCCGGCGGCCGACGAATCCATCGCACCCGCTCCGCCGCACACAAGATGGCGTCGACTTCGGCGAACAGCGCTATTTCCTCGGGAACTGCCCGCAACTCATCCCGAGTCCGATCTGCTGGGCTATCGCTGTCCGCCGGCGCCGCAGTACGTGTCCACGGCGTAGGCGCTGGCTGGATGATCGTCAGCATCTGACCGGCCGATCAGGCGTTGATGACCTGCTGCCGAATGACGGCGGGGAATTGGCTGTGATCCCATAAAACGTCGCTACGTGCCGACATGGTTACCACCTCCACACATCGATCTCTGTCGAGCTTGCCAATCGAAATCTGTGTCTGAAGCCATACTTTTTATACGACTGAAGGCACTTTTCTGGCAAGAGGTGTGCGCAAGATTTTTGTGCTGCCGGACCGCCGGCTAGACCGCCGACCGTCGGGAGACGACATGTTTGTCAGGCGCTTGCAGAGCCACACACGTGAGCCGTCGCTCCTCCGCCACAATCGCCTCTGCCTGCGCGTCGATCGCCAGCTGTTCCAGTTCACGGCGGCAGAAGTCGGCCAGAATGAGGCCGTTCATCCGGTTGCACCAACCGACGACCCACTCGTCATCGCTGGCTTCGGCACCGGCGAACAGCAGCGCGTGCAGCCCTTCCAACTCCGCGGCGGCGAGGGTTCTCAGCGGACAGGATTTGTTGCCGTTGCCGTCAACGCGGACGCCGGTCGTCACCGAGACCAGCCGGACCAGCAGGGCGTCGGACACCGAGGACGCCCACCGCGCCAGACCGGGATGCCGCGACCGCGACAATTGGGCACAAACGCCGAGCAGTGTCGAGGTGGCCTCTTCAGGCAGATCGTCGACTGCGGGATAGGTCATTGGGATCCTCCTCATGCTCGTAGGAGGCATTCGGTGCCGACGCAGTCCCGGTTGGGTCGAGTTTCGCCAGGGTTGAGGGACTTGGGGACGTAGGAGTTGGATGACGGTATGCAACTACCGCAACGGCTGGCCCGGTTCAACCGCCACGTGACCAACCCGATTCAGCGGATGTGGGCCGGCTGGGCCCCATCGTTCGGCATTCTCGAACACGTCGGCCGGCGTTCCGGCAAGGCTTATCGCACCCCGTTGACGGTGTTCAACGCCGAGGTCGGCGGCAAGCCCGGGGTGGCAATTCTGCTGACCTACGGCCCGGATCGCGACTGGCTGAAGAACCTCAACGCAGCCGGCGGCGGACGGATGCGCCGCCACGGCAAAACCTTCCGCGTCACCGACCCCCAGACCGTCGGCAAAGAACAGGCGGCCACCCACGTCGGCGGCGCGGCGCACCGCGTCTTCGCGCGACTCCCGTTCGAGCAGGCGGTACTGCTCACCAAGGCCGAATAAGCACGACTGGACCCGGCGGACGGCGGGTATACGCCCGACCATGCCTCAACCCGGAATCGAACAACGCATCGCACGTCGGATCGACCAGCTTTACGTCAGCGATCCGCAGTTCCGTGCGGCCGCGCCGCTGCAGGACGTGACCGATGCCGCGCATGCCAGCGGACGGCGGTTGTGGCAGGTGGTCGACGAGTATCTCTCCGGCTATGCCGAGCGCCCGGCACTGGGCCAGCGGACCTGTGAGATACAGCAGGACAAGGCCACCGGCCGCACCGTGACAGCGCTGCTGCCCGCCTTTGAAACGATCAGTTACCGACAGGTGCGCGAACGGGTGGCGGCGCTGTCCACCGCATGGCATTCGGAGCTGCGCGGCGGGTTCAATCACGGCGATTTCATTGGCGTGCTTGGGTTCACCAGCATCGACTACGTCACCGTCTATTTGACCTGCCTACGGATGGGAGCGGTATTCGTTCCGCTGCAAACCAGTTCCAGTGCCACCCAACTGGCACCCATTGTCGCCGAGACAGCGCCGCGCATCTTCGCGGTCAGTCTCGAATCCCTGGAAACTGCGGTCGATGTGCTGACCGACACCACGTCGGTTGAGCGGTTGGTGGTGTTCGACTATTCCAGTCAGGACGACGAGCACCGCGAGCGGTTCCAAACAGCCAGTGAGCGTTTGGCGGCCGCTGGGCGAGACATCGAAGTGGTGCCGTTGGTCGACGACCTCAACGCCCTCCCCGACGCGCCCGCCGCGCCGGCCTTCGTTCCGCCGGTTGGTGAAAACCCGTTAGCCACTTTGATTTACACATCCGGGAGCACCGGCGCGCCCAAAGGTGCCATGTACACCGTCGACATGATGACCCGGCTGTGGCAGCGCCCGCACAGCCCGTCGCTGGACATCGGCAAGCAAATCCCCGCGATCCATCTGCAATACATGCCGCTGTCGCATATCTACGGGCTGGAATGGCTGATGGCCACGCTGGCATCGGGCGGCACCGGATACTTCGCCGCCAAGAGTGACATGTCGACCTTGTTCGAGGACATCTCACTGGTCCGTCCCACCGCGCTGAATCTCGTCCCGCGGGTGTGCGACTTGATCTTTCGCCGTTACCGCAAAGAACTGGATCAACGCGGCCAGGCCGATGCGGAGGCAGACGAGGCGGTGAAAGCGGAACTGCGACAGGACTTCTTCGGTGGGCGGGTGAGTTCGGCGATGTGCGGAAGCGCACCGCTCTCCACGCAGATGCACGCCTTCATGGAGTCACTACTCGACGTTCCGGTAGCCGACGGCTACGGCTCGACCGAGACCGGCGGCGGGATTCTGCGTGACGGGATCATCCGTCGCCCACCGGTGACGGAGTACAAGCTCGTGGACGTCCCGGAACTCGGTTACCGCACCACCGACGAACCGCACCCGCGTGGTGAGCTTTACGTCAAGGCCACCAACGTCATTCCCGGTTATTTCAAGCATCCCGAACTCTCGGCGCAGATCTTCGACGAGGACGGCTTCTACAAGACCGGCGACATCATGGCCGAGCTCGGCCCCGATCGGCTGACCTATCTCGACCGCCGCAACAACGTCATCAAGCTCTCGCAAGGCGAGTTCGTGGCGGTGTCACAACTGGAGGCGACCTACGCCAACAGCCCGTACATTTCGCAGATCTACCTGCACGGCAGTAGTGATCAGCCATTCCTACTGGCGGTCGTTGTGCCCAACGTGGACGCGATAGGCGACGGCGACGCCCGCGCGCTGATTGCCGGCTCACTGCAGCAGATCGCTGCCGAGAACAAGCTCAATTCGTACGAGATTCCCCGCGACTTCCTGCTCGAGCCGCAACGTTTCACCCGCGACAACGGGCTGTTGTCCGGGGTCGGGAAACTTCTTCGGCCCGCACTGCGGGCGCATTACGGGCAACGCCTCGAGTCGATGTACGCCGACATTGCCGCCGGTCAGGAGAACCAGATCGACGACCTACGCGTGGCCGCACGCGAGCTGTCCACCATCGACACGGTGCGGCAGGCCGCCGCAGTCACCCTCGGCCTGGATGCTGCCACCGCCGATATCTCGGCTGACGTGAGATTCGTTGAGCTCGGCGGTGATTCACTGTCCGCTTTGTCCTTCGGCTCACTTCTCGAGCAGATCTACCAGGTCGACATACCGGTGCAGACCATCGTCAGCCCGACCGCGACGATGACCGCCATCGCTCGCTATATCGACGGGGAGCGGGATTCGACGGAGTCGTCGGCGGCTCGCCCGACTTTCGCCGCCGTCCATGGCCGGGACGCGACCGTTGCGCGGGCCGACGAGCTCAGCTTGGACAAGTTCATCGACGCCGAAACTCTTAGTGCCGCAACATCCCTTCCGGCGATCACCGGCCAGCCCAACACCATTCTACTGACCGGGGCGAACGGTTACCTGGGACGGTTCTTGTGTTTGGAATGGCTGGAGCGTCTCTCGGTGACCGGCGGAACGCTCATCTGCATCGTGCGCGGCGCCGATCCAGCCGCCGCGCGCCAACGCATCGAAGCGGCGATCGACAGCGGCGATACCCGGCTGTCCGCACACTTCCGCGCCTTGGCCGCAAAGCATCTCGAGGTTTTGGCCGGTGACCTCGGCGCGACGAACCTGGGTCTGGACACGGCCACCTGGAGTCGGCTCGCGGAGTCGGTCGATCTGATCGTTCACGCCGCCGCCATGGTCAACCACGTGCTGCCCTACAGCCAACTGTTCGGACCGAACGTGGTCGGCACCGCGGAAATCATCAGGCTCGCCCTCACCACCCGGCGCAAGCCGATCAGCTATCTGTCGACTGTCGCAGTGACCGCGCTGCCGGATGGCGGCTTCCTCGGCGAAGACGACGACGTACGGGAGGCGTCGCCGACGCGCTCACTGGACACCTCGTATGCCAGCGGTTACGCAACCAGCAAGTGGGCCGGCGAGGTGCTGTTGCGTGAGGCGCACGACGCCCACGATCTGCCAGTTGCCGTCTTCCGCTCCGACATGATCCTGGCGCACAGTCACTACTCAGGTCAGGTCAACGTCACCGACATGTTCACCCGCTTGATGCTCAGTCTGCTGACCACCGGCCTTGCGCCGCAATCGTTTTACCAGCTCGATGCGCAGGGCCGTCGCCAGCGGGCACACTATGACGGGCTGCCGGCCGACTTCACCGCCGAAGCGATCACCACCCTCGGCGGCGACGTCACCAAGTTCGCGGACGCTTATCGCACCTACAACGTGCTCAACACGCACGACGACGGAATCTCCCTGGACACCTTCGTCGACTGGCTGGTCGAGAGCGGGCAGCATATCGAGCGAATCGACGACTACGGCCAGTGGCTCGACCGCTTCGGCGCGGCGATGAAATCGTTGCCGGAGAGTCAGCGCAAGAACTCGGTGCTTCCACTGCTCGACGCCTACGCCCGCCCGGCGGTACCCCTGCACGGCGCGCTGATGCCCGCCGAAAAGTTCCGCGCGGCCGTGCATTCGGAGATGATCGGTGGGAACGGCGAGGTCCCGCACCTGAGCAGACCGTTGATCGAGAAGTATGTCGCCGACCTCCATCAGCTGGGACTACTGGGCCCCACCGCGGAAAGTCACGTCGCCTGAGGCGGTGCTACACCGTTTGGTGAGCAAGTACAGCCCGACCGTGACGGCCCAGGACAGCAGGCTCAGCCAGAACTGGCTGCGGGCGGTGCTGTCGAACGCCATCTGCACCAGCACGCCGGCGATCCCGGCCACGGTCAGGATCGACAGCGCGGGAAACAACCACATCTTGACCAGCAGCTTGTCCGGCGGTGTCTTGCGTCGTAACACAATCTGCGACAAGGCAATCAGTAGATACACCAGCAGCACGATGGCACCCGACGAGTTGAGCAGAAACTGGAACACCGTGTTCGGGGCGACGCCGGCCATGATCACGCACAGGAAGCCCACCACCGACGAGCCCACGATCGCGAGGTAGGGCACGCCGCGCCGGCTGACCGCCAGCATCCGGGCCGGCGCTTCGTGTTGACCGGCGAGCACGAACAGCACCCGGGACGCGCTGTAAAGCCCGGAGTTCAGACACGACAGCACCGCGGTCAGCACCACCGCGTTCATCACATGGTCGGCACCCGGCATCCCCATCTGCTTCAACGCCGTGACGAACGGCGACGAACCGGATTGCACGGAGTTCCACGGCATGACAACCGTCAGCAGAAACACCGATCCGACGAAGAAGATCGCGATGCGGGCCGCGACGGCGTTCGTCGCTCGCGCGATGGCGCGCTGGGGATCGGGGGTCTCCGCGGCGGCGATGGTGGCGACCTCGGCACCGACCATGGAGAAGATCACCACGACGATGGCGCTGAAGGCGCCGTGTAGTCCGTTGGGGAAGAACCCGCCATGGGTGTGCAGGTTGGACAAATCCGCATGGCGATGCGGCCACAGCCCGAAGGCGTACATCGAGGCGAGTAGCAGAAACAGCATGATCGCCGCCACTTTGATTCCGGCGAACCAGAATTCGAATTCGCCGTAGGACGACACCGACAACAGGTTCGTCGCCGTCATCGACAGCATCAGGATCAGCGAGAGCAGCCACAGCGGCGCGGGAACCCAGTAGGTGATCACCTTCGCCCCGGCGACCGCTTCGAAACCGACGACGATCACCCAGTAGTACCAGTACAGCCAGCCCACGGAGAAGCCCGCCCATCCACCCAACGCTTCGCGCGCGTACTCCGCGAACGACCCCGTCGTGGGATTGGCGGTGGCCATTTCCCCGAGCATCCGCATCACCAGGATGATCAGCACGCCGCACAACGCGTAAGTCAGGAAGGCCGCCGGTCCGGCTTTGCCGATGACGACGCCCGACCCGACGAAGAATCCGGCACCGATGATGCCGCCGATGGCGATCATCGTCAGCTGGCGCTGCGACAACCCCTGCCGCAGTTGCGGTGTGGCACCGCTCGGATCGTCGATCTCCGGCATGACCGGACGCTAACACCTAGCTGCGCGGAAGCGCTCGATTCATACCGGCACGGCCCGCAGCGCGGCGGGCAGGCTGGGCAGGAAATGCGCGGTGGCAAAAGCGCGGATATCGTCGTCGTCGAGCGTCGGCTGACGAGACGGAAACAACAACAGCATCGCCGCGTAACGCAGAATGGTGTCGGCCAGCTCGTCGACCGCCTCCGCGCCGATTCGCCCAGCGAACCCCGGCGGGAAGATGACCCGCAGCGCGCCGGCCATCCGCTCGACGGCGCCATCCCAGTGCTGATGCGCCAATTCGAGCATCAGGCCGGGCTCGTCGGCGAGCATCCGGGTGAGCACCCGGTGCTGGCGGAATCGCACGATCGACAGGGTGAATGCCTCGACGTAGTAATTCGACTGCGGCCGGCGACTTTTCAGCTCGTCGGCGATGTCGGCGAAAAGGACCGCGTTCTCGCGGTCGATGACGGCGGCGACCAGATCGTCACGGTTGCTGAAGCGGCGGTAGATGGTGGTGCGACTGACACCGGCGCGACGAGCTACGTCGTCGAGGGCTACCCGGCGGAAGCCGTGCTGCTGGAACTCCACCACGGCGGCGTCGAGAATCGCGCTGGTGGCCGCATCAACTGTGCTGACGGGGTTATCCGCGGGCATAACCGTCACGAGCAAAACCGTTGTAGCGCAACCGCATTGGCAGTCGGTCCCACAGCTTGTTGACCGGCCGTGACCGCCATACCGCGGCGAACCGCTGATAGCGGCGTTCCTGGCGGTCGCTCCAGGGCAGACCCAGCAGGGCCCGCGCCCGCGGCGGCATCCCGCCGGTGGTGAGAAACGCCGCAAGCGGGTTGAACACCGGAGCCACCGCCCGCCACACCAGCGGCGACACGCCCTTCGGGCAGGGGAATCCTTTGGTCACATACCCCACACCGTATTTCGCGGTGGGGTGTGCGATCAGCACGCGCTCCATCATGTGATCCCAATACTTCTCGAACTCCTGGTAGTCCGCGGGCATCGGCCGTTCACTGACCCCGTAACGGCGGTACCACGTCTTCGATTCCAGGTAGATCTGGTCCTTCTCCGCCTCGGTCAGGCGCTTGACGAAGGTGTCGGCGAAATAGAGCACCTGCTCGACGAACGTGGCGTGCGCCCAGAAGTAGGTGTCGGGGTCCAGCGCGTGATAGCGGTCAGTCTTTCCCTGCCCTGTGGGCATGAATCCCTTGATCTGGTGGTGGAAGTCGCGGACCTGCTGGCCTGTGTTGTCGTCGTCGGATCCGTAAACCGTTTTAAAGATCGGCGGCAGCGAGCGCTTGATGCGCGCCGAGGTGTCGCTGAAGAACACCGAATGGTCCAACACGCCCTGCCCGAGTTCGGGCAGCATGTTCTGCAGCACCGCGGGGCGCGGACCGATCAGGAACATTCTGTTGTCGCCGAAGTAGCGCCACACCAGCGACTGGGGCCCTAACGGCAATGCATCGGCGGTCTGCCCGGCGGAAGACTCGCTCAGTTCGGTCACGCGGAACAGTGTTACACATTTTGCACTTTGTACCAACTGCAACGGTTGCGTTGGCAAAATGTGACCGCCGCGTTGTCTGGCAATCCGGCGTGCCTCGGTGTGCACCGCTGCTCAGGACGGCAATATGTCGCAAGTGCCTGAGCTTTCCCGCCGTGCTGCGCTGCGCATGGGTGCCGGCGCCGTCGCGGGAGCAGCGGGAATCTGGACGTTCGGCGCCCTCACCGATCCGGAGCAGGTTCCGGCCGACCCCAGCCCGTTCGGGCCCGCGGCTCCGGTGGGGCCGCCCGCGCCGGCGGGGCCTCCTGCGCCGGCGGGGCCTCCGGCGCCACCGGTCGCCGCTCCGCCGCCGATGCCGACCCAGGTGTCCGGCTCGTTCGTCTCAGCGGCCCGCGGCGGCATCGTGACCAACTACATCGTCGCCCGGCCGCCCGGCCAGATCGGGCCGCTGCGCCCGGTGATCGCGTTGCACGGTGTGCGCGGCAGCGCCAAACAAGTGATGGGCTTGGGTGTCGAACAGGTGCTCGCCGATCTCGTCCAAGCGGGCCGTCCGCCGTTCGCGGTGGTGGCCGTCGACGGCGGCGACAGCTACTGGCATCGACGGGCCGGCGGTGAAGACGCGGGCTCGATGGTGCTCAACGAGCTGATCCCGATGCTGTCGACGATGAACCTGGACATCACCCGAGTCGGATTCATCGGCTGGTCGATGGGCGCTTACGGCGCCATGCTGCTGGGCGCCCGGCTGGGTCCGGCGCGTACCGCCGGGATCTGCGCCGTCAGCCCGGCGCTGTACCAGTCCTACACCGGCAGCACGCTGGGCGCATTCGACAGCTACGACGACTGGACGCGCAACACCGTCTTCGGATTGCCTGCGCTCTCGACGATTCCCCTCCGGATCGACTGCGGCAATGACGACCGGTTCGCCGCGGCCACACATCAATTCATCGGCCAGCTCCGCACACCGCCGGCCGGCGGATTCACACCCGGCGGACACGATGTCGCGTACTGGCGTCAGCAGCTGCCGGTCGACCTGGCCTGGCTGGCGTCCTGACCAGGGTTGTCGTCAAACCGCTTGAGCCGCAGACTGTTCGACACCACCAGCAACGACGAACCAGCCATCGCCGCGCCGGAGATCATCGGGTTGAGCAAGCCCAGTGCCGCTACCGGGATAGCCGCCGCGTTGTAGCCGAACGCCCAGAACAGGTTCATCCGGATCGTGCGCAGCGTGCGCGCCGACAGCCGCAGCGCGGTCGGCACGGTGTGCACGTCGGTGCGCATCAGGGTGAGATCGCCGGCGTCGATCGCCGCGTCGGCGCCGCTGCCCATCGCCATCCCGATGTCGGCGACGGCCAGCGCCACTGAGTCATTGATGCCGTCACCGACCATGGCCACCGTCCGGCCCTGGGCCTGCAAACGCTTGACGGCGTCGGCCTTTTCGGTCGGCAGCACACCGGCAATCACATCGCCGGCCGCGATACCCACATCGTCGGCGATGTGCCGGGCCACCGACGCGCTATCACCGGTGAGCAGCATCGGGGTAATGCCCATCGCCTTCAGGGCGGCGATCGCGGCGGCGCTGTCGGGCTTGACCTGATCGGCCAGCGTGATCACGCCGCGAACTTTTCCGTCCCAGCTCACCTGCACCGCGGTTTGCCGGGCCGTCGGCGGCGCCAGCAGATCGACTCCGGCCAAGGACCCGATGCGGGACACCGCCACTTCGACGCCGTCGACCATCCCGACGACGCCGGTGCCTGGATCGCTGACGAACTGGTCCGGTCCATTGCCGATCAGCAGGCCGCGGTCGCGGGCGGCCGCCACGATCGCCTGGGCTAGCGGATGCTCGGACGCGGACTCGACCGCGGCGGCCATGGCGAGCACGACGTCGGGGTCCTCGTCGGGGCGGGCCTCGATGTCGTAGACGGTCATCGCGCCGGTGGTCAGCGTCCCGGTTTTGTCGAACACGACGGTGTCGACGGCTTCGATGGTCTCCAGCAGCTTCGGGTCCTTGATCAAGATGCCCAACTGCGCGCCCCGGCCGGTGCCGACCAGGATCGCGGTCGGGGTGGCCAGCCCGAGCGCGCACGGGCAGGCGATGATCAGCACCGCGACAGCCGCGGTGAACGCCGACGCCGACGACTGTCCGGCCAGCAGCCAGCCGGCCATCGTCGCCGCGGCGATCACCAGAACCGCCGGCACGAATATCGCCGCGACCCGGTCGGCTGTCCGCTGCACCGGGGCCTTGCTGTTCTGGGCGTCGCTGACCAGCGTGGCCATCCGGGCCAGCTGCGTGTCGGCGCCGACCCTGGTAGCGCGCACCAGCAGCCGGCCGTAGGTGTTCAGCGAGCCACCGACCACGGTGTCGCCAGCCGTCACGTCGACGGGCACCGGCTCACCGGTCATTGCCGAGGTGTCCAAAGCCGTTGCACCGTCGAAAATCACGCCGTCGGCGGCCACCCGCTCCCCCGGCCGGACCACCACCACGTCATTGACCTGTAGCTGCGAGACCGGCACGCGAACCTCGTCACCGTCGCGCAGCACCGCGGCATCTTTGGCGCCCAGATTCAGCAGCGAGCGCAGCGCCGCCCCAGATGCCCGCTTCGCACGGGCCTCGGCGTAGTGACCGGCCAGCTGGAACACCGTGACTGCGGCCGCCACTTCGAAGTACACCGGGCCCCGGAAAGGCACAGCCGCGCAGGCTGCCGTCGACCACAGGTAGGCGGCCAGCGTGCCCAATGACACCAGGGTGTCCATCGTCGTCGTGCGATGTCGCAGGCCGCGCAGCGCCGCTCGGTGGAACGGATAGCCGCCCCACGCCACGACGGGGGTGGTCAGCGCCAGTGCCAGCCACTGCCACCCGGCGAACTGCCACCCCATCACCATCGAGAGGGCTACCACCGGGATGGCCAGCAACGTCGAGCCGATCAGCCGGTGCCGCAGCTCATCTCGCGGCACGTCGTCGGAGTGCCCGAACGGATCGACGACCAGCGAGGCTTGGTAGCCCGTCGACTCCACCGCGCGGATGAGGGCATCGACCGAGACCGCGGACTCGTGCTGGACGTGTGCGCGCTCGAGCGCGAAGTTCACGGCGGCGCGCACCCCGTCGAGCCCGTTCAGCGCTCCCTCGATGCGGCCAGCGCAGGACGCACAGCTCATGCCGCGCAGGTCGAGATCGGTGGTGGTCATGCCACTTTGACGCGACGAGCCCGCCGCAGCCGGGCGATACCGACGACGGCCAGCATGCCGGCGAGCGCCGCGAGCAGCAGAGTCGCCAGCAGCATCGACGGGTCATAGACGACCGACATGGTCACCGGCTGGTCCTTGAGTATGGGTGCGACCGCGATCGTGGAGCGCGCCGCCGACCAGCTGGCCGCGCAGCCCACCGCCGCGGCGCAGGCCAGCAGCAGCTCGACGACAGCGCGCAAACCTGCCATCACCAGCCTGAACTTTCATCGTCGTGGTATTCCGGCGGCTGGTCGGGGCCGACGCGCTCCTCGACCAGCGGGGTCAGCAGGTTGCGCAGATGACGATGCTTGCGAGCCCAGGCCTGGGCGGTGCGCCCGCCGGTGAGGCGCAGTCCGATGCCGGTGCGGCCCTTGGGTACACCGACCAGCTCGCCGAGCGCGCGGGCGGACTGCCAGCGCTCGACGTCCTTCTTGGCGGCCAGCGGATTGTCGGGCTCCGGGTAGACCTTGAGGATCTCGGACACTTTGATGGTCTCGGTGCCCTGCC
>JAVHWH010000216.1:0-20401 GCA_032159915.1 Mycobacterium sp.
CGCGAAGTCGCCGCCTACCCGCTGGGCAAGGGCTTCCGGCCCAAGGTGTGGCCGCCGGTGCGCCGCATCGACGGCGCCTACGGCGACCGCAACCTGGTCTGCTCGTGCCCCCCGGTGGAGTCCTACGCCTGAACCGGCCTGATCCTGCTCTACAGTGCGGCCGCGTCCGGCGTGGCGGAGGTTGCGGTGTCGTCAGCTCAGGAAGTTCGTCACCGCGGTGGCCAGTTCCGGCGACGCTGACGTCGACAAGTTCTGGTAGCTGCCGCCGGACAGCTTGGCCACACCCTCCCAGGTGGACCGGTCGGGGTCTGAACCGAAATCGATGACGTTGACGGCGACCGGCTTGGCCGGGTCGGCGCTCTGCTTGATGAAGTTCTGCAGGCCCTCGCCGCCGAGGCTCTGATCGGTGTGCGGCCCGGAGGTGATCACCAGCACCGAATTGGTCTGCCCGGCATGGAAATTGGCCAGAGCGTTCTGGTAGATCAGCCGCAAGGTGGTGAAAGACACTGCGCCACCGGAGGAGGCATGCTGTCGGTCCAGCGCCGCCGTCAGGGCCTCGGACCGCGGCTTGCCGTCGACCTGATCGCCCAGCGGCCCCGTCGGCACCTCCGAGCGACCCTCTTTACCGTCAAAGGTCCACAGTCCGATCACCGCGTTGGGCGCCAGGGCCTTGATCCGGTCACTGAGGGCGCTGACCACGTTGCCCAGCCGGGTCTTACCGCCTTCATCGCTGATCATTGACTGTTCCAGCATGATCGTCGCCGCCGGCGCACTCGCCGGCGCTGACACGGTGTTGGCCAGCGCGGCGCGCGTCCCGTCGTCTCCGACCGACAGGGTCGACGGCAACGCCGGGAAACTGGTGACATCGCTCTTCGGAGGCTTGGTGCCTTCGGCGCGGAAACCGGCCTTGGCCAACTCGGCCAATTGATCCGGCTTACGCATGAACCGGGCGAACTCGCTGGCCGCCGTGACCTGCTCCTGCGACAACCAGGATCCGCTAAGCAGCACGGTGGGGTAGTCGGCGACTGCGGCGGCACCCGGCGGCAGCCACGAACTCAGTGTGCTGCCGGCGTCGGATTGGGACTGACCACGGGCGAACAGCTGCTGTTCGGTGGTGACCACCGCATGCACCGGAGCGGTCGCGGCGTCAGCGGGCTTCAGCAGCGCATTCATCGCCTCGCCCAACGAGTTGTCGGCCAGCTTGGGTTGCCCGCCGATCAGCGTGCGTACCGCGCCGGTGCCGTCTGTCGGCGGCGCGCCGGGTGGCACCGAGGCGGCGGCTACCGCCTCTCCGGCAAGGTATGCGGCGTCACTGTTGCCGCTGAGTGGCAGGGCTAGACGCAGCGATCCCCACGTCGGCAGCTTCAGGCCCGCCAGTGAGTCGGGTTTAACCTGCAATTCGGGCAACGTCGCCCATTTCTGGTCACCCAAAGCCTTCTGAAGTTCGGGTCGTACGGCAAGCACCACCGGCGAACTGACCAGCGATCGGCTGTCGCTGACCGTTTCCTTCCCGGCCGCAGCGGTGAGCCGGGCGGCCGACACCGAGCTACCCGGGATCCACAGCGCCGGCCGCTGGCCCAGCTCTGCCGGCCAGTTTCCGATGAAGCCGTCGACGACAGCGTCAGAGCCGGCGGACTTCACTCCGATGGCGACGCAGTGGTCGCCGACCGGCGCGGCATTGGCGTTGAACCGTTCCGCGAGATGCTGCACCTGGTCGGAGATCGACGGGTCGGCGATCACCGCGACCGGCTGCTTGTCACCGACGCAGCGCGCATTGTGGGAGCGGTTGGACAGCGCGTCTCCGAAGAAACGCCACAGGATGACCACTCCTACCACCACGACAACAGAGATCAGTGCGGCGACCACCCCGATGCTGACACCGCGCCGTCCGTCCTCGTTGCGGTGACCGCCACCGAAACCGGGCAGGCCGCGATGACCGCCGGTCGGTGGTCCCGAGGGTGGAGTCGGCGGGGCCGGATCACGCCGCGGGAAGTCAGGGAAGTCGTCGCGCGAATCGATGTCGGCCGGCGGCAGGTCCCGATCTACCGGGTCCGGAGTCGCATACCCGTCGTGGCCATCGTCTTCGGGCTCGTCGGCGTCGAAAAAGCCTGTGCCGTCGGCAAAGTCGTCCGAGAAATCTTCTTGCTCGGGATGGTCGTCTGACGGCTCGTCGATCGGTTCGCCGTCATCGTCGGGAGCTCTGTGCCTACCCATGCCGGTCCTCTCGTAAGCGCCAGAGGTGCCTGCAGCCGCTAGTCATCGGGGTGGTCGAGAATCCCCGAACCGACGTCACTGGTGTGCGCGAGCCTTAAACTCGCGCCGGCGCCGATGCAAAATCGGCTCGGTGTAACCGCTGGGCTGTTGGGTTCCCTGCAGGATCAGCTCCTGGGCGGCCAGGAATGCGACGCTGTCGTCGAAGTTCGGTGCCATCGGCAGATATCCGGAGGCACCGGCGTTCTGCTCGTCCACCAGCGGAGCCATCCGCTCCAGGCTAGCGCGCACATCCTCTTCGGTGATGACGCCATGCCGGAGCCAGTTGGCCAGAAGTTGGCTGGAAATACGCAGTGTGGCACGGTCTTCCATCAACGCGACGTCATGAATGTCGGGGACCTTCGAGCAGCCGACGCCCGCGTCGATCCAACGCACCACGTAGCCCAGGATCGACTGGCAATTGTTGTCGACTTCCTCGCGAATCTCCTCCGGCGCCCAGGCCAGTTCCTTGGCCAAGGGGACCGTCAGCAATTCGTCGATGGTGGCGCGCTTCTTGCCTTCGAGTTCGTCCTGCACCGAAGCGACGTCCACGTAGTGGTAGTGCATCGCGTGCAGGGTGGCGGCGGTGGGCGAGGGCACCCATGCGGTGGTGGCGCCGGCCTTGGGCTGGCTGATCTTCTGCTCCATCATGTCGGCCATCAGCTCGGTCATGGCCCACATGCCCTTACCGATCTGCGCCTTACCCTTGAAGCCGGCCGCGAGCCCGGTGTCGACGTTGTTGTCCTCGTATGCCTTGATCCAAGTGGTGCTCTTCATCGCACCCTTGCGGATCATCGGGCCCGCCTCCATCGAGGTGTGAATCTCGTCGCCGGTGCGGTCTAAGAAGCCGGTGTTGATGAACACCACCCGGTCGGCGGCGGCCTTGATGCATGCCTTGAGGTTGACGGTGGTGCGGCGTTCCTCGTCCATGATGCCGACCTTCATCGTGCCCTGCGGCAGGCCGAGCACATCCTCGACGCGGCTGAACAGTTCGCAGGTGAACGCGACCTCGTCGGGCCCGTGCATCTTCGGCTTGACGATGTAGACCGATCCGGTGCGACTGTTGGTCAGCGGCCCGTTGCCGTCGCCGGCCTTGAGGCCGTGAATGGCGGTCAAGCCGGTGAACAGCGCATCCTGGATGCCTTCGAACACCTCAGTCTCTTCGCCGTGCGCATCGGTTCTCACTATCGCGTCGTTGGTCATCAGGTGGCCGACATTGCGGACGAACAGCAGGCTGCGGCCGGGCAGCGTCAACTCACCGCCATCGGGGGTCTTGTAGGTGCGATCCTGGTTGAGCACGCGGGTGAAGGTCTTGCCGTCCTTCCGGACGTCCTCGGACAGGTCACCCCGGTTCAGCCCGAGCCAGTTGCGGTACCCCAGCACCTTGTCGTCGGCGTCGACAGCGGCGACCGAATCCTCGAAGTCCATGATCGTGGTGATCGCCGACTCCAGCACGACGTCTTTGATGCCGGCCGCGTCGGTCTTGCCGATCGGCGACTCCGGGTCGACCAGGATCTCGATGTGCAACCCGTGGTTGACCAGCAGCACCGACCAGTTGGGTGAGCCGAGGTCACCGGTATAGCCGATGAACTTCTCCGGGCTGGCCAGATCGACCGATCCGTCGGCGGTGGCCACCTTCAGGTGGCCTTCTTCGAGGCTGAGTCCGGTCGCGTCGGACCAGGAGCCGGACGAGAGCGGGACCGCTTCGTCGAGGAATTTGCGCGCGTAGGCGATGACCTTGTCGCCGCGAACCCGGTTGTAGCTGGTGCCCTTCTCGGCGCCGTCGCTTTCCGGAATCACGTCGGTGCCGTACAGCGCGTCGTACAGCGAGCCCCACCGGGCGTTGGACGCGTTCAGCGCGAACCGCGCGTTGAGGACGGGCACGACCAGCTGCGGCCCGGCCGTCGTGGTGATCTCGTCGTCGACACCGGCGGTCGTGATGGTGAAATCGGCGGGCTCGGGCTCCAGATAGCCGATTTCGGTGAGGAACTCGCGATACCCATCGGGGTCCAGCGGCTCGATGACGTGCTGCCGGTGGTACTTGTCGATCTGAGCCTGCAATTGATCGCGTCGCGCCAGCAGGTCCTGGTTCTGCGGCTGCAGGTCGGTGACGACCTTGTCTACACCGGCCCAGAAGCTGTCAGGGTCGATGTCGGTGCCGGGCAGAGCCTCGTTATTGACGAAGTCGTACAGCACCTGGGCGACGCGCAGGTTCCCCACCGACACGCGATCAGTCATCATTTCCCTCCGCACTTACCTGTCGAAATCACACCTCAGCCTACCGGCCAGCGGTCTGACTACTGGTAACCGGCAACCTTTGAGAGCAGCTCACACGCGCCCAGCAGCGCCGCCCGCAACGGCCCGGCGCGGATGGCTATGGCTTTCTGGCACCGCATGTACTCGGCGCGGCCCGCCGCGTTCTCGACGGGGATCGGTATGTATCCGTACGGGCCTGTGAACCCGTACGCCCGATCATCCACTCTACGGACGGGCAGCATGCGTACCCTCCCGACATGGAGTTACGTGGGAAACGAGTGCTGATTACCGGGGCGTCACGAGGAATCGGCGAGTCTCTTGCCCATGCCGTCGCCCGGGCGGGGGCAACGGTGGCGCTCGTCGCCCGGACGAAAGACGCCATTGACTCGCTTGCGGCTGAACTCGACGGCACCGCTCATCCCGCCGACCTGTCGGATCCGACGCAGGTCGCCGCCCTCATCGACCTTGTCGAACAAGACGCCGGTCCGGTCGACGTTCTGATAAACAACGCCGGCGTCGGGACTCCGGTTGCCTTCACTGACGCACCCGACGAGGACCTGCGCCACGTCACTCAAGTCAACTACCTGGCCCCGGCTGAACTGTGCCGGACGATCATCCCCCGGATGTTGGGACGCGGCGGCGGTCACATCGTGAACATCTCTTCGATGGCCGGTTGCTCGGTCTTGCCCGGCCTGGTCAGCTACTCGGCATCGAAGGCGGCGCTTTCCCATTTCACCGCGGGACTGAGGGCAGACCTTCGTGGGTTGCCGATCGGTACCACTCTTGTGGAGCTGGGGCCGATCCCGACCGACATGCTGGCCACAACCGAGGACTATGAGCCCACGGCCGCGGCATTCCGGCGTTTCTACCGGATGCATCTGGTGGTTGACGTTTCCCGGGAGAAGGTCGCCGACGAGGTAGTCGATGCGGTACAGAAGGGTCGGCGGCACGTACGGATCCCCAAGCGAATGGCGCTCCAGTCTGTCTTGGCTGAAGCGCCGCGGCGTGCCACGGAAGTGATGCTCAGCGGCGTCCGTAGCCGAGCCGAATAGCTACCGCTGGTCGACACTGGCCGCCTCGAGCAGGCGCTGACACCAGTCCAGCAGCGCCTGACGGACAACTGCCGCCCGCTCGGCGAGGAGCGCCTGCCGGCGCACGTATTCCGCACGCCCTGAAGGTGTTTCGATTCGTACGGGCTGGAAGCCGAGCGCTGTCAGGTCGTATGGGCTGGCGCGCATGTCGAGCTCGCGCGCGTCGTATGCCAGCTCGAACGCGTCCATAACGATGTCGGATTCAATCAGCGGGCTCAATTTGTAGGACCATTTGTACAGGTCCATGTTCGCGTGGAGGCAGCCCGGCTGCTCCCAATCATGTTGCGCGGCGCGACTGGGCGCCCCGGCGTTGCGCGGCGCAGCATCGGCGCTGAAAAAACGGAACGCGTCATAGTGGCTGCAGCGCAGCGGTCCGGCGATCTCGGCCTCGACCACAGTGTCGGTGCCGGCGGCTCCGAGGCGCAACGGGACACGGTCGTGACGGACGTCGCCGCTGCGATAGACCATTGCCCATTCGTGCAGACCGAAGCAGTTCAACTTGGCCGGCCGCCGGGCGGTCGCTCGAAGCAGCCGCGCCACGTACGCGATCGTTTCCCGCCGGCTGAGCAGGTACGCGCAGCTGACGGTGACCCCGGACGCGCCGACGGCGTAGCCGCGGCGGTTGCGGTATCGGCGAATCGCCTCGTCGCCGGCCAGCGCCACCCCGTAGCCGGGATGCCAGCAGCGCAGCTGGCCGGGCCGCAGGCTGTAGTAGCTGAACAGGAAGTCCCACACCGGATGGGCCTGACCGACTCGTGCCCGCTTCGCGTGCGGGGCAACGAATCCATCGACTCGCGCGGCGTAGCTGTCGGCGCGGCTCATCCACTGCCCGGCATCCAGCCCCGTGGCAGATCTATTGCCCGGCTCCTCCCCGGGCCGTTCCGGCCCGCATCGTCGCCGGTGGCTGATTTCAGGCACGCCCTGTCCCGTCGCGCACCAGGCCGACCAGGTCTCGCACCAGATCCTCCAGCGCGACCATCGCCACCACGGCGCCGTGGGGCGAGGTGACCAGGGCGAGGTGACTGTTGCTTCGGCGCATCCGGGACAGTGCTTCGGGCACACCCAGCGACTCCGAAATCCGGGGCAGCGGCCGCACTCTGGCCAGGTCGATCACGGCTTGCGGATAGCCGGCCAGCGACAGCACATCTTTGATGTGCAGGTAGCCGACGAATTGCTTGTCGACGCCGACCACCGGAAACCGCGAGTAACCGGTTGCGGTCATGGCCCTTTCGACGACCTCGACGGTCGGGCCGGACCCCGCTGCGGCCACCGGCACCGCCTGGATGTCGGCGAGTGGTATCGCCACATCGGCGACGGTGCGGTTGCGGATCTGGAGCGCGCGAGTGAGCCGGGTGTGCTCCTCGCGATCCAGCAGGCCTTCGGACACCGACTCGGCGATCATCTCGCTGAGCTCGACGGTGGAGACCGTGATGTCGAGTTCGTCGCGAGCACGTACCCGCAACGCCCGCAAGATGGCGTTGTTGCAGCGGCTATAGAAATTGACGACCGGCCGGACCGCCCGCGCATAGACCAGGTAAACCGGGATCAGAAGCATCGCCGCCCGCTCGGGGCCGGCCATCGCGATGTTCTTCGGGACGATCTCACCGAGCAGCAGGTGCAGCGTCACCACGATCGCCAGCGCAATCAGCAACGATGTGGTGTGCAACAGCGTGGGGGACGTACTCACCAGGCTCAACGGGCGCCGCAGCAGATCGGCGACGGCCGGTTCACCGATGCGGCCGAGCAGGATTGACGACACGGTGACACCGAGCTGTGCACCCGCGAACATCAGCGGCAACTGCTCGCCGGCCCGGATCACGGTGGACGCACCCGGTCGGCCCTGCTCGGCCAACGCTTGGAGGCGGTCCCGTCGCGCAGAGATCAGCGAGAACTCGGCAGCCACGAAGAATGCGTTTGCGCCGATCAACAGGATCGTCGCCAACAGTGCGAACACATCGCCCATCAGCGGCCTCGCGGGACGCTGGAATCGGCGCGATCCGGCAGCTGGGTCAGCTCGAGCAAGTCGATGCGGCGACCGTCCATCCGCAGAACTTTGGCCCGCCACGCGGAAGCGTGTGGAACTCCGTCGTGTTCATATCCGGTCACGGTCAGCTGCACTTCGTCGCCGATCACCGGAATGCGGCCGAGCTGCTGCAACACCAGCCCGCCGATCGTCTCGTACTCGCCTTCGGGGGCGTGGTAGCCGGTCGCCGTAGCGACCTCGTCGATGCGCAGCAGCCCCGAAACCCGCCACCCGCTGTCGACGGCCACTACATCTTGTGCGGCGTCGTCGTGCTCGTCGCGGACGTCGCCGACGATCTCTTCGATCAGGTCCTCGACGGTCACCATTCCTGCGGTGCCGCCGTACTCGTCGACGACCATTGCGGTGTGCAGATCGTTGGCACGGATCTGCCCCATCAGCGCGTCACCGTCGAGTGTGGACGGCACCGTCGCGACCGGCAGTGCGACGGTGGTGACGCGAGTGAGCTCGCGTTCAGCGGCCGGCACCTCGAATACCTGTTTGACGTGCACGATGCCGATCGTCTCGTCGAGGTCACCGTCGACGACCGGAAACCGCGAAAAGCCGCTCTCGACGGCCGCTTCCACCAAATCAGCGACGGTGTCATCCACGTGCAGCGCAACAATTTTCGACCGGGGAGTCATCAGCTCCTCGGCGGTCAACTCACCGAAACGCAGTGACCGGTCCAGCAGCGCCGCGGTCGCCGCGTCCAAGGAGCCGCTGCGAGCCGACGTGCGCACCAGCGACACCAGCTCTTGCGCCGAACGTGCCGAGCGCAGCTCCTCGGCGGGCTCGACGCCCAGCTTGCCCAAGATCCAGTTGGCCGCGCCGTTGGTCAGACGAATCGGGCCGGTCATCAGCCAGGAGAACAGCAACTGCACACCGGCGACAGTTCGCGCGGTCGCCGGGGGATGGGCCACTGCAAGGTTTTTCGGGACCAGCTCACCGAAGATCATCGACAGCGATGTGACGACCAACAACGTCACGAAGGTGATGATCGCGCTGCCGACCCGGTCCGGCACGCCGAACATATCCATGGCCGGGTGCGGCAATTCGGCCACCAACGGTTCGGTCAGGTATCCGGTGATCAGCGTGGTGATCGAAATTCCCAGCTGTGCTCCGGACAACTGAAAGGACAGGCTGTGGTGGGCCTGCTGGACGTATCGGTCACGACGGCCGCCGCGGCGGGCGTTGGCCTCGACGGTCGAGCGTTCGAGGGTGGTCAGCGAGAATTCGGCCGCGACGAACACCGCGGTGCCCGCTGTGAGCAGCACGATGGCCAGCAAGCTGAGCAGGGTGACCAGCAGGTTCATCGGGGCCGCCCTCGAAGCGCAGGCTCCGCCGGGTCGGCGTCACACACGCCGGTTGGCGCGGGTGCCTGCGGCACGGGGACCCTTTCTTCGACGTATCCACTGATCAAGTGAACTCCGATGGTAGCGAAGCACCGACGCAGCTGAGTCGGGGTTGCGCCGCCGACACGCCCGCGAAGGTTGGTCTACCAGCCGAATGGCAGCGGATGCCCCTCGGCGAAGCCGGCGGCGGACTGGATGCCGACGACCACCTGGTCGTGCAGTTCAGCCAATGTCGACGCACCTACGTAGGTGCAGGTGCTGCGCACTCCGGAGGTGATGTGGTCGAGCAGGTCCTCGACACCGCCGCGGGCGGGATCCAACGCCATCCGCGATGTCGAGATGCCCTCCTCGAACAGCGCCTTGCGGGCCCGCTCGAAGGCGCTGTCGGCGGTGCTGCGCGCCACCACCGCCCGCTTGGACGCCATGCCGTAGCTCTCCTTGTACAGCTTGTTGTCGCGGTCGCGCATCAAGTCGCCGGGAGACTCGTAGGTGCCGGCGAACCACGATCCGATCATCACGTTGGACGCACCGGCAGCCAGCGCCAGTGCGACGTCGCGCGGGTGTCGCACACCGCCGTCCGCCCACACGTGTGCGCCTAATTGCTTTGCGGCTGATGCGCATTCGAGTACCGCAGAGAATTGGGGCCGGCCGACACCGGTCATCATGCGGGTGGTGCACATGGCGCCCGGTCCCACTCCGACCTTGACAATCGACGCGCCGGCACTGATGAGGTCGCGGGTGCCGTCCGCCGACACCACGTTGCCCGCGACCAATGGCACGCCCAGATCCAGCGATACGATCGACTTGATCGCGTCCAGGGCCTTGACCTGGTGACCATGGGCGGTGTCGACGACGATCAGGTCGACGCCGGCCTCGGCGACCGCCTGCGCCTTGGCGACCACATCGCCGTTGATGCCGACCGCCGCGCCGATGCGCATCCGGCCGTGGCTGTCGACCGCCGGCGAGTAGATCCCGGCGCGAATGGCGCCGGTCCGGGTCAGCACGCCGGCGAGGGTGCCGTCGGCAGCGATCATCACCGCGACGCCGACCGAGGCGTGTTCGAGCAGGTCGAAAACCGCTCGCGGATCCGTTCCCACCGCCGCTTTGACGAAGTCGGTGCTCGCGATGTCACGGACTCGGGCAAAGCGGTCGACCCCGTCGCAGCATGATTCGGTGACCAGGCCGATCGGCCGGCCCTCGAAGGTCACCACCGCGGCTCCGTGCGCACGCTTGGAGATCAGGGCCAGCGCGTCGGAGACGGAGTCGTCGGGCTCCAACGTGACCGGGGTGTCGACCACCAGGTCGCGGCTCTTGACGAAGTCGACCATCTGCTGCACCGCAGTAATCGGAAGGTCTTGCGGCAGAATGACTACCCCGCCGCGGCGGGCTACTGTCTCGGCCATCCGCCGACCCGCCACCGCGGTCATATTGGCCACCACTACCGGAATCGTGGTACCGGAGCCGTCGTCGGTCGACAAGTCGACGTCAAAACGCGACGCCACGTCCGAGTGGTTCGGAACGATGAAGACGTCGTCGTAGGTCAGGTCGAAAGCGGGGCTCTGCCCGTCCAGAAATCTCATCGGGCCCCGCTAGGCAGGAACTTCGCTGCGGTCTCCACTCCACAAGGTGTGGAACTTCTTGCTGGGGTCCTCATCAGTCCGTCCATAAGTGTGTGCGCCGAAAAAGTCCCGCAAACCCTGGGTGAGCGCGGCGGGCAATCGCTCGGTGCGCAGAGCGTCGTAGTACGACAGCGCCGAGGCGAAGCCCGGGATGGGGATACCCAGTTCGGTGGCGCTCACCACGACGCGGCGCCAACTGTCGACAGCCCCTTCGATGGCACTGCGGAAATACGGCGCGGCGATCAAGGTGGGCAGGTCGGGGTTCTCGTCGAACGCCTCTTTGATTCGGTTGAGGAACTTGGCCCGGATGATGCATCCGCCGCGCCAAATCGTGGCCATGTCGCCCGGTGTGATGCCCCAGTCGTATTCCGCGCTGCCGGCCTGGATCTGGTTGAAGCCCTGGGCATAGGCGATGATTTTCGATGCATATAGCGCCTTGCTGACGTCGTCGATGAATCGCTCTGGATCACGTGGACTTTGGCCCAGGTCGCCGGAGGCCAAGCCGGTGGTGGCTTTGCGTTGGGCCACCGAGCCCGACAGCGCTCGGGCGAACACCGCCTCGGCGATACCGGTCACCGGTACTCCGAGGTCGAGCGCGGACTTCACCGTCCAGCGCCCGGTCCCCTTCTGCTCGGCCTCGTCGACGATGACGTCGACGAGTGGCTTGCCGGTCTTGGCGTCGCTCTGGCGCAACACCTCTGCGGTGATCTCGATGAGGAAGCTGTCCAGGTCGCCGTTGTTCCATTCGGCGAATACGTCGGCGATCTCCGGTGCGGTCTTGCCGAGCCCGTCGCGCAGCAGCTGATAGGCCTCCCCGATGAGCTGCATGTCGGAATATTCGATGCCGTTGTGCACCATCTTGACGAAGTGCCCGGCGCCGTCCGGACCGATATGCGTGCAGCAGGGGACACCGTCGACATGCGCGGAAATCTCCTCCAGCAGTGGGCCCAGCGACTTGTACGACTCGGCGGGACCGCCGGGCATGATCGACGGGCCTTTGAGCGCGCCTTCTTCACCACCGGAGATGCCCGCACCGACGAAGTGCAGTCCGCGCTCGGCGATGGCCTTCTCGCGGCGGATCGTGTCGGTGTAGAGCGCGTTGCCGCCGTCGATGATGATGTCACCGTCTTCCATCGCGTCGGCAAGTTCGTTGATCACGGCGTCGGTCGGGTCGCCGGCCTTGACCATGATGATGACCCGGCGGGGCTTCTCCAGCGCCGCAAGAAATTCCGGGATGGTTTCGGATCGGATGAAGGTGCCTTCGTCGCCGTGCTCGGAGAGCAGCGCATCGGTCTTGGCGACCGACCGGTTGTGCAGCGCCACGGTGTAGCCGTGGTGGGCGAAGTTACGGGCGAGGTTGGAGCCCATCACCGCCAGCCCTGTGACGCCGATCTGCGCGGTCCCAGTGTTTGACTCCGACGAGCTCATGTGTGCGCCTTTCAATTCGTGACTTCAGCCAAGGCCCTGCACCCGAAACTGCGGCACAGCGGATTGATGTCTTGAGCAAAGTATCGCCATCGTGCGGTGAGTCACCGGTTGCCGGGTTAGACCGCGGTGAACAGCCGGTGTAGTTCGGTGAGCCACGGGATAGCGAGCGCGACGGTCGGGACGACCAGCACAGCCGCGGCTGCGAGGTAGGCCGCCGTCGACACGGCCAGGCTGTTCCCGCTACCGGACAGCCGGCGGACCCGCAGCAGGGTGTGTGCGCCACCGGCGGCCAGGGCACCGATCGGTGCACGGCCGGAGGCGCAGGCCACCAATGCGCGAGCCAGGGGAGCTGGCCCGGCGACCCGGACCGCGGCGTCATCGGCCAACAGCTCGGCCAGTAGTTGCACGGCGTCCAAAGCGCTTGCGCTGCGGACGAAGCGGGGGAATGCGGCGTGCGCCGCGGTGAATGCCTCGAGCACCAGGTCGTGGCGGGCTCGCAGATGCGCGCGCTCGTGGCTGAGGATGGCGGTGACCTCGTCTTCGGTCAGCGAGTCCAGCGTGCCCTCGCTGACCACTACCCGTCTGCGCACTCCGGGCAGACAGTAGGCCAACGGCTGAGCCACTTCCAGCACGCGCAGGTCGCGTCCGCGGGCACAGGCCCGTGTGGCCACCAGATCGGGCGACATGCCGAGCAGGTCAACCAGCATGCGGTGGTGGGCCCGCCGCCGACGGGTGGCAACGGCTACCCGGACGACCGCCACGACCAGCCGGGCGCCGATCATCAGGGTGAGCCCGAAGACTGCGACGTCGAGAATCCACAGCGGCCAGCCGAGCCTGCCGATCTCCGCGGCGGGGCTGGCCGTCGGCCGCCCGTCAGCTCCGGGGACGAATAACCGGCTGGCGATGGCTATGCCGGCACTGAAGGCCGAGAGGACCGCGGCGACGGCGATCGCCTGCCAGAGCACCATCGCGGCGCGCGGGGCCCGCAACGGCCACGTCGCGCGGGCCAGCAGAGCGGGCACCGGGCCGACCAGGATCACCGCAAGTATGGTGAAGGCCAGCCCAGACACTGCTCCAGTCTCCCTCAGTCCGCGGGTCGAGCGCCAGCAGCAGGCGGCGTTTTTCGATGTCCTGATTCCAACTCGTCGAGAGCGCGCCGCAGCGCCTCGGCTTCGTCGGCGCCAACCCGCTCGACGAAGTGCACCAGCGCCGCCTGGCGGCTTCCCGTGTCGGACACCTGATCCAGTGCGTCGACCATCAGACCCGCGACCAATTCGTCGCGGCCGTGCACTGCGGCATATCGGTGGGCACGGTCGTCACGGATCTGGGACACCAGATTCTTCTTCGCCAGCCGCTGTAGCACGGTCATGATCGTGGTGTAAGCCAGATCGCGCCGCTCAGAGAGCGACTCGTGCACCTGGCGAACGGTCTGCGGGTGCGGAGCGGACCACAGGTGATCCATCACCGCGCGCTCGAGATCCCCGAGTCGCGTCAGCTTAGCCATGTTTGCTCATCTCCTTGGGCAACGTCGCTAGCGTACTCGCGCTTACTACTGATCGTCGTACCTCTCCCGCCGGACACACCTTAGTCTCCTCATATTGGTTAGGCTAACCTTACAACAGGAGGTGCACGTGACCATTGTGATCGACGACCCGCTGATCTCGGCCATGACCATCGAACGCGTGCTGCCGCTGCACGAGTCCAGCCGGCGGCTTCGTGAGCTGTATCCGCAATGCCCGCGGGTCTACGGCGTCGCGGTACTGGGCGATGTGTCGGTGCGCCGCTGGTGGCCACTGTCATCGGCGCTGAGCACCGATCGGATGAAGACGATGTTCGACGCAGCTGCGATCGACATGGACTCCCGAAGCGCCGCAAAGCAATTGGCGGCGACACTGGTCCACACCGTGATCGGGCGGGTGGTTGCGCTGGTGGTGCTGGAAGCCAGGGCGTGGGATAGCGGGCTGGAGAATCTATGGGTCCATGTCGACTCCGACGGCGTCATCGACTGGGCCGGGGTGGTCGACCCCACGGTGCGGGTGTTGCCTGACGACCCGTGCGCCGGTGACGGTGTGGGCGCCGGCGTGGTTCGGCTGCCGAGCGAGGCGGCGCTGACGACCTGGGTCGCGCACCGCTGCCATCGCACCCTGGAGCCGCTGTTCACCAAGTTGCACATGGTCAGCGGTGGAGCGCTGCCCGTCGCGGCGATGTGGCACATCGTCGGGTCGATGGTGGTGGCATGTGCGACCCAAGTGCCGCAGCTGGCCGGCGCCGACGAGCTGGCGGCGATGCGCCGCGGTCAGGCGGTAATCGACGCGCTGGTCGGCTTCGGCCTGCCCGTTCGCGGCGGGTCAGCGGTGCGGCCACGGAGGCGGGCGACCCCTTGCGAAATTAGGGCAGCCTTGCCTATGCTGCTGGCATCGAGCGATACATGACCGTGCCGGCGTCCTGAGGGCTGCAGCGACCCCCGGTCTCTCGATACGGCGAGCCCCGTGCATCACGCACGGGGCTCGCCGGTATCCGGAGGACGTGGACGCGCGGGCGGCGCGTCAGTCTTTTATGAAGTGGTACATGCGGTAGGACAGGCGTCCCCGCTGTAATTCCTTGTACATCAACGTGTCTGGCGCGCCGGCGAACAGCTTGCCGAAGGGCCGCAGCAACACCGGCAGTCGGCTGCCGACCAATTCGAGATATCTACCCGAGTTATTGTCCAACCCGCGCAGCACCTCGGAATTGATCTCGCGCTTGGACTCCATCCGCATCGGAAGGGCGGCCAGCGCCTCGTCCCACTGGTCGTACTCGAGGAAGCCGCGGAAGTCGACGTAGAGGAAATGACCACCGGGGCGCAGCACGCGCACCATCTCGGACAGGAAACGGTCGAAGTGCGGGTAGGCGTGCGAGGCCTCGACGTTGAGCACCGCGTCGAACGATTCGTCGGGAAACGGCAAGTTCTCGGCGTCGCCGTGGACGAAGTCCAGGCCCGGCAGGGGATACCGGCGCTTGGCGAAGGCCACCCCGTCAGGGTTGAAGTCCAGGCCCGTGTAGGAGGCCGGGTGCAGCGTATTGACGACGTAGGCACCGCCGCCGCCGTGGCCGCAGCTGGGCTCGAGCACCTTCTTGCCGGTGAGGTCGGTCTGTGTCGCGGTGCGGTGGTAGAGCTGGATGCCCCACCGGTTCTTCTCGTCCTCAGGAGACAGCGGCAGCCCCATCGGCGGGTCTTCCTCGTATCCCCAGTTGAGAAAGACGACGTCGTCTTGATCCCACCTGCGGGTGACGAAGGGATACCAGTACTTGTTCATGGCCAGCTTGAACCATGAGTAACTGCCGAGGGGTTTCACGTATTGCCTGAGGCCGCTTGTCACAGCGGCAAGTATGCCAGTGCGTTACGCGAGGCCGTGGTCCACCACGGATAGTGCGTCCGAATCGAGCGATGGCTTGTCTGTTCGCCGGCGCACGATCGCACGCGCACCCTTGGCCGGCACGGTCGCCACACCACGCCACCGGGCCTTCTCACCCGGGGCATTGGTTGGCACCAAACGGAATTCGCGCAACAGCATGCGCAGAACGACGTCGGATTCCAGGTTGGCGAAAGCCGCACCGACGCAACGGTTGACCCCGCCGCCGAACGGGATCCACGCCACCGGCTTGGCGGCTGTGCCCATGTAGCGGTCCGGATTGAACGACGCCGCGTCCGGGAAATCCCCTTCGGAGTCGTGCGCCAGCTTGATGCTGATGATGATGTTGGTGCGCTCCGGAAGAACCCACTCGCCTAAGCGGATTCGCGTCTTCGTGCGCCGGGTGGTGCCGTCGAGCACCGGTCGGGTGCGCTGCACTTCCCAGATCGTGGCCTGCCGCAATTCGGAGCCGCCGGCGTCGGCTTCGTCGGCCAATCGCTGACACAGGTCTGGATGCCTGCTCAACCGCTCCAACGCCCAGGCCAGCGACGAGGCGGTGGTCTCGTGACCGGAACCCAGCAGGGTGAGCAGCTCGTCGGTGATGTGCTCGTCGGAGATCGGCTCGCCGTCCTCGTAGCGGGCCTGCAGCAACAGCGCGAGGACATCCTTGCGCTCTCCGATGGCCGGATCGGCCCGCGCCTCGGCGATCAGTGCGGCGATCACGGCGTCGAACCGGCGCCGCTGCTTCATGTACCGCCCCCACGGGCTCCACGGGCCCAGATCGCGCCGCATGATCGGCGGACAGACCACCAGCAGGGAACCGAGCGTCACCATCGCGGGCACCGTTTCCCGAAGCTCTTCCAGCGCAGCCCCTTCGGCGCCGAAGACGGCACGCAAGATGACACCGACGGTAATCCTGAGCATCGGCTCGAGCGTCTCGAATTCGCGGCCTTCCGTCCAGGTCGCGGTCTCGCGCATCACCTCTTCTTCGATGATGCGTTCGTAGCTGCGCATCCGTTTGCCGTGGAACGGCGGCGCCAGCAGCTTGCGGCGCTCCCGGTGCTCGTTGCCGGCCAGGCTGAACGTCGACCCGGGGCCGAACGCCTCACCTATGGATCCGGCTCCCGAAGGTGGCCGTTCGACGAGTTCGGTGCCGGTGCTGAACAACTCCTTGGCCAGGACCGGGTCGTTGATCACCACCGCGTGGTTGTTGCGCGGCAGGTTCACTCGCACCACATTGCTGCCGTATCGCTGACAGATCGCGTCGAACATCGCATGGTTCGAGACCAGAAACTGGACAGTCTGGATGAGCTTCGGTGTCCGTGGACCGGGCGGCAACCGCACCGGCTCGGTCGTCGCCGCTACCATGTCTTCCCTTCCAGCTGTGGATGTTGTGAGGGCTTCCCGCCAGGCTCACCGAGGTCGTGAATCAGCCCCACAGTATCGGTTGACCGCTCGCTGTGCACAAATTTGCTGTACCCGGAATGGCCCGCGGCTTCGCCTGCCGTGTAGACACGGAGAAATGGAGCCATTGCCAGAAGCGCCATTTGACAAGGAATTAGGACTGGTATTCACCGAAATCAGTCCCGATCGGACACGCGCTCAAGTGGACGTCGTACCCAAGCTGCTGCAGCCGATGGGCATCGTGCATGGTGGGGTCTACTGCTCCATGGTGGAGAGCTTGGCCAGCGTGGCCGCGTACACCTGGAAAGCCGCCAACGGCGGTGGCTCGGTCGTCGGCGTCAACAACAACACCGACTTCTTGCGGGCGATCCGCGGCGGGGTGGTCTACGGAACCGCGATTCCGATTCATCGCGGACGGCGCCAGCAACTGTGGCAGGTCACCATCGTCGACGCGGACGACCGCATGGTGGCCCGCGGTCAGGTACGGCTGCAGAATCTCGAACCGAATCCGGCTGAGGCGACCAATTAGCTGGCGGCCTTGGCCGTCTCGTCGTCGTGTGCTTCGGCCGCCAACACTGCCAGCTGTTCGAGCCGGGTGCGGGCGAATGCTTGCTGCTCGGTGATCGTCAGCTGGCCGCGACGACCACTCAAGAACGTCACAATCCACGACAGCACGGTGGTGACCTTGTTCTTGAACCCGATCAGATAGACCAGGTGCAGCAGCAGCCAGGCGAACCAGCCGATGATGCCGCCGAACTCGAGCGGACCGATTTTGACCACCGCGTAGTAGCGCGAGACCGCGGCCATCGAGCCTTTGTCGAAGTACTGGAACGGCTCACGCTGCGCCGGGTCGGCACCTGCCAACTCGGCCTTGATCGTCTTCGCGGCGTACTTGCCGCCCTGGATCGCGCCCTGAGCAACCCCGGGCACCCCGTCGACAGCGGCCATGTCGCCGACGACGAACACGTTGGGATAATTCGGAATTGACAAGTCGGGCAACACCTTGACCCGGCCGGCGCGGTCGAGTTCGACGCCCGATTGGCGGGCCAGGTCGCGGCCCAGCGGGCTGGCAGAGACACCGGCTGACCACACTTTGCAGGCCGACTCGATGCGGCGGATGGTCCCGTCGGAATCCTTGACCGTGATGCCGTCGCGGTCGACGTCGGTCACCATCGCGCCGAGCTGGATTTCGACACCCATCTTCTCCAGCCGTGCGGCCGCTTTCCTGCCGAGATTCTCTCCCATCGGCGGCAGCACCGCGGGGGCCGCGTCCAGCAGGATGACCCGCGCCTTCGTCGAATCGATGTGGCGGTAGGCGCCTTTGAGCGTGAAGTCCGCCAGTTCGGCGATCTGGCCGGCCATCTCGACACCGGTCGGCCCCGCACCCACGACGGTGAAGGTCAGCAGCTTCCTGCGTCGTTCCGGATCACTGGACCGCTCGGCCGCTTCGAACGCGCTCATGATCCGACCACGCAATTCCAGGGCGTCGTCGATGGACTTCATGCCGGGGGCATATACGGCGAAGTGGTCGTTACCGAAGTACGACTGGCCGGCTCCGGCAGCGATGATCAAGCTGTCAAACGGGGTTTCGTAGCTGTGGCCGAGCAACTCCGAGACGACGAACTTGCCCTTGAGGTCGATATGCGTGACATCGCCGAGCAAAACCTGGGCGTTGTGCTGGCCCCGCAAAATCATCCGGGTCGGGGGAGCGATAGCACCTTCGGCCACGATGCCGGTCGCCACCTGGTACAGCATCGGCTGAAACAGGTGATGGGTGGTGCGGGCGATCAACTTGATGTCGACGTTGGCCCTTTTGAGCTTCTTGACCGCGTTCAATCCACCGAATCCAGATCCGATGACAACCACCCGGTGTCGACGGTTCGATGCGGTGTCTTCGGGCTGGACGTTCATGGCGTGATTGCTCCTCAGCGGCTACTGGGTTCACCTCTACGGTAGTCGCCCGGACCTGCAATTATCGATGTAACCCGCGTGTGATCACGCACACCTGCGACCCCGCACGTGACGCACCTCGCTACGAGCCCTCAGGCATCTACCACCGGACGCAGAAGCTCCGCGACCGCAGTGATTTACGCCAGTCTTGTACCCCGGGAGGTTGATGCTCACACCGTCGTCCGGCTAGGCGAATTGCGTCAGTGCACCGTGGCTCACGTGCAGCGTCTGCCCGGTGATGTGGCGGGCGGCCGGGCTGGTCAGGAAAAGCGACATCCGGGCCACCTCGGCGGCGACTGACGGCGGGCTACTGGTCAAGCCCTCGTAACCGGGCTGCGCACCGCGTCCGGCCGCTACGGCGTTGACGGTGATGCCACGGGTGCCGAACACGGTCGCCTGGCCGGCGACCCAGCTGCCGAGGGCGGCCTTGACCGCAGCCTCGGCACTACCGGGCCGGGGGTTTTCCGGAACGACGCTGATGATGGAACCACCTGATCGCAGGTGATCGCCCACCGTCTCGAGGGTCAGCACCGCCGACAGCAGGGTGTCGTCCAACGAGGCACGCCAGGCGGTCGCCAGGTCGGACAGTGAGTACGCGCGCGGGTCACCCGACTCCCAGCGAGGCGCCGGCACGTTGACAATCGTGTCGAGATGGTGCGGGAACAGGTGGCGCACCTCAGTCAGAGCAGCGGGGTCGGTGTTGTCGCAGACGATCGCGTCCGCTTCAAGTTCCTTGGCAGCTAGCTCGAGGTCATCCCGGCGTGCGCCGAGCAGCGTGACCGTGTGGCCGTCGTCGTGGAATCTCTCAGCAACGGCGCGACCCAGGTCGGTGTCGCCTCCGGTAACTAGTACCTCCACCGCCATGACCTCCTTGTATTCAGCATTGAATCCAGGTGCCGGCTCGTGCTGAGCAGCCTAGGCGTCCGCCTAGAGCAACGGTTTTCCGATGCTCCGATGGTTGCACACCGCACCGCCGGTCCCCGGGATTTCAGGGCGTGTATGGCATTAACGTTTCCTTATGTTACTGGACGGTAGCTAGATATGAAACTCCGAATCCGGCACGAGGCGGTCACCGTTTGGACAACGCTGTGCACCGTGACATCTCGCCTGGGCACCACCCGGTCGTGCGCGATAGCAGGGTTTCTGGCATTGACGCTGGCGATGAGCCTGACCCTGAGCGGGTGCCGGTCGAAGCCGCCATCGACGGCCGACTCGTCGTCGCGTCACCCACCCGCGGTCTCGATCAGGGTGTTCGCGGCCCTCCCGCTGAAACCGCCGTTCACGTTGCTGGCCGGCAAGTTCCAGATCGAAAATCCCGGCGTCACAGTCGATTTCAACTTCGCTACGTCTGCGGAACTAGCCAACAAGTTGGCGCAGGGCGCCAAGGCCGACGTCTTCGCCTCGGCGGATAGTGCCCAAATGGACACGGTGGTCAAAGCGGACCTGGGGAGCAGGGATCCGGTCAACTTCGCGTCCAACACCTTGGTGATCATCACCGCCCCGGGTGACCCGAAGCAGGTCCGGTCCTTCGCCGATCTCGCCAAGCCCGACGTTCGCGTCGCGGTGTGCCAGGCGTCGGCGCCCTGCGGGGCGGGGGTTCAACACATCGAGGACGACACCGGTGTGCACCTCAATCCGG
>JAVHWH010000277.1:0-4206 GCA_032159915.1 Mycobacterium sp.
CAGGAGCACAGATGATGCGACTAGCAGGTAACCGGATCCTGGTGACGGGCGCGGCCTCCGGAATCGGGCAGGCAACCGCGCTACGTCTGCTGGACGAAGGTGCCGCGGTCGTGGCCGCCGACGTCGCTGCCGACGGACTGGACAAGACCCGCGCCCAGGCCGCCGAAGCCGGCGGCGGTGAGCGCCTGACCACGTTGGAGATGAACATCGCCGACGAGCAGTCGGTCGTCGATGGCGTGCGTTCCGCGGTCGACTCCTTGGGCGGCTTGGACTCGGTGGTGAACGCCGCCGGGATTCTGCGCGCCGCGCACACCGAGCAGTTGGCGTTGGATCAGTGGAACCAGATCATCGGCGTGAACCTGACCGGGACCTTCCTGGTGGTCCGCGAGGCGCTGCCGAGCCTGCTGCAGAATCCGCGCAGCGCGATCGTCAACTTCAGTTCAACGTCCGCGTCGTTCGCGCACCCTTACATGGCGGCGTACGCGGCGAGCAAGGGCGGTGTCCAATCGTTCACCCATGCACTGGCGCTGGAGTATGCCAGTCGAGGACTGCGGGCTGTCTGCGTGGCACCGGGAAGCATCAAGTCCGGAATCACCGATGCCACCGGCGGATACATTCCACCGGACGCGGACTGGAGCCTGTTCACCAGGCTGATGCCGATCATGCCGACCACCGAGGAATCCAGCGGTACCGGCATGGCTGCACCGTCCGCTGTCGCCGGGGTGATTGCGATGCTGGTTTCGGATGACGGCGCGTTCATCACCGGCACCGAGATCCGCATCGACGGCGGAACGCACGCGTGAGCCTGAGCTACGAGGAGACATTTCGCGAAATCACCACCGACGCCGGCGTTCTGCGCTACCACGAACTGGGCCCGCGCGACAGTCAGCCGTTGCTGCTGTTACACGGATCTGGTCCGGGCGTGACGGGCTGGCGAAACTTCCGCGGTGTGGTCGGCACCTTCGCCGAGTTCTTCCGGTGTCTGATCCTGGAATTCCCCGGATTCGGAGTCAGCGACGATTTCGGCGGCCATCCGATGATCACCGCGCTGGATGCGGTGGTGCGGTTCGTCGACGCCCTCGGCTTGGAAACCGTTGACATCGTGGGTAACTCGATGGGGGGCGGGGTCGGGATCAACTACGCAATCGCCCACCCGGAACGGGTCCGCCGGCTGGTCACCATCGGCGGTATCGGCCGCAACCTGCTGACTCCTGGCCCCGCAGAAGGCATCCGGTTACTGCAAGAGTTTACCGACGACCCCACCCGAGAGGGCCTGGTCCGGTGGCTGCATTCGATGGTGTACGACCCGGCGACGGTGACCGAAGAGCTCATCGAGGAGCGGTGGGGCCACGCCACCGATCCGGCGACGCTGGCCGGCGCGCGGCGGATGTACAGCAAGGAGGCGTTTGCCGCGATGATGAAGGTCATGGAGTCCTCCAAGGGACCGCAACCGTGGGCCGTGATGCACCGCGTTCAGGCGCCGACGCTGATCACCTGGGGGCGCGACGACCGAGTGAGTCCGCTGGATATGGCGATGATTCCGATGCGGACCATCCCCAACGCCGAGCTGCACGTGTTCCCCAACTGCGGCCACTGGACGATGATCGAAGCGAAAGAGGCGTTCCAGAGCGCGGTGCTGGCCTTCTTGCTGCGGCAAGAGGTCAGTTGACGCAGGGCACGCCGCCGCCGTCGATCGGTACACCCCGATCGGGCGAGGGATAGGTGGTGTCGGTGGTCTTGCTGGACTGCCACCCGTAACTGCCGTATGTCGTTGTTGGGGAATCGGATTCCATGTTCGGTTCCTCCTGAGCAGGAACCGAGAAGTTGTCGTCGATGACAATCTGGATGTGCCCGTATTGCAATGTGCGATTCGGCGTGCTGGGCGCATCAATGCCTAGCAGGCCGGCCACCTCGCGAGCATCGGCGTCGGCGCCGGGCGCGTATTGGATTGTGGTGGAAGTGGGTTCACCGCGAACCCGGTCGCGCACCGCGCCGGTGGTGTAGCCGTCGTGCTTGAGCGTGCGAGCTACCTTGCTGGCAAGGCCGCCGACACTGCTGGCATTTACCACGTCGACGACAGTTGACGGGCTGGGTACGGCGGCGGAGCTGGTCGTTGTCGTCGACGACGAGGATGACCCGAAGGCGGCCGCCACTTCAGCTTTGATCGCGGCCGGATCGACGATGTTGACGTCTTGGCCGTTGATGTTGTCGTAGCGGACCACCGGCAGCGTTCGGTATTCGATTGATCCGCCCGCCAGCTCGCCCATTTTGCGGAACATGTTCTCGTCCCAACCGGCCGACAGGACGACATCCTTACGCGCCACCGCCATCAAGCCTTTCAGCTTTGTGAGATTGGTGAAGGTGCCGGTGTCCTGGAGCTGGTGCATGACCGACGAGAGAAAGGCCTGCTGGCGGTGTGTCCGGTCCAAGTCACCGTTCTCCAGGCCGTGGCGCTGCCTGACGAACGCCAGTGCCTGCGCGGCATCCAGCGTCTGGCGGCCCGCCGGAAAGTCGGCGCCGGAGTACTCGTCGTACACGGCGTGCTTGAGGCAGACGTCGACACCACCGAGGTTGTTGGCGAGGTCGTAGAAACCGGCCAGATTGACCTCGGCAAAGTAGTCGATCGGCGCACCGGTCAGCTGTCGCACCGCTTTCAACGTCGCGGCGCGGGCGGCCTCACGCCCCTTGGTCTCCAGCTGTTTCTGGTCGCTGACACCCTTGTTGATCAGCTTCTGCTCGACGTACTGCTTGGTGAGCCCGTAGGCCTCTTTGATCTTGATGTGGTTGTAGCCGGGGACGCCGTTGAACGACACCCAGTCGTCGCGCGGGATGGAGAAGGCGGACACTTTGTCGTCGGCGCCGACGTGCGCCAGGATCAACGTGTTGGTGTTATAGCCGCCGTCGTCAGAGTCACCGGCATGCAGGTGCTTCAGCAAGCTCCACGGCAGGTCGTCGCCATTCTGGTCCTTGCGCGAGTCGAGACCGATCAGCAGGATGTTCATTCCGTCCCCGCTGGACTTGGGGTCCTCGGCGCCTAAGGCCTGCGAAACGGTGATTCCGCTCAGCACGCCGTGGGCCATCCAGTAGCCCGACCCGGTGGCAAGCAGGGCCGCCACCGCCACCACCGCGCCCGCGGCATGCACCAGCGTGCGGCGCCGCGACTTCGGCAACGTCGCGCGGTGGCGATGCTTGGGGCTGGATCGCTGCAGTTCTCCCACCACAACCTCGGGTGTATTCGGCTCGCGAGCGGCGTGCAATCTCAGGGCGCGCGACAGTGCTTGGTTACCCAGTATGCGGCAGTTTGCTGAGGATCGTTCCGGTAGGGAGGTCACCATCAAGGTCAACCAACGCCGTTGAAACTCTCCTACCAGCAGCGATGCTTGGGTGGGCGTTGTCGCGCTGGGCAGCGATTGTGGCCGAATCGTGCCGCTAGAGGTCCAGAATCACCCAGTCGGCGGCCGATAAAGAGGCGTCGAACTGAGCCTGGGCCGCCTCCGCGGTGCGTTCTGCCACTCCCGGAAGGGGATGGTGATGCGTGATCAGCAGGCGCGATACCCCGGCCTCGGCGGCGATGATGCCTGCCTCCGCGCCCGAGGTGTGACCGAACTCCGCATCAACGGGCTCCCACGCCTCATGCAACAGCGTCGTCACCCCTGCAACATGGCGGATGGTGGCCGGGTCGAACTCGGTATCGGTGCAATAGGCGAATCGGTCACCGACCCGTAGCCCGGCCGACGGCAGCGGGTGGCGGGTCTGCTCCCACGTCTGGATTTCTTGGCCGGCGAAACTCAACGTGTCCCAACCCAGCTCTGCCCAGCGCGCCGACGCCAGCGGCGACGTGGTCTGAAACGGTGCTGCGAGAAGTTGGTCCTCGACGATGGAGCGGGTCGGCCTGCCGTACGCCATCGCGCCCGGCCCGGCGATGGTGAGTTCTCGTCCGCCCATCGCGCGGGCGCTGAGAAACCCGAGACCGGTCACGTGATCCAGGTGAAAGTGGCTGAGCGCCACAGTGACCGTCTCGACACCGTCCAGCAGCGACGGGCTGATGTGCAGGGCACCGAATCCAGTTCCGGCGTCGAGCACGAGCGCCTCGGTTCCGGCGGTGATCAAGTAGCAATTGGTCTGGCGGGAGCTGGTGGGAATCCACCCGCCGCTCCCCAGAACCGTCATCCGCATGGTGGAAATCTACGACGCCGACCGTTGCCT
>JAVHWH010000300.1:0-5894 GCA_032159915.1 Mycobacterium sp.
TCGAGGGACGCGGCCTGGCCACCATTCTTATCGACGAAGCGTTGCAGGCCACTCGCGCCGACGGGAAACGGGTGGTCGCCACCTGTCCGATGGTTGCTGCCTTCATCAAAAAGCATCCCGAGTTCTCCGACATCACCGATCCGGTGACGCCGAAAATCCTGCAGTGGGTCGAGACGCTCTAGTTCTGCCGCCCGGCCAACTCGGCGACGAATCGGTCGATGAACTCGTCGACCGGAGTCGTACCGGCCTGCCGGATCACGAATTTCGTCAAACCGGCAGCCACATACCCGTCGAGCTGGCGATGCAGCTGATCCCAGCCGGCGGCAGCCAGGTCCGCCGGATCGACGTCGGGGCGACGTTTGCGAACCGCCGCCGCCACCTCCGCCGGCAGCTCGCCGTCCCCGACGGCCAGTGAGATACCGAAGTGGTCGGGTTCGATGGCCCGCCCGGCTTCCTCGGCCGCACGCTCGATCGCCTGGCGTCCGGCTCGCGCCTCGTCGGGGGTGAGAAAACTACCCAGCCAGCCGTCGGCCAGTGTGCCGATCCGGCGAAACGCTGCGGGCGCCGATCCGCCGAGCCAGATGTCCAACGGGGGAGTGGGTCTCGGCATGACCGCCGCGTTGGTCACCGTGAAATAGCGGCCGTCGTAGCTGGCCGATTCGTCGACCAGTGCCGCACGCAGCACCCGCAGCGATTCGTCGAACACCGCGGCGCGCTCGCCGTCGGGCACAGTGAACACCTCGCGCTCGGCGGGAATGGCCGAGCGCAGCCCGAAGACCGGCAGCACCCGCTTGGGAGCAAGCGACGCCAGCGACGCCAACTGCTTGGCCACCAGCACCGGGTGACGCCCCGGCAGCACAGCCACCGACGTGCCCACCTTCAACCGCTTGGTCCGCGCCACGGCATACGCCATACCGACCATGGGATCGACCGCCGGCGAATAGACCAACTCGGAGAACCACAGCGAGTCCACCCCGCTGCTCTCCAAGTGGTCGACGACCGGCGCGAGCTGGTCGTGCGGCGTGTTGGCGCCCAGGCTGATTCCGAAGCGAACCTTCACCCGCGTCTCCCTCCGTGTTGTCGCTTCTATCGCAACACGGCGGCCCCGCTGGTTGTGCCCCGCCGGTTTGGTCGAGCTGAGGTATCCCACCATTGCCGGGCACGCGAGTCATCTGTCGCCTGTGACTCGACTCATTACTTTGGTGGGCGAAGGGGGACTTGAACCCCCACGTCCCGAAGGACACTGGCACCTGAAGCCAGCGCGTCTGCCATTCCGCCACTCGCCCTAAACAACCGGTGGAGCCTATCACTGTAGTGGTCGGCACTCCCAAATCGCGCGGACCGCCCGGGGTCCTGGTTTGACCTGTCGCAACCGGATTCTCAGAGTTCTGCAGGTGCCGCCGCAATGGGCTGGCCGGATAGCATGCTCGATACGACACGCATGGTGCGACACGCCGAATAGGGTCAGCGCAGCACCGATACACCAGGGACTGAGGCAGGCGTTTGAACATGAGCGGCCAGCGGGGGCTAGTTCGACGCATCGAGCGCAAACTCGAGGTCTCCGTCGGTGATGCGTTTGCTCGCGTGTTCGGCGGTTCGATCGTTCCGCAGGAGGTCGAGGCAATGCTGCGGCGGGAGGCGAGCGAAGGAATCCGCCCCGTTGCTGGCAATCGCCTTTTGGCTCCGAACGAATACATCATTACCCTCGGTAGGAACGACTATCAGAAAGTGGGCGCCGACCCGGACCTCACTTCGGATTGTTTCGCTAAGCAGCTAGCGGGATACATCGGCGAACAGGGGTGGCAAACATATGGTGACGTGGTCGTCCGGTTCGAGAAGTCGGCGAACCTGCACACCGGCCAGTTCCGCACCCGCGGTGCTGTCAACCCCGATGTCGAGCCCCGGCCACGCGCCGACGAGCTCGCCCCGCCACAATCAGACCATGCGTTCAACGCAGAACCAGGAGTACCAGCGATGACCGACAATTCAGGCTATGGCGGTGGCCAGGGGCCAGGGCGGCCCGGGGACGACTACTACGACCCCTACGCGCCTCCCCGTGACGACCACGCCGCGCCGGACCCACACGCCGCGCCGGATCCACATGCGGCGCCGGTGCCCCGCGGCGGCTACCCGGAGCAAGGCGGCTACGGCGGACCCGAGCCGCGCGGCGGCTACCCCGAGCACGGCGCACCCGACCCCCGCGGCGGCTATCCCGACCAGGGTGGCGGCTATGGCCAGGGTGGTGGGTACGGCGCACCCGAACCTCGCGGCGGCTACCCCGACCAGGGTGGCTACGGCCAGGGCGGCGGGTACGGCGCACCCGACCCACGCGGCGGCTACCCCGAGCAGCGCGGCTATCCCGACCAAGGCGGGTACGGCGCACCTGAGCCGCGCGGCGGCTACCCCGAGCACGGCGCACCCGACCCACACGGCGGCTACCCCGACCAAGGCGGCTACGGCCAAGGCGGCGGGTACGGCGCACCCGACCCCCGCGCCGGCTACCCGGAACAACGCGGCTATCCCGACCAAGGCGGCTACGGCGCACCCGATCCACGCGGCGGCTACCCGGAGCAGGGCGGCGGCTACGACCCGGGCTACGGGGGCGCACCCGGATACGGTCGGCAGGACTATGGCCAGCCGGCCGATTACGGCCGCCAAGACTACGGCCAGCAGTACGCCGCTCCGAGCGCCGCCGGCTACGCCGAGCCCGGGCGCGAGTACGACTACGGCCAGCCCGCGGAAGCCGGCGGCTATGGGCAAGGCGGCTACGGCCAGGGCGGGTATTCGTCCTCGGGTACAGCGGTCACCCTGCAGCTCGACGACGGCAGTGGCCGTACCTACCAGTTGCGCGAGGGTGCCAACGTCATCGGCCGCGGCCAGGACGCGCAGTTCCGGCTGCCGGACACCGGTGTGTCGCGCCGCCACTTGGAGATCCGGTGGGACGGTCACGTTGCGCTGCTGTCCGACCTCAACTCGACGAACGGCACCACCGTCAACAATGCACCCGTGCAGGAATGGCAATTGGCCGACGGAGATGTGATCCGGCTGGGACACTCCGAGATCGTCGTCCACATCCATTGAGCCCGTAGGTCGCGCAGCCATCCAGCTTCACCCCGTGCCGACCGCCGTCCAAGTATCGTGACGTTGCTAAGCCGGGCAGATAGGGCACCGCGGCACCAGGACGGAGAGGACGCCGGATGCAGGGACTTGTACTGCAACTGACGCGCGCCGGTTTCCTGATGCTGCTGTGGTTGTTCATCTGGTCGGTCTTGCGGATTCTGCGTACCGACATCTATGCGCCGACGGGCGCGGTGATGGTGCGGCGCGGTCTGACGCTGCGCGGAACGCTGTTGCCGGCGCGGCAGCGCGGCGGCGCGGCGCGCTATCTCGTTGTCACCGAAGGGGCGTTGTCCGGTGCGCGAATCACGCTGAGTGGCCAGCCCGTCCTGATCGGCCGGGCAGACGACTCGACGTTGGTGCTCAACGACGACTACGCCTCGACGCGGCACGCGCGACTTTCCCAGCGAGGCTCGGAATGGTACGTCGAAGATCTAGGATCGACCAACGGTACATACCTGGACAGGGCGAAAGTGACGACGGCGGTACGGGTTCCCATTGGCACGCCGGTGAGTGTCGGCAAGACGGTGATTGAGTTGCGTCCGTGACCTTGGTCTTGCGCTACGCGGCGCGCAGTGATGTCGGCCTCGTCCGATCCAACAACGAAGACTCGGTGTACGCCGGTGCGCGCTTGCTGGCGCTCGCCGACGGCATGGGCGGCCACGCCGCCGGTGAAGTTGCGTCGCAGTTGGTGATTGCCGCCCTGGCTCACCTCGACGACGACGAGCCCGGCGGTGATCTGCTGGCCAAGCTCGACAGCGCCGTGCACTCCGGCAACTCGGCTATCGCCGCGCAGGTCGAGATGGAGCCCGACCTCGAGGGGATGGGCACCACGCTGACCGCAATCTTGTTCGCCGGCAACCGAATTGGCATGGTGCACATCGGCGATTCGCGGGGCTACATGTTGCGCGACGGCGAGCTGACCCAGATCACCAAGGACGACACCTTTGTCCAGACCTTGGTCGATGAAGGCCGGATCACCAAAGAGGAGGCGCACAGCCACCCACAGCGGTCGCTGATCATGCGCGCGCTCACCGGTCACGAAGTCGAGCCCACCCTGACCATGCGTGAGGTCCGCCTGGGCGATCGTTATCTGCTGTGCTCCGACGGGCTTTCCGACCCGGTGAGCGACGAGACGATCCTGGATGCCCTCAAGATTCCCGATGTCACCGAGAGCGCTGACCGGCTGATCGAGTTGGCGTTGCGCGGCGGCGGCCCCGACAACGTCACCGTGGTGGTCGCCGACGTCGTGGACAACGACTACGGGCCGACCCAGCCGATCATCGCGGGGGCGGTGTCCGGGGACTCCGGCGTGCACGATCAACTGACCCGGCCGAACACCTCGGCCGGCCGGGCCTCGGCATTCACCCCGCGCAAAGAAGTCACCAAACGTGTTCCGACGCAGATGGATACGGCTCCACCGCCAAAGCGGTCACGGCGTCGGTTGCTGATCGGCCTGGCGCTTTCCATCTTGCTGGTGCTCGCCGCGCTGGCCATCGGCCGTACGGTGGTCCGCAGCTACTACTACGTCACCGACTACAGCGGTGCGGTGTCGATCATGCAGGGCATCCAGGTGTCCATCCTGGGAATGCCCCTGCACCAACCCTATTCGCAAGGCTGCCTGAACAGCCGGAATCAATTGTCGGTGATCCGCTACGGCACTGCGGCGAACAATCACGACTGCCGCCTGATGAAGCCCTCCGACCTGGCCGAGTCGGCCCGCGCGCAGGTCGCCGCCGGGCTTCCGGTCGGCACACTGGAGCAGGCGAATTCCCAACTGCGGCGGCTGGCCACCGAATCCCTGCTGCCACTCTGTCCGCTGGCCCGGGCCCAGGCACCGCCGCCGTCGCCCGTCGCGCCGCAGGCACCCGCACCGTCGACCTCGTCCGCGCCAGGCGCGGAAAGCTCAGTGCCGCAAGAGCCTCCGGTGAGCCCGTCGCTGGTGGCGCCCGCCTCGCCCACCGTCACCTCGCTCTCCCCGCCGCCACCCCAGCCGGGCACCGACTGCCGGACTCCGGAATGACCACGCAGCCCCAGGCGCCAGTCACTGTCACACCTTCGTTGCCGAACCGGCGCAATGCCGAGTTGCTGCTGCTGTGTTTTGCGACAGTGATCACCGCCGCAGCGTTCGCCATCGTGCAAGCCAACCAGGAGCGCGGGGTCAACTGGCAGCTGTTCAACTATGCGACGGGCTTTCTGGCGGTGTTCGCCGTCGCGCATCTGGCGATCAGACGCTATGCGCCGTACGCGGATCCACTGCTGTTGCCGATCGTGGCGTTGCTCAACGGCCTGGGGCTGGTGATGATCCACCGGCTCGATCTCGACGAGCGGCTGGCCGAGGGGAGTGGCCGCGCCGTCACCAACCCCCAGATCCTGTGGACGCTGGTCGGAGTGGGCGCTTTCGCCGCCGTGGTGATCCTGCTCAAGGACCACCGCCAACTCGCGCGCTACGGCTACGTCTGCGGCCTGACCGGTCTGGTCATCCTGGCCATCCCTGGGCTGCTGCCGCGATCGTTGTCCGAACAGAACGGTGCGAAGATCTGGATTCGGTTGCCGGGCTTCTCGATTCAGCCCGCCGAATTCTCGAAGATCCTGCTGCTGATTTTCTTTTCGGCCGTCCTGGTCGCCAAGCGCGGCCTGTTTACCAGTGCAGGCAAGCATGTGCTGGGCATGGACCTGCCGCGTCCGCGTGACCTCGCCCCGTTGCTGGCCGCGTGGATCATCTCGATCGCCGTGATGGTCTTCGAAAAAGACCTGGGCACTTCGCTTTTGCTGTA
>JAVHWH010000302.1:0-3928 GCA_032159915.1 Mycobacterium sp.
CGCGCCGCGCACTGGCTGATCCTGCTCTACGCCGACCGAGTGGACGCCGTCGAGCACCACCTGCGCTCGCTGCTGAGCCTGCGGCCGGACAACCCGATTACCGAGACCGGCATCAAGGCCGAGTTCAGTCACAAGGGCATCGAGTCGCGATTCGGGCACAAGCGGGTCGACGTCAAGCATCTGTGGCTGGACCCGATCCTCGTCGGCGGCCCGTGGATCATCCTGCCCATATTCCTCCTGAGAAGACTGCTCAAGCGCACGCGCTGAATCCGCACTTACACTGACCGCCGGCGAAATAACTCTCCGGCGGTCAGTGCATGCGATCGGCCCTACGGCTCAGGAGAAGACCTTCTGCAGTGGAGATTTCGATGACAGCCGGGCACCAGCCATCAGACCCGCAAGGGCACCCGGTAGGGATGGCTTCGGGGACCAGCGCAGCGCCGCGACGGCCCAACCGATAGGTGCATTTAATTGCGGATCCGACACCTGACCCGTTGCCGCGGCCTGTGACTTCGGCGAGGTGTCGCTGAAGTGGTCGATGAACGCGGGGACGAAGGACGTCATGTCTTGCGGCCCGCGACTGGTGACAAGGTTTCCGTCTTTGACGACGTCCCGGTCGAGCCAGGTGGCGCCGGAGTTCACCAAGTCGTCTCGGATGCCGGGCCATGAGGTCAGTGTTCGCCCGCTGAGCAGTCCCGCCGACGCCAGCACCCACGGTCCGTGGCACAACGTCGCAATGGGTTTGCCGCTGGTGTCGAAATCGGTTACGAACTGGCGTGCTTTCGCGGACTGCCGCAGCAGGTCCGGGTTGATGAATCCACCGGGCAGCAGAAGAGCGTCGTAGTCGGCCACGTTTGCTTCGTCGACCGTCTTGTCCACACCGACCCGCGTAGCGGGCATGTGCAAGTTCACTCCCCGTATCCGTCCGTGCCGCAAGGAAATAACATCGACCTTCGCGCCCGCCAATTGCAACGCGCGCATCGGTATCGTCAACTCGACTTTCTCGAAGCCGTCGGCCGCCAAGACGGCAATTCTGCGGCCGCGTAGCCGCCGCATGTTAGGCATGAGAACCTCCCGTCGTTCGTCAAGTGGGCCGGCTGACTGCTCAACCGCAATAGGGATACCCATTCGACGCGCAGAGGTCGCCTATTCAGCGGACGAATAAACGACGGATTGTTGTGAGCGACAAGGCGGAACGGCGTCGATCGTCGCGATGGTTTCCGGTTGAGCTCAGTCCAAATCGGCAAGCGCCCTACGGGCGGCGTCTAGTTCAGTTTCCAGGGCAGCGACTCTGGCAGCCTGCTGCGAGCGCGCTTCCTCGATGACCTCGTCTATCGGGTTGGAGAGGTCCTCGTGAAGTTCTTTTGCCGCGCGGGAGACTGCGGCGGCCGCGACAGCCAGGTTGCGGGCCAGATAACTGGTTCCCTGCTTGAGCTCAGGGCGCCATTCTCCGTCGGCGGTACCGGTGACAGTGAGAGTCGCCTGTGCTGCAGATGATCCGATGACAAGCGGCTCTTCGGTGGCTGGCGCTAACGAGCTTCGCGGCTTTTGGTGACGGTGGCGACAGCTTTTTGCCATCCCGATGCGATGTCCCAGACATCTTTGACACGCGCAAGCGCGGCGGCCTCACAGTGTCCGCATTCGCAAGCTGGGGGATGAGTGAGCAGGTCATCGACCACCCGCCTGACCAGCGTCATGCTCACAACCTCACCGGTCACCTGGGCGGCGTTGAACACGTCAACGGCGACCAGGTCGTCGGCATCTGCCATGCGCATGTAGGTCAGTGTCTCACCTGCTTACCGCAGGCGATGCCGCCACACCTACCAACATGCTGGCAGTTCGACGTGGTCGGCGAAGCGCGATCTATTGGGTGTCGCAGTGGCCAGCGGCTTGATCGACCGCGATCAGCTCGTTGCCGTTCTTGCCGAAATTGGCTTGCAGGAATTCGTCGGGCTCTTTATACCAGCCGCCGTATTCGTAAATCATCGTGACGGCATGGGTGACGCCCATTGTTTCGAAGTGGATGACCGCGCGCTCAGGGCTGTCCATACGCCCACCGGCAGATTTCATCACCAACCCTGTGGCAGAACACTTCTGCGAGAATTTGACGAAGGCCTGCTGAGTTATGTTGTCTCGCAGATCCTTTGTGAACAAGAGCCACTCGCCGGCGAAGTCGCCAGAGGCGTGCCGGGCAGCCTTGAGTTGAGCCGCGGCGGTCGCGGCTGCCAGATCCTTCGGCGCGCCGGCAGATGCAGTCGCCGAGTGGGCGGTCCGCGCGGGATCTGTTTGCCCGGGCTTCGGGCTCGAGTGGCAGGCACCGGTGAACAAAAGCGCACACGCAGCGATCGCAACGCGGCACCGCCGCCACTTTCCCATGAATCGGCACGCTACTCGCGTCCGTCAGCACGCGCGCGCCGTAGCGGCAGCGATTCGGGGCATTTGCACAAAGAGTGTGAAAGATCGGCGCTCGGGTATCCCATCGGGCGTATGACTACAGCACGGACACAACCGGATCAGCGCGAGATTGACGGCGTCCGGCAGACTCTAGACGCCATATCCGAGGCGTTCGCGGCGAAGATCGTCGGGCAGCGCGACCTAGGGGAGTCGCTGCTGATCGGTCTGCTCGCGGGTGGACACATCCTGCTCGAGAGTGTGCCGGGCCTGGCCAAGACCACCGCCGCGAAGGTGCTCGCGGAGTCGGTTCAGGGCCGTTTCCAACGCATCCAGTGCACGCCCGACCTGCTGCCCAGCGACATCATCGGCACGCAGATTTATGACGCGGCGCGTAATTCGTTCGTCACCCAACTGGGCCCGGTGCACGCCAACATTCTTCTGCTCGACGAGATCAACCGATCCAGCGCCAAGAGCCAGAGCGCGATGCTCGAGGCGATGGAGGAGCGGCAGACCACGATCGCCGGTGAGGTACACCCGATTGCGGCGCCGTTCATGGTGATCGCTACGCAGAACCCCGTCGACCAGGAAGGGACATATCCGCTGTCCGAGGCGCAGACCGACCGCTTCCTGCTCAAGGAGATCGTGCGTTACCCCTCCCCGCAGGAGGAGGTGGAAGTGATGACGCGAATCGATGCAGGCATCTACGACAAGACGCGCGAGATTGCGCCGGTGGTCAGTCTCGACGACGTGCTGCGCCTGCAGGACGTGGTGCATCGCGTCCACATGGATCGCCAACTGATGCTCTACGCCAGCCAATTGGTCGATTCGACCCGCCGCCCCGAGCAGACGCTGCCCGCGCAGCTGGCGCGCCTGATCGAGTACGGCGCCAGCCCGCGCGCCACCATCGCGTTCTGCAAGGCGGCACGGGCGCACGCCGTGCTGTCCGGGCGTGCCCACGTACTGCCCGAGGACATTGCGAAGCTCGCCCACCGGGTGTTGCGGCATCGTCTCATCCTCGGATTCGAAGCGGCCAGCGCAAATATCACCGCCGATGTCGTGGTCGACGCGGTGCTGCAGGCCGTCAGGGTTCCCTGAGGTGCCGGGCGGCCACTTTGGGTAAACACCTCAACCAGGCCAAAGCGCACTTCGGCACCGACACCCGCGGCCTCCTCGAAGGCGGCCGCTACTCGTTATTGCATACGCGCAGCATGGAATTCGACGACCTGCGCCCGTATGTTCCCGGTGACGATGTCCGCGACATCGACTGGAAGGCGTCCGCGCGTTCCGGCGGCGTGCTCATCAAGCGATTCGTATCTGAAAAGCACCACAGAATCCTGCTGGTCGCCGACGCCGGTCGCAACATGTCGGCGGTTGCGCCGAGCGGCGAGCTCAAGCGGGACATCGCCGGACACATCATGGGTGCGGTGGGGCTGATCGCCCTGCGGCGATCCGATCAGATCGGCATGGTGTACGGCGATCGGCGGGGCTGTGTGAACGTCGGGCAGCGGCGCGGTGAGTCGCACACGGAGGGGCT
>JAVHWH010000331.1:0-5060 GCA_032159915.1 Mycobacterium sp.
GTGACGATGTCGGCCTCGACGAAGCCGAACGCGGCGGTGTCGGCCAAGTGCTCCAGGTTGGTGGCCCGCCCGGAGGCGAAGTTGTCCAGCCCGGCGACGGTGTGCCCGTCGCTCAGCAACCGGTCGACTAGCGTCGACCCGATGAACCCGGCAGCCCCGGTGACCAGTGCACGCACCGGCTCACCATACCGACGGGCCCGCCGGCTACCGAAGGTGGCGCTGATCGCCGCGCTGCTCATTGCGGTTGCGCTGGTGATTCGCGGGGTGCTGGCCTTTCGCGGCTACTTCTATTGGGACGACTTGATTCTGGTCAGCCGGGCGGGCACGCACGGCCTGCTGTCGCCGTCGTTTCTCTTCGACGACCACGACGGCCACGTGATGCCGGCCGCGTTTCTGGTGTCTGGTGCCATCACTCGCGTGGCACCGCTGAACTGGATCGGCCCGGCGATCAGCTTGGTGGTGCTGCAGTTGCTGGCCTCGGTGGCGCTGCTGCGCGCGCTGTACGTGATCATGGGCTGGCGCCCGGTCCTACTTGTGCCGCTGACGTTTGCACTGTTCACCCCGCTGGGTTTGCCCGGCTTCGCGTGGTGGGCTGCGGCATTGAACTCACTACCAATGCTGGCCGCGCTGGCCTGGGTGTGCGCCGATGCGATCTTGTTGGTCCGCACCGGCAATCAGCGGTATGCGTTCACCGGCGTGCTGGCTTATCTCGGGGGGTTGCTGTTCTTCGAAAAGGCGGCGGTGATTCCGTTCGTCGCTTTCGCGGTCACCGCGTTGCTGTGCCATGTGCAGGGTGAGCGCGCGTCGCTGGCCGCAGCGTGGCGGGGCGGTGTCCGATTGTGGACGTCGTCGTTGGCTCTGACCGGCGGCTGGATCGCGGTCTACCTGGCTGTGGTGAACCAGCGCCGGTGGAGCTCTGACGTGTCGATGACGTGGGACCTGTTGCGCCGCTCGATCACTCACGGCATTGTCCCCGGTCTGGCTGGGGGTCCGTGGCAGTGGGGCAGGTGGGCACCGGCATCGCCGTGGGCGACTCCGCCGACGGCGGTCATGGCGTTGGGCTGGCTGGCGCTGGCCGCGATGCTGGCGCTGTCACTGGTTCGCAAGCAGCGCATCGTCCCGGTGTGGCTGACCGCGGCCGGGTACGTCGTCGCCTGCCAGGTGCCGATCTACTTGATGCGCTCGTCGCGCTTCACCGCGCTGGAGTTGGCCCAAACCTTGCGCTACCTACCCGATCTGGTGGTGGTGCTGGCACTGCTGGCCGCAGTCGCATTCTGTGCACCCAACCGTCCATCGTCAGGCCGGCTGGATGCATCCGTGCCGCGCATGGCGGCCACGACCGCGGTGGCGGTGGCCTTCGTCGCGAGCAGTTGCTACTCGACGGCGACCTTCCTGACGTCCTGGCGGAACAACCCGGCTCAGCCCTATCTGCAGAACGCCCGGCGAGATCTGGCCGCCGCGCACGCGACGTCGAGTGCGCCGCTACTCGACCAGGAGGTCGATCCGCTGGTGCTCGGGCGGGTGGCCTGGCCGGAGAATCTGGCCGGCCACGTATTCGCGCTCGTGCATGACCGTCCCGAATTCGCTTTGACGACAACACGTTTGAAAGCGCTCGATGCCTCGGGCCGGTTGGTCGACGCGCAGGTGACCTGGGTGCGCGCGATGAAACCCGGCCCGGTCCCGCAATGCGGCTATCTGGTACAGCCCGACCACCCGATTGAGATTGAGCTCGACGGCCCCCTGTTGCCGACGGACTGGACCGCCGAGGTCAATTATCTGGCCAACAGCGACGGTTCGATAACGATGGCGCTGTCCGACGGGACCAACACCCGGGTCCCGGTACATCCCGGGCTCAACCGGGTGTTCGTGCGACTGCCCGGTGCAGGCAACACCATTCGGGTCTGGGCCAACACCGCCGCGCTGAGCGTCTGTATCGCAGCCGGGCCGGTGGGATATGTGCTGCCGCGCTGAACCATGCCCCCGAACTCGGAGCCACCTAGGAGAATCGAACTCCTGACCTGCTCATTACGAGTGAGCCGCTCTACCGACTGAGCTAAGGTGGCGTGCCCCGACGGGCGGCACGAGTCTACGGCAGGCCCGCTCGAGCCCCCAAACGCCCGACGACGATGCAGAGCGCGAAGCGCGATGGGGAGGAGTGGGCCATGACCCCGCCGGACTGCCTAGTCGCGAAGTTGCTGACCGATGGTGGCCACCATCGCGTCGACGGCGAACTTGGGCTTGACGTTGATGGCCAGCGCCTCCCGGCACTCCAGCACCGCTTCGATGCAGCGCAGCAAACGATCGGCCGGCACGTGCGCGGCCATCGCCGCGATCTGTTGCGCCATGTCGGGATGGTTGGCACGCGGACCCGGTGCGCTCGCCGCGACCAGCAGCGCGTCCCGAAAGTAGGTGGCCAGGTCGATCAGCGCACGATCCAGTGCATCACGCGACGCCCGGGTCTGGCGCGACTTCTGACGTCGCTCAAGGTCTTTGATGGCTCCGGCAGACCCCCGCAACGCGCCGGCCGTGCCCTTCCCCGTCCCCCCGGCGCCCAGCGCTGTCCGCAACTCCTCAGTCTCGGCTTCGTCGCGGTCGGCGGTCAGAACCGTCGCTTCGGACTCGGCGGCGGACACCAGCGCCTCAGCCGCTGCATAGGCCTTCGACCGGGTCGCGGCATCGCGGGCCAGTCCCAACGCCTGTAGCCGCCGTTGGCGCGCCTCCGGGTCGGTGGCAAGCCGCCGGGCCCGGCCGACGTGGCCGCCGCTGACCGACGCCGCCCACGACGCGGTCTCGGGCGACAGCCCGTCGCTGTCGGTCAGCACCTGTGCGATCGCATCCGGCGGCGGCGTCACCAGCGCGACGTGCCGGCAGCGGGACCGCAGTGTGATCGCGATGTCTTCCGGGTCGACCGACGGCGCGCACAGCAAAAACACCGTCGAGGGCGGTGGCTCCTCGACCACCTTCAGCAACGCGTTCGCCGCACCCTCGGTGAGCCGGTCGGCGTCCTCGACCAGCACGATCTGCCAGCGCCCTGTGCTGGGCCGCCGCGACGCGATCTGGACGATCGCGCGCATCTCGTCGACGCCGATGGACAGCCCCTCGGGAATGACGCGGCGCACGTCGCCGTGGGTGCCGGCCATCGTCGTCGTGCAGGACCGGCACTCACCGCAGCCGGGCATCCCGTCGGACGTGCACTGCAGGGCCGCCGCAAAACACAACGCGGCCACCGAGCGACCCGAACCCGGCGGACCGGTGATCAGCCAGGCATGCGTCATCGCGGCGGTGTGAGTGGAATCACCGCGGGCGGCCGCCGCCGCGGCCACCAGGTCGGCCTCCACCGACTCCTGGCCAACCAGCCGCGCGAATACCCGTGACATCACCGGCAAGAGTAGTGCTCGCCAGTGACGAGTCGGCTCGATCAGCCACCGCATAGCGCCGCTTCGGCTACTTTTTGGTACCCCCCGACCGATACGGTGGGCAGGTGAGCATGGCAGGCGCACTTCCCCGACGGATCCAAGGATTCGTCCAGTGGTTCGTGCGTACGCCGTGGCCGGTGTTCACGCTGAGCCAGTTGCAGGCCGACATCATCGGCGCGCTTCTGGTGCTCGGTTTCCTGCGCTACGGGCTGCCGCCCGAAGACCGCATCGAGCTCCAACAACTGCCGGCTCTGAATCTGGCCACCTTCACCGGGTCGATCGCGGTGCTGTTCTTCCTCGGGACCGCGATCAGCGCGCACCTGTTGGTACCTGTCTTCCGGTGGCAGCGCCGCGACTCGCTGCTGGCCGACCCCGACCCGGCCGCGACCGAGCTGGCCCGCAGCCGGGCGCTGCGGACGCCGTTTCATCGCACGGTGATCAACCTGGCTTCCTGGTTGATCGGCGGCGTGATCTTCATCGCCGCCAGCTGGCCGGTGGCCAAGCACGCCGCTCCGGTGGTGGCCGTCGCCACCGCGCTGGGCGCCACCGCCACCGCGATCATCGGTTACCTGCAGTCCGAACGGGTGCTGCGTCCGGTCGCCGTCGCCGCCCTGCGTGGCGGATTACCGGAGAACATCCGGGCCTCCGGGGTGATCGGCCGCCAGATGCTGGCCTGGGCGCTGTCCACCGGCGTACCGCTGCTGGCGATCGTGCTGGCAGTGGTGGGAGACAAGGCCGAATACCTGCACGGCCCCCCGGAGAAGCTGCTGAACCCGATCCTGTTGCTGGCATTGCTGGCACTGGGCATCGGGCTGGCCAGCACCCTGCTGGTGGCGATGTCGATCGCCGACCCGCTGCGTCAGCTGCGCTGGGCGCTGGGTGAGGTGCAGCGCGGTAATTACAACGCGCACATGCAGATCTACGACGCCAGCGAGCTGGGCCTGCTGCAGGCCGGCTTCAACGACATGGTCCGCGACCTGTCCGAGCGGCAACGGCTGCGCGACCTGTTCGGTCGCTACGTGGGCGAAGACGTCGCCCGCCGGGCGCTGGAACGCGGCACCGAGTTGGGCGGCCAGGAGCGCGATGTCGCGGTGCTGTTCGTCGACCTGGTCGGATCGACCAAGCTGGCGTCGACCAGGCCACCGGCCGAGGTGGTCAGCTTGCTCAACGAGTTCTTCCGGGTGGTGGTGGACACCGTCGGGCGGCACGGCGGATTCGTCAACAAATTCCAGGGTGACGCGGCACTGGCGATCTTCGGAGCGCCGATCGAGCACCCGGACGCCTCCGGCGGTGCACTGGCCGCGGCGCGCGAGTTGCACGACGAGCTGCTGCCGGTGATCGGCTCGGCGGAATTCGGCATCGGGGTGTCCTCGGGCCGCGCCATCGCCGGACACATCGGCGCACTGGCCCGCTTCGAGTACACCGTGATCGGTGACCCGGTCAACGAGGCGGCGCGGCTCACCGAGTTGGCCAAACTCGAGGACGGCCACGTGCTGGCCTCAGCGGTCGCGGTCAGCGGCGCCCTGGATGCCGAGGCGTTGTGCTGGGATGTGGCCGAGGTAGTGGCGCTGCGCGGACGCACCGCGCCGACCCAATTGGCCCGGCCGCTGAACCTGGCTGCGCCCAAAGAGCTTTCGAAGGAAG
>JAVHWH010000011.1:0-6317 GCA_032159915.1 Mycobacterium sp.
ACGGCGTCGTCGCCGCACGCGCCGCGCTGGCCGAAGCCGGTTTGGACTGGCGGCAGATCCAGCTGGTCGCCGGGGCCGACACGATCCGCAACGGCTATCCGGGCTTCATCGCCGGCTCGACGTTCGCACAGAAGCTGGGCTGGAACGGCGTGCCGGTCAGCTCCAGCTACGCCGCGTGTGCCAGCGGTTCTCAGGCATTGCAGAGCGCGCGCGCCCACATCCTGGCCGGGTTCTGCGACGTCGCGCTGGTGATCGGCGCCGACACCACCCCCAAGGGGGCGTTCGCCCCGGTCGGCGGTGAACGTAAGAACGACCCGGACTGGCAGCGCTTCCACCTGATCGGCGCGATGAACCCGGTGTACTTCGCGCTGCTGGCCCGTCGCCGCATGGACCTGTACGGGGCGACGTCCGAGGACTTCGCTGCGGTGAAGGTCAAAAACTCTCAGCACGGCTTGCAGAACCCAAATGCCCGCTACCGCAAGGAGTCCTCGATCGAGGACGTGCTGGCCAGCCCGGTGGTCAGCGACCCGCTGCGGCAGCTCGACATCTGCGCCACCTCTGACGGCGCGGCCGCGCTGATCGTGGCCAGCGCAGACTTCGCCCGTAAACACCTCGGCTCGCTCGACGGCGTGCCGTCGGTGCGCGCGGTCAGCACGGTAACCCCGCAGTACCCGCAGCACTTGCCCGAATTGCCGGATATCGCAACGGATTCCACTGCGGTGGCGCCCGCGCCGGAGCGGGTGTTCAAGGACCAGATCCTCGACGCGGCTTACGCCGAAGCCGGCATCGGACCCGAAGATGTGAGCCTGGCCGAGGTTTATGACCTGTCGACCGCGCTGGAGCTCGACTGGTACGAGCACCTGGGGCTGTGCCCGAGAGGTGAGGCCGAGGCGCTGCTGCGCAGCGGCGCCACTACCATCGGCGGCACGGTGCCGGTCAACCCGTCCGGCGGGCTGGCTTGTTTCGGTGAGGCCATCCCCGCCCAGGCGATCGCGCAGGTGTGCGAGCTGACTTGGCAGTTGCGCGGTCAAGCCACCGGCCGGCAGGTGGAGAACGCGACAGTCGGCGTCACCGCGAACCAGGGCCTGTTCGGCCACGGCTCGTCGGTGATCGTGGCCCGCTGACCCCGACGCCTCGTCGAGCGTGCAGCTTCCGAGAGCCATTTCGCCGTTTCGGCCCGCATAACGTGCACAGTCGCGCCTACTTCGCCGGTGGCGCGTCCTTCGATGCGTCGAGGGTCTCCAGAACGACCTCGGCCACGTGCTTCATCGTCGTGCGCCGGTCCATCGCCGCGCGTTGAATCCACTTGAACGCCTCCGGCTCGGTCATGCCCTGATTGGCCTGCAGCAAACCTTTGGCGCGCTCGACGAGTTTGCGGGTTTCCAGCCGGTCCGACAACGTCTCGACCTCACGCTCCAACGCCTTGACTTCACTGAACCGGCTCAGAGCCACTTCCATCGCCGGAATCAAGTCCGAGATCGTGAACGGCTTCACCAGGTAGGCCATCGCTCCGGCGTCGCGCGCCTTCTCCACCAAGTCGCGCTGGCTGAACGCGGTCAAAATCACGATCGGCGCGATGCGCTTACTGGCGATCTCCGAGGCAGCGTCGATTCCGTCGCGACGTGGCATCTTGACGTCCATGATGACCAGATCGGGCTGCAGCTGCTCGGCCAGCTCGACGGCCTCCTGGCCGTCGCCGGCCTCACCGACGATCTCGTAGCCCTCTTCACGCAGCATCTCGGCCAGATCGAGCCGGATCAACGCCTCGTCCTCGGCAATCAAAACCCGGTGCGGGGTGCGCGCGTCGTCGTCGGTCATGAAGACATTCTCTCGTGAACCGCGCCAATCCACGACTGCGGGGCTGTGAGTCGGCTCGCACCGACCGATCCTCTATGGTGGGATGCCGTAGTCGCCCAGGCCCTCGTATCCCAACTGGCAGAGGAAACGGATTCAAAACCCGTCCAGTGTGAGTTCGAATCTCACCGAGGGCACCCGAGTTCGACAAATTATGCGCAAGAAGTCGCCGGGCCGCTGCCAGCCCTGGACCGACGGTATCCAGCGGTCCTGACGGCAACAACACCTCTAGCAGCCGGTCAGCCCCCGCCAGGATGAAGCGCTGGCGGGGGCTGATCGAGAGAAAAGGCAGGTATTACACGCGCTTCGGGTTCGCTGCGGGTCCTGCGCCGAGGTGGGCGTCGGTGGTGTTACGGCGCTTCAATCCCGCCAGACCGGCGAGCCCAAGCAGGCCCAGCAGGCCGTACTTGCCGCTGTCGTCGCTTTTTTGGTCGTTGGTGCCGTTGGTGTTGTCGGCCAAGGTCACCGTGGTCGAGGTAGGCGTCGGTGCCGCTGTGACGGCGGCTTCGGCAACGCCCGCTCCGCCGAACAGCAGAGCCCCGGTAGTCGAAACGATCGCGATGGTCTTGTTCATGATTACTCCTGATTTTTTGTGCAGCGCCAGATAGGTGATCAACACCTGGATTCGCGGCCAGTTTGCTCTAGCCCCCACTTAGCGACGCAAGCAGTGAAGCTCGGCGCGCCCCTGCCATCTACCCCATGCCGAATGACGCGAAACTCCGACGACGAGTCGGCCGAGTCGAATTAGCTGCGCGCAGCGGGCCCGATAGGGCGCCCGCGGCCAGGTCAGAGTGCTCTTTGCGTTCATGGCAGTCGCACGCCGGCCCCGTCGCAGGACTCCCGCCATCCTGGGTCTACAGGTTAGGCTTCTGCTGTGGTGGCCAAGCGGTGCGCCGCCCAGCAACCAGCAGGTTCACGGCGGTCACCGGATTGTGTAGCAGCAGTGCGGGCGCATCCCCGCGCCCGCAGCCAGGTGTACGCCGAGCGCATCTCGCAGAGCAGCCGCATCCTGAATCTCACCGCGACGATGGCGGTGTTCATCAGCGCAGGTTTCGGGCTGGTCCAAGTTTTCACCGCACCCAACCTGTGGTGGATCGGTGTGATCAACATCGTGGGCGCGGCGATCTACGCCTCCGTACCGATGTTGCATCGCTTTGGTGAACTTCTCCCGTCGTTGACCTTCATCTGCACCGCTTACCTGTCGATTTTCATGATCTGCTGGTTCGTCGGCACCGGCTCGGGATTGCAGTTCTACTTCCTGGTCGCGGCGTGCCTGATCGTGCTGCAGCTCGGTGTAGACCGGATTTTTCTTGCCGCGATTCTGGCCGCGATCGCCGCAGGCATGGTCATCACGTTGCAATTTCTGGTCCCGCGCGACACCGGGGCCCAGCCGGTGTGGGCGCTGTCGCTCAGCTTCATCGTCACCACGATCTCCGCCTGCGTGATGGTCGTGACGACGGTGTGGTACGCGGTGCGCGAGATTGTTCGCGCCGAAGCGGCGATGGAGGTGGAGTACGAGCGGTCCGAAGCACTGCTGGCCAACATTCTGCCGGTCAGTATCGCCGAGCGGCTAAAAGATCCGGCGCGCAACATCATTGCCGATAAATACGAGGAAGCCTCGGTGCTGTTCGCCGACATCGCGGGTTTCACCGAGCGGGCCAGCGACATGCCGCCGGATCAATTAATCCTCTTCTTGGACAAGCTTTACGGCGACTTCGATGCACTGGTCGACAAGCACGACCTGGAGAAGATCAAGGTCAGCGGCGACTCCTACATGGTGGTCAGCGGTGTGCCGCAGCCGCGCCCCGACCATGTCGAGGCGTTGGCGGCCTTCGCGCTCGACATGGCCGAAGTCGCCCGCGTCTTCAAAGATTCGCGCGGCGATCCGCTGCCGCTGCGAATCGGATTGGCCTGCGGGCCAGTTGTCGCCGGCGTAGTGGGTTCGCGCCGATTCTTCTACGACGTGTGGGGCGACGCGGTCAACGTCGCGTCGCGGATGGAGTCCACCGACTCTGTCGGCCGCATCCAAGTGCCTCAAGACATGTATCTGCGGCTCAAAGACGACTTCGTGCTCCAGAAAAGGGGCAATATCGAAATCAAGGGTAAAGGGCGGATGTCCACCTGGTATCTCATCGGGCGCAAACCAGACGCCGGAGCCGGCGGCGTCCTCACCGAGACGTCTCAGACCGCCGGGGTCTGACGCTGCCAAACCTTCCACCCCGATGGCCTTTGTGAGAAACTCCAGGCATGGAAACCACCGCTGCTCCAAAGCTGTTGCCGCATCTGTGGAAGTCGACCTTGCTGTCCGGGATCCTCTCGCTGACCCTCGGAATCCTGGTTTACGTTCTGCCCGAACATTCCATCGTCGCCGCGGCCGCACTCTTCGGCATCTACCTACTGGTCACCGGTGCCGCCCAAGTATTCTTCGCTTTCACATTGCACGTCTCCGCCGGCGGCCGAGTGCTGTCGTTCATCAGCGGGGCCGCCTCGCTGGTGCTGGCGGTGCTGTGTTTCCGGCACTTCGGCCAGGGCTATGCCATTCTGCTGCTTGCGATCTGGATCGGCATCGGCTTCATCTTCCGCGGGGTCGCAACATCGATCTCGGCGATCAGCGATCCATACCTGCCGGGCCGGGGCTGGCAAATCTTCGTCGGCGTGGTCAGCCTGTTGGCCGGCATCGTGATGCTCGGATCTCCGCTGGAAACAATCGAGATCCTGACGCTGGTCGTCGCGATCTGGCTGATCGTCATCGGCGCCTTCGAGATCGTTTCCTCGTTCGGCATCCGCAGCGCGTCCCGACGGATCGAGAAGGCTATGGCGGGAACACCGCCGATCGCCGCGTAAGCGGCGCGAGCATCCAGCCGACGGTGAATCGGCTTGTGCGGTAAGCCGAAATTCAGATTGGGCTTGCGTGCCGACGCGTAATGCGTAACTGCCATTCAGTCGCCCGAGCAGAGAGCGAGTTATGACGGGATCGCCGGACGAGCCGGTTAGGCGGGAGAACCCCACGGGAGCACCGCACCCCGGCCCGCTGTATCCGTACCAGCCCGGTGAACCGCCGCCCTACTACGCTCCCCCGCAACCGGTTACGCCGAAGAACGGGCTCGGCATCGCCGCCTTGGTGCTCGCCGTCGTTGGTTTGCTGAGTGTGGCGACCGTCTTCGCTCCCATCATTCTCGGCGTCATCGCAGTGGTCATCGGTGCTGTGGGCCGCGGGCGGGCCAAGCGCGGCATCGCCAACAACGGCGGGATCGCGATCGCCGGTATCGTCCTGGGCGGCTTGGCAATTGTCGTCGGCTTGGCTTTCATCGCGATCTGGACGACGGTCTGGAAGGACGTCCGGGGCGGCGACTACATCGACTGTATGCAGAAGGCCGGTTCCAACAACGTCGAGCAGCAGCAATGCGCCAACCAGTTCAGGCGAACAGTGCAGGATCGACTGAGCGTCACGTTGACGCCGGCACCTACCCGCTGAGACCGCTAGAGGCGGCGCCGACGCGGCATGAACTCCAGCGAGAGCAGCACATAAATCAACGGAACCAGTTGCCGCAGCGACGCCAGTACGTAACGCCGTTCACCCGTCGAATGAAATTTACGCAGGTATCGATACAACGACTCGAGCGCGATCAACGGGTCCAGCCGATGAACCAGCCAGTACAAGACATGGTGCAGCCAGCCGCGATCCTGTTCGTCGAAAAGCTCGGGGAATGCCGCGAACGATAGCGAGAGGCGTTGTGCGCCAGACACTTTGGCGGCGTTGATCATGTCGACGCTGAGTCGTTCATCAATCCCGTTGGGCGCACCGCGGCGCCGCCAGGGAACATCAAGAGTGACCTCGCTGCCGCCGCCGGCCGTGGCGTACCGGTGAAACCCCTGCGCACACCCCGATTTGTCGCGGGCAACGATCAGCTTGATGGCTGGATACCGGCCCTCGAGAACACCGTCGAGGCTCATGCAGAAACCGCGATCGGCGCCGGCGCCCTTGGGCGATGCCTGCAACACTTCGGCTAATTCAGCCACCTGGCGGTCGTTGAGATCCTGCTCTCCGATTATCTCGGTGGTGATTCCGCAGTTGTAGGTGCGCTGGACCGCTTGACGCAGGTTGCGGAACTTGCGCCCGGACAACGCGAAATCGGCGACGTCGATGACCACGTCGCGGCCAATCGGTATGGCGCGCAACGACGTGCCGATCACCTTACGGTCGCTCCACAAATGCAGCCGGCGTTCACTGCAGCCCAGCACCACCATTCGCCAGCCATGAGCGTGACAATGGGCGGCGAAATCGGCGATCAACCGTGGGAACTGCGCTTCATCGCCGACCGGGTCACCGCTGACGACGGCGTAGCCGATCCGGGTGCGGTACGCCAGCGCCGCCGTACCGTCCGCGCTGAACAGATAGCACTTGCCTGCCTGCATGGCGAACGGCGCCAGCGGGTCGCCGCGGGTGACATTGACCAATGCCC
>JAVHWH010000038.1:0-11412 GCA_032159915.1 Mycobacterium sp.
AGATCCCATCCCAAGAAGAGAGGATCGACCATGAGTAGCGGACCCGAAGCGGCCATCAGGGGCATCATTGAGGACGTCGCTGGTAAGGCAAGAGAAATCATCGGAATCGTCGTCAACAACGAGGATCTCCGCAAAGCGGGTCGTGCGCAGCAGGAGAAAGCTGACGCTCAACGCGACGTGGCCAAGAAAGAAGCTGAGGCGTCTGCGGCGCGTGCCGCGGAGAAGGCCGCCGAAGCTCGTGAGAAGTCGGCGCGATAATTAGTTCAGGTCTTGGGCGGCAATGGCTTTGGTCATTGCCGCCCAGTTTTTTTGTGGCTGGTGACCCGACCTACAGCAATAGATCCCTGATTCGGTATCACCGATGCCGGGTAGTAGACGATGAGGAGGTCAGACTATGCGCGCTGAAGAAGGCGACGAATCCATCGGCGAGATGGCCGATGAGGCTGCGAAGACCAAGAAGGAACTCCGGGAGTCCACCGACACCGCCGAGAAGGTACAGAAACAACAAGAGGACGCCGATTAACCGGACTGGGTGTGTCCTAGGTCACATTGGCGCGCCCGCTGTAACCGATGTCTCCCTCTTCCGCCATGGCGCCTTCACCTGGGCGAACGGAATAATTGACAAAATGTCAGCAGCGATCTCGACCCTGGTCCGATGCGTCGTTCCCGTCACCGCGGCGCTGGTCGCTTCAGCTGTTCCCGCCGGCGCGGACGGCGGAACTTTCGTCCCGATGGCAAGCAACCTCCGCAGTTGCGATTTCAGCCGCATCCCTGACTTCTCGTCGGCGACTCGCGGCACCGCGTCGGCTGTGATTTACGCCGGCGGTGGCGCGGTGACGGCTGACATTCATTTCGCGGAGGTCAGCGCTCCCGGCGCGCACTACGACGTCGACCTCATTCAGCTGCCGCATCCCGCGAACGCGCCCTGCGACGGTCCCGGACCGGGTGTGGCAGTCGGCGGCCTGGACACCGACGGTGTGGGGGTCGCCAACACCACCGTGCGAGACAGCCTCCGCTCGGGCACGACCGGTGTGTGGGTTTTCATCCGGCAGGCGAGCCCTCGTTCGCAGAGCCCCGCCGCGTTCTACACGTCCGACTTTCCGGTGAAGGTCTGATAGCCCGGCTAGATCGGCGTCAGGCCGTGCTTGCGCTGGGTGCGCCAGTGAATCTGCTTCTCCCGCAACAGGTGTAGCGATTTACGGAGCAGCAGCCTGGTCTCGTGCGGTTCGATGACTCCGTCGATGTAGCCACGCTCGGCCGCGATCCACGGGATCGCCATGTTGAGGTTGTAGCCGTCGATGAAGTCTTTCTTGATTTGCTGCGCCTCGGGTGTGTTCGGGTCGGGGAACCGCTTCATCAATAGTTGGGCGGCACCGTCGGCCCCGATCACCGCGATGCGCGCGGTGGGCCAGGCGAAATTCAGGTCGGCGGACAGCTGCTTGGAACCCATCACCGCGTAACCGCCGCCGTATGCCTTGCGGACGATGATCGTCACCTTCGGCACGTCGGCTTCGACGATCGCGTTGAAGAACCGGCCACCACGCTTGATGATGCCGCCCTTCTCCTGCTCGACGCCGGGCATCGCCCCAGGGGTGTCCACCACGAAAACCAGTGGCAGATTGTAGGAGTCGCAGAATCGGATGAAGCTGGACGCCTTGTCCGACGCTTCGTTGTCCACCGCGCCGGACATGAACATCGGCTGGTTGGCGATGACGCCCACCGATCGGCCATCGACTCGCGCAAAAGCCGTGATGATCGCCGGTCCACGCTGATCGGCGATCTCGAAGACGTCACCGTCGTCGAAGATGCGAAGCAGGATCTCGTGCATGTCGTATGCGGTGTTGTCCGCGTCCGGGACGATGGCGTCCAACTCCAAGTCCGTCGGAGTGATCTCCGGTTCGAGGCCCGGGTTGACGATCGGTCCTTCGTCGAAGGTGTTGTCCGGCAGGAACGACAGGTAGTCGCGCACGTACTGGAACGCCGCGGCCTCGTCCTCGACGACCTTGTGGATGTTGCCCCGCTGCGCCTGGACGTCGGCGCCGCCCAGCTCATCGAACGTCACGTCCTCGCCGGTGACATCCTTGATGACGTCGGGACCGGTGATGAACATGTAACCCTGGTCGCGAACCGCCACCAATAGATCGGTCTGGATCGGCGAATAAACCGCTCCGCCAGCGCATTTGCCCAGAATGATGGAGATCTCGGGCACCAGTCCGCGCAGCATCTCGTGCCGGCGGCCCAACTCGGCGTACCAGGCCAGCGAGGTGACCGCGTCCTGGATCCGGGCGCCGGCCGAGTCGTTGATGCCGATGATCGGGCATCCGACCATGGCCACCCACTCCATCAGCTTGGCCACCTTGCGGCCGAACATCTCGCCGACCGAGCCCTGAAACACCGTCTGGTCGTGGCTGAACACCGCCACCGGCCGGCCGTTGATTCGTCCGTGCCCGGTGACCACGCCGTCGCCGTAGAGCGCGTTGGGGTCACCTGGTGTGCGGGCCAGCGCGCCGATCTCCAGGAAGCTGCCAGGGTCGAGCAGAGCGTTGATGCGGGCACGGGCGCTGGGGATTCCCTTTTTGTCGCGCCGTGCGATCGCCTTGGGATCACCGGGTTCCTTCGCCAGCTCCAACTTTGCGCGCAGCTCGGTCAGCAGCTCGGCGGTGGTTTTGGTGGTCACTTAGGCTTCTTCCTGCTCGGCGTGAATCTTGTTGAGCGCCTGCGTCATATGCGCACCGACCTTGGCGATGATCGGCTCGTCGATGGCCTGGATGTGCTCGCCGCCGATCGGCACGACCTCCAGGTCGGCCACGTAATCACCCCAGCCGCCATCCGGTTTGCGGATGGCATAGGCGGGCTCGAACGTGATCGCGTCGTCGTGATAGCGGTCGGCCATGTACAGCGTGACGTGGCCGTCATAGGGCTGGTAGTCGGCGGTGTCGATCGCCCGCTGATCCAGATACGACGTCCGCTGGTGCTCGACGATTCCGCCCGGGATCTGGACGCCAGCCTGCTGGATGGCCTCCAGCACGAACTTGACCTGGCCTTCGTCGTCGAGCTCTTCGAGTTGCTCGTATGGGATTTCAGGAACCTCGACATTGAAGGTCCGCTCGGCGAAGCGGGCGTAGCGGTCCCAGCGCTTGCGGGTTTCTTCTTTGGTCTGCAGGATCGGCTCCCCGGGCATGACCGCGTCGATCAGCCCGACGAACGGCACGTCGCAGCCCTGCTGCTTCAGGCCGATCGCGCAGGCGTAGGCCAACGCACCGCCCAGCGACCAGCCGGCCAAGATGAACGGCCCGTCACCGCCGAGTTCGCGCAGCTTCGGAATGTACTGTGCCGCACGTTCTTCGATGGTTCCCTCGACCCGCTCGAAGCCGTACATCGGGATGTCCGCCGGCAGGCGGTTGAGCAGCGGCTCGTAGACCACCGTCGACCCGCCCGCGGCGTGGAACACGAAAACCGCCGGCTTGGTGGAACCTTCGGGTCTGGCCCTCAGGGTCCGTACGAACCCGTCGATTTCGCCGGCCTCGAGGAATTCGCGCACCGTGGTGGCGAGTTCCTCGATGGTGGCGGCGGCCTTGACGTCGTCGGCGGTGATGGTGCCGTCCACACGCTCGGACAACCGCTCGGCCACCTTGGCGGCAGCAGCGTCGTCCAGCTTCGGCAGCGTGTTGAAGATGCCGCCCGGGGACTTGCCGGTGACGATCGCCCACGTCGCGAACGTGACCCGCTCAGCTGCATCCCGTGGCGGAATGTCGGAGTTGAGCGCCGCGGCGACGGCTTCCTGGTTGAAAGCCTGCGCCGCACCCGCCAAGTTGGGTGCCGCGGCTACCGGACCCGAAGGATCGGTGGGCGGCGGCGGGATCGACGGTTCCGGCTGGGCCTCGGGCTGGGCCTGCGTCTCAGGCTCGGCCTGGGGGTCAGGTGCCGGTGCCAGCAACGACGCCGGCGTCGCCCCCGACACCAGCGCGGCCTGCTCCGCGGCGATCTCCTCGGCCGTCTGGGTCTTCTGGTGTTCGTGAAGCGCCTGCACCTCGTCGCGGTGCTCGATCGCGTACTCGATGAGCTTCTCAACGGCGTAGAGGTTGGCGTCGCGCACCGCCTGCAGCTGGATCGGCGGCATGTCGAAGTCGTACTCGACGCGGTTCTTGATCCGCACGGCCATCATCGAGTCCAGACCGAGCTCGACCAGCGGCACCTCCCACGGCAGGTCCTCAGGCTCGTACCCCATCGCCATCGACACGATGGACGCCAGCCGATCACCCACCGTTTCACCGGAATCCGGTGTCCAGCGGGCCAGCGCGCCGACCTGACGGGCGGTCAGGCTGTCGGTCACGGCGCTCGCCGCGTCGGCCTCATCAGCTGACGGCTCGGCCACCGGCACAGCCGTCGTGGTGCTCGTCGAGGCGATCGCTGTGCCCGCGCCGACAGCGGCCGGCAACACCGAGGCGTTACCGGCGCGCGATACCAGCGCGTCGAAGACCAACGTGAAGGATTCGCCGATCCGCGCGTGGATCTGCACCGCGGCGCCGCCGGGATGGCGCGTCAGCGTCGTCACCAGCCGGGCGTCGTTGGCGGGCACCGCACGCTGCTCGGCAGCGGTCAACACCGCATCCGGAAGTACTTGTGTGGCCGCGGCTTTCACCAGTGCGGCCAGGTCGGTCTCGCCGCGCGGCGCGTACTCCCACACGTGCCGTCCGTCCGGCGTCGCAACATGCGTACCGGGCATCAGCACCGAGCCGTCGCCGGAGAAGTGCGCGTCCAGCCAGTGCTCCTTGCGGCGGAACCGGGTCGGCGGGACGTTCGCAAAATCTTCTGGTCTTGGGGCCCCAGACGCGCGGCTGAACAGCGTGCGGATGTCGAGGTCGTGGCCGTAGACGAACAACTGCGCCATCGCCGAGATCATCGACTCGGTGTCGTCCTGCTTGCGGGCCAGCGTCGCAATCAGCTGGGCGTCAGGCAATCCCGCGGCAGCCGTGGTCAAGCCGATCTGCATCAGCGCGACCGGGTTGGGCGCGAGTTCCAGGAAGGTGGTGTACCCGCTGTCCACTGCGTTGCGGACGCCGTGAGTGAAGTACACCGAGTGCCGCATGCCCTTGAGCCAGTAGGCGACGTCGTGGATCGGCTCGCCACCGGGCCGGACGTATGTGCCCTCGTGCACGGTCGAGAAGATGCCGACCTTCGGGCTCTTCGGCGAGATGCCTTGCAGCTCAGCGGAAAATTCGCCCAGCAGCGGATCCATCTGGGACGTGTGGCCGGCGCCCTTGGTCTGCAGTTTGCGCGCGAAGCGGCCTTCGGCCTCGGCCCTGGCGACGATCGCATCGATCTGGTCGGGCGGCCCACCGATGACGGTCTGGCTGGGCGCGGCGTAGACGCACACCTCCAGGCCGGGGAAGTCGGCGAACACCGTCTTGAGTTCGTCGGCGGAGTACTCGACGAGCGCCATGAACCGGATGTATTCACCGAACAGCATCGCCTCGCCCTCACCCATCAGGTGCGAACGCGAGCAGATCACCCGGGTGGCGTCAGCCAGCGAGAGTCCACCCGAGAAGTAAGCCGATGCGGGTTCGCCGAGCGACTGGCCGATCACCGCAGCGGGTTTCGCGCCGTGGTGCTTGAGCAACTCACCCAACGCGATCTGGATCGCGAAGATGACGACGTTGCTGGTTTCGATGCCGTAGTCATGCGAATCGTCGAGGATCAGCTCGAGCACCGAGTAGCCGCGCTCGTCCTGGATCAGCGCGTCGACCTTCTCGATCCACTCGGCGAAGATCTCGTTGCGCAGATAGAGGTTCTTGCCCATTTTGCGGTGCTGGGCGCCGAACCCGGCCATCGCCCACACCGGGCCGTTGGTGGCCGGCCCGTCGGCGCTGAAGACGTATGGCTTCTGCTTGCCGTCGGCGATCGCGCGCAGCCCCTTGATGGCCTCTTCGTGATCGTGGGCCAGCACCACCGCACGTGAACGGCCGTGGTTGCGGCGCGACAGCGCCCGGCCGATCGACTCCAGCGACGACGCCTGGCCCTCAGGCGATTCCATCCAGTCGGCCAGCTCGGCCGCGGCGGCCCGCTTGCGCGACGTCAGGAACGCCGACACCGGCAGGGCCACCACTGGAGCCGGAAGCTCTTGCGCCGCAAGCTCTTCCAACGCGACCTCTTTGAGCCGCAGAGCTTCGTCGGTGATGCCGGGCAGCTCGTACTCGTCACCTGCCGGCGTAGCGGCGCCGTTGGCCGATTCCACGAACTCGCCGTACTCGTCGAATTGAATGCCGCCGATCAGCTCGACGTGCTCATCGACCGCGGGCGCAGCAGGAGCTGCCGGCTCTTGCGGTTCCGGCTCACGCTCGACGACGTCGCGGGGCAGCACCTCGCGCAGCACGACGTGTGCGTTGGCCCCGCCGAAGCCGAAGCTGGACACGCCTGCCACGGCGTAGCCGCCGTAGCGCGGCCAGTCGGCGACGGTGTCGAGAACCTTTAGATGCGACGCATCGAAGTCGATGTAGGGGTTGGGTCCGGCGTAGTTGATCGACGGTGGCAGTTTGTCGTGGTGCAGCGACAGCACCATCTTGGTCAGGCTGGCCGCACCGGCCGCCGATTCCATATGTCCGACATTGGTTTTGATCGCGCCCAGCAGAAGCGGCTTGTCGTCGGGACGGCCGCGGCCGGCCACCCGGCCCAGCGCCTGAGCCTCGATCGGGTCCCCCAGCACGGTGCCGGTGCCGTGTGCCTCGACGTAGTCGATGGTGCGCGGGTTGATGCCGGCGTCTTTGTAGGCCCGGCGCAGCACGTCGGCCTGCGCGTCTGGGTTGGGCGCGATCAGACCGTTGGACCGGCCGTCGTGGTTGACCGCACTCCCGGCGATCACCGCGAGGATCTGATCGCCGTCGCGGCGCGCGTCGTCGACCCGCTTGAGCACCAGCATTGCGCCACCCTCGGAGCGGGTGTAGCCGTCGGCGTCCGACGAGAACGACTTGATCCGGCCGTCGGGTGAGAGCACCTGGCCGATCTCGTCGAAGCCCAGCGTCACCGCGGGGGTGATCAGAGCGTTGACCCCGCCGGCCATCGCTACGTCGCATTCACCGCTGCGCAGCGCCTGCACCGCCTGGTGGGTGGCGACCAGCGAGCTCGAGCATGCGGTGTCCACCGCGACCGACGGCCCGTGGAAGTCGAAGAAGTACGAAACCCGATTGGCCACAATCGAACTGGCAGTACCGGTGATGGCGTACGGGTGGGCGATGGTGGGGTCGGACATCGCCAGGTAGCTGTAGTCCATCACCGAGGTGCCGACGAACACGCCGACGGACTCCCCGCGCAGGCTGGACGCCGGGATGCGGGCGTGCTCGAGCGCCTCCCAGGTCAGCTCCAGGGTCATCCGCTGCTGGGGGTCGATGTTGTCGGCTTCGGTCTTGGACAACGCGAAGAACTCAGAGTCGAAGCCCTTGATGTCGGTGAGGTAGCCGCCGCGGGTGCGCGCCTTCTTGATCGCCTCGGCCAGCCGCGGTTCGTCCATGAACTCCGACCAGCGGCCCTCGGGCAGGTCGGTGATCGCGTCGCGACCCTCCAGCAGCGCCTGCCACGTCTCGTCGGGCGTGTTCATGTCACCGGGCAACCGGGTGGCCAGGCCCACTACGGCGATGTCCACCCGCTCGACCGGCCCGGTACGGGTCCAGTCGGTGTCGTCGTCGTCGGCGCCGGCGTCGAGTTCGAGGTCACCCTCGACGATCCAGGTGGCCAGTGACTCGATCGTCGGGTGCTCGAACGCGGCCGCGATCGACACGGTGACCCCGGTGCGGTCCTCGATGTCGGCGGCCATCGCCACCGCGTCCCGCGAGGACAGACCCAGTTCGACCATGGGCGTGGCTTCGTCGATCTGGTCGGGCGAGCGTCCGGTGGCGCTGCCGACCCATTCGCGCAACCACAGCCGCACCTCGGCGATGCTCATGTCGGTGCGAGCCGGAGCGGCCCCGGCGGTGGTGGCGGTCGACGGTTGGGAGGCGAGATCTGAGTCAGTCATGTTCGCAGTCAGTCGGTTTGGTCGGGATAGGCGTTGGGGCCCATGGTGCCGCTACGCAGGCTGCCGTCGATGTAGGCGGCGCGGCACGCGGTGCGGCCGATCTTGCCGCTCGAGGTCCGCGGCACCGAGCCGGACTGCACCAGCAGCACGTCGCGCACGGTCACGCCGTGCCGCACGGCGATGGCCGCCCGGATGTCGTCAGCGATCGGCTGGTAGTCGAGCTTGTGCGCGCCCGGGGCGCGTTCGGCGACGATCACCAATTGCTCCGAGGTGTCCTCGGGGTCGTATTTCAGCCCGGCATGCGGGTTGTCGAACACCGCCGCGGGTAATTGGTTGGCAGGCACCGAGAACGCGGCAACGTAGCCGGTGCGCAGCGCCCGGCTCGATTCCTGGGCCGAGTACTCCAGATCCTGCGGGTAGTGGTTGCGCCCGTCGACGATGACCAGGTCTTTGACCCGGCCGGTGATGTACAGGTCTTCCTCGTGGTAGACGCCGTAATCGCCGGTGCGCACCCAGAATCCGTCGTCGGGTGCGCCTTCGGCGCGTGACGGGTTGGTGCGCGACTTGAGGATGTTCCGGAAGGTTTCGGTGGTCTCCTGCTCCCGGTTCCAGTAACCGGTACCTATGTTGTTGCCGTGTAGCCAGATCTCACCGATCTGCCCGTCGGGCAGCTCCGTGGCGGATTCGGCGTCGACGATGACTGCCTGCTGGTCGACACTGACCCGGCCGGCGGAGGCCTGTGCGACCGCGCTCGGATTGTCAGCGGCGACTTCGACGAACCGGTAATTGTTCAGCGCTTCGCGGTCGACGTGGATGATCTTGGGCGGTTGCTCCATCGGCGTCGTCGAGACGAACAACGTCGCCTCGGCCAGGCCGTAGGACGGCTTGATCGCCTTCTCCTGGAAGCCGTACGGAGCGAACGCCTCGTTGAACTTGCGGATGGACGACGCCGACACCGGCTCGCTGCCGTTGAGGATCGCTTTTACGTTGCTCAGATCCAGCGGCGGCTCGTCGTCCTTGGGCAGCCCGCGCAGGGCAGCGTGCTCGAACGCGAAGTTAGGGGCGGCCGAGTACGTCGGGCCGTTGTCGCCCTCGGTGCCCGCCAGCGCGCGCAGCCAGCGGCTGGGCCGGCGCACGAAGGCGGCGGGCGTCATGAAGGTGAACTGCTGGCCGAGCACCGGCGAAATCATCACGGTGACCAAACCCATGTCGTGGAAGAACGGCAGCCAGCTGACGCCGCGGTCCCCTTCCTTGCCCTCCAGGGCTTCCAGCAGCTGAACCACGTTGGTGGGCAAATTCAGATGCGAGATCGCGACACCAGTCGGGGTGCGGGTGGAGCCGGAGGTGTACTGCAGGTACGCGATGGTCTCGGTATCGGCCGGCAGGATTTCCCAGGTGGCGCCGACTTCGTCGGGCACCGCGTCGACGGCGATCACGCGCGGTCGCAGATTGGGCGGACGGCTGCGGAAAAACTTACGAACACCTTCGGCTGAGTCGCTGGTGGTCAGGACTGCCGACGGAGTGCAGTCGTCGAGCACTGCGTGCAGACGCCCGACGTGACCCGGCTCGGCGGGGTCGAACAGCGGCACTGCGATCCGGCCGGCGTACAGGGTGCCGAAGAACGCGGACAGGTATTCCAGGGACTGCGGGCAGAGAATGGCGACCCGGTCGCCCGGCTGGGTGACCTGCTGCAGCCGGGCGCCCACCGCACGGTTGCGCGCACCGAACGCGGACCATGAAATGTCTTTCGCTACCCCATCGCGTTCGGTGGAGAAGTCCAGGAACCGGTAGGCCAGCCGCTCGCCGCGCACCTTCGCCCACTTCTCGATGTGGCGAACGAGGTCGGTGTTCTCCGGAAACGTGATCCTGCCGTTCTTGATGAACGGGTTGTGGTAAGCCATGCCGATCTCTCCTTCACCGCGCTGCTCGGGCTAGGTCTGTCTGAGCGTCACCCGACGGTCGCATCGGACTCGGGTCAGGTCTGGTGCCGCGCTTCGCCAGCGTCGGGCTGTCGCGAACGGCAAACCGCACAAATGCTACCGATCCGCGCTGAGTGGACCTTGAGGCATCGACACGACGAGCCGACCATAGTTGCTCTTAAATTTCTCTTAATGTTAGTGGGCGGTTCGCCGCCAACCAAATCCGAACGTACCGCTTATCGCAACTGTGACCTGTGAGCCGTGCCGGATGAGTGTGCGCCCGGTCACCGAAGCCCGGTCAGCCGTGTTGGCTCAGCCGTGTTTCGGATGGGGGGCATTCTCGACCGTGGTGTGCGCCCAATTTAACGCCCACTCCGTCGACGGCTGACCGTCCAGACTCCAGAACTGGGTGGTCGCGTAGAGCGCGTGCACCGGCGCGCCTGCTCCACCTGCGAGGATGTCCAGCGTCCTGGGTAGGTTCGCCAGACTGAACGCCTCCGGAGGGGCCGCGCAGATCAAGTCACCGGCGCCACAAATCTCGTTGGTCTTGTCGTTGAGTGCACCGAAACCGCCCGGTCGCGGACCCGTCATCGTCAATCCGAGCGTGGACAGCACCGGCACCTCATGCAGGACGACCTCGGCGCCTTCACCGGGTGGATTGGGGCCGATTTCCTGGCCCACGCCCTGCTGCCGGCGACCGTCGGCGATCAATGTCACTCCGAGCACCAGGTCGTCGTCCACCGGGCCGCGCCCGTTGCCCACGTCGCTGGCGATATCGCCGGCGATCACGGCGCCCTGGGAGAACCCCACCAGCACGTAGCCGGTCAGTGGGCATTTGGCGTTCATGTCCGTCATCGCCTTGACCGCCGCGCGGGTGCCCTCGGCCCGGCTGTCGTTGTAGGACATCTGCGGTGGGCCGCCCATTGGGTTACGGAACTGCGCGGTGTACGGGACGGTGTAGGTCTCGACGCGGCTGGAGTTGAATTGCTCGCGGATCGGTCGGGTCACGTTGAGCAGCAGGGCCTTCGGGAACTGCACCGGATTGAGCGGGTCGTCCTGTAGCGACGACTCCCAGGTCCCGGGGATCGCGATCAGCTGGACGTCGGGGCAGCTGGCATCTTGGGCGGCCGGCCGCGGCTTGTGCGGGCGAACCGAACCGCTGCTGGTCGGCGGCACGATACTGGGCGGCACCGCACTCGGCGCGGTGTGGCCCTGCCGCAGCACACCGACCACAGCCAGGATGACCAGCCCCACCACCAGTGCCACTGCCGCGGCGGCAATCAACGCCAGAATTCGACGGCGGCGTTTGCGCCGCGAGGTCACAGCCATGGTCTCCTGCTAAGTCGAGTCGTCGGGTGCACAGCCGAACGGTGGTTGACGCCTCGACGTTACTCAGCGTCTGCGGGGTTGATTGACAGTCCTCACTGGTGCGGCCGCCAGGGTACAGCTTCGGCGGGTAAGACCGGCCTCTGCCGGCGCGACGGG
>JAVHWH010000052.1:0-5924 GCA_032159915.1 Mycobacterium sp.
ATGACCAGCTTGCGGCGGAACAGCATGCCCATGTTGTCGGGCACCGTACGGGCGATGTTGATGTTGTGCGTCACGATCAGGATCGTGCAGTCGATCTGCGCGTTGATGTCGATCAGCAACTGGCTCAAGTACGCGGTACGGACCGGGTCCAGACCGGAGTCCGGCTCGTCGCAGAGAATGATCTGCGGGTCCAGCACCAGCGAGCGGGCCAGCCCGGCACGCTTGCGCATACCACCGGAGATCTCACCGGGGAACTTCTTCTCGTCGCCACCGAGACCGACCAATTCCAGCTTCTCCATGACGACGTCACGGATTTCGCTTTCTTTCTTCTTGGTGTGCTCACGCAACGGGAACGCGGTGTTGTCGTAGAGGTTCATCGACCCGAACAAGGCGCCGTCCTGGAACATGACGCCGAACAGGGTGCGAATGTCGTACAACTCCTTGGCCGAACATTCGGTGATGTCCGTGCCGTCGACGACGATCGAGCCGCGCTCGGGACGCAGCAGTCCGATCAGCGACTTCAGGAAGACGGATTTTCCCGTACCCGACGGGCCCAGCAGAACGCTGACCTCGCCTTCAGGGACCTCCATCGTGACGTCTTCCCAAATTCGCTGGGAACCGAAGGACTTGGTCAGTCCCTCTACCGAGATACCGATACCCACGCGAAACCCTCCCGCTTATCGCTCGTACCAGCCCAAGCCGAGCTTGTGGCTTGAGTCACTGTAGCGCACAGTGAGGTCAGATTTGATCAGTCCTGCGGCGCCCAGTTTCCATGAAATCCCATCGGTACGCGCTGCGGTAAGTGAACCGTGGCCACCGACTCGCACGTCTGCGCATCGAGCAACACCAGCTGGCCCTCGTCGTGTCCGCGGTGGTACCCGTAACCCATCAGGATTCCGTCGTCCTCAGACAAGCTAGCCGAACCGGCGGCGGGGCGCGGAATGAACGACATCTCACCGATCAGCAACTCGGGGTCGAGCGGTGCAACGATGCTCGATCCGGTGTCATAGTCGTGCTTGTAGAGCGCCGACGACATTTTCGATCTGCCTGAGTTGACGAACCCTCCGTCGATGCCGACGGTGTAGCCGAAGCGATGCCGGCTACCCAACAGGGTTTCGTTGATCCGGGGAAATTCCTGCGACCGGTCGTCGTGGCGTTCGGCGGCGACGGCTCCGGTGCCGAGGTTGATCGTCCAGCGGTCCAGGGTGGGCGTGACGCCTCCGGGTCCGCGCCGGTCGCGGTCGAACATCCGCTCGTAGCGCACCACATCGAGTACCAGCACTTCGCGACCGTCGCGCATCTCGGAGTAGGCGTTGAGCGGGTGATAGACGTAGCAGGGTTCGATCTCGAACCACCGCACATCACTGTTGTCGCCCTCGCGGGGCATCACCCCGATGCGGGCCGGGTATTTCGGATTCCAGGCGTAGGGCAGCTGGTAGGCGGGTTTTTCGTTGCGGTTGAACAATGCGGCGATCGGCCCCGGCACCGGAATCTGACCGACGACGGCTTCGGCCACCAGGCGAGCCGGATGCCGCATCCAGCTGGGCATCTTCTTGGGCAGCACCTGCATGGGGTCCAGAGTCACCGGCAAGTCGTAAAGCACGACATATTTGTCGGTCAACGAGAAGTCATGCATCATCGGCGATCCCGAGACCTCGATGTCGACCGTCCGGCGGGCGTGGCCGCTGGTGTCGATCACCGAGTACTGCACGTGCTTGCCGCGCGCGAAGGAGTACGACACCGCGTGCAGTTCGCCGGTCCGCGGGTCCCGGTGCGGATGAGCGGCGTATCCGCCGGACAGGGTGCCGTCGAAGTCGCAGGCCCCGACGGTGTCGAGCTCGTCGGTGAGTTCATAGTTGGCCACGCCGCCTTCAACGAGAGCCAGTGTCTTGCCGGCGTGCGCCAGCACGTTGGTGTTGGCGCCCAGCGATTGCATCCCGGCGCGCAGATTGCGGGTAGCCGCAGCCGATTCGCCCAGGGCGCTGCGCACACCCGGGCTGCGGACCCAGCGGTTGCGATACCAGCCGGCCTTGCCGTCGTGCAGCGATACACCGTGCACCATGCCGTCGCCGGTGAACCAGTGGTAGGTGGCCGGGTCGACCTCGGCGACCGGATTCGGCCCGTTGCGCAGATAACGCCCGTGGAGGAATTCGGGGATGTGTCCGGTGACCGCTAGATCGGTCGCGGTCACCTCGGCGCTGACCGGGGCCAGGAAGTCATCCAGATACGGGTTCGCGGGCGCTTCGGTAACGGGTGTCTCCATGAGGGCTCCTAGCAGCTATAACATTGATATGCCGGTGTTACACCGATCCTGCGCCAGCTGTGCCAAGATGTCAACCAATGAATCCAGGAACTCCGCAGACCGACCGCGACGTGCGTGGCGAGTTGCTGCGCGTTGCCGTCGACATGCTCAACCAGGACGGTCCAGAAGGACTGCAGACCCGCAAGATCGCCAGCGCCGCGGGGACATCGACGATGGCGGTGTACACCTACTTCAGCGGCATGCCCGGGTTGATCGCCGCGGTCGCCGAGGAAGGGTTGCGGCAGTTCGATGCGGCGATGACGATGCCGTCGACGCCGGATCCGGTCGCCGATCTGATGGCCACCGGCATCGCGTATCGGCGTTACGCGATCGAACGTCCGCACATGTACCGCCTGATGTTCGGCAGCACCAGCGCACACGGCATCAAAGCGCCGGCACGAAACGTGCTCACTCTGACACTGGCCGAGATCAACGACCACTACCCCAGCTTCGCCCACGTGGTCCGGGGCGTACACCGGTCGATGCAGGCCGGGCGGATCAGCGGCTCACCCGACGACGACGCCTCCGTGGTGGCCACCGCCGCGCAGTTCTGGGCGGCGATCCACGGCTTCGTCATGCTCGAGCTGGCCGGATCCTATGGGCCCCAGGGCAGCGCCGTCGGGCCGGTCCTGGGCGCGTTGACGGCGAATCTGCTTGTCGCGCTGGGCGACTCGCCGGAGTTGGTGCGACGGTCGCAGCAGGCGTCGATTCAGCGCTAGAAACGCGAAACCCCCGGAACCAGTTCGGCTCCGGGGGTTTTCGCAAATCGACTACTTGACGGTGACGGTGGCGCCGGCAGCCTCGAGCTTGCTCCTGGCGTCGTCGGCGGCCTCCTTGGGGGCCTTCTCCAGAACCGCCTTGGGGGCGCCGTCGACCAGGTCCTTGGCCTCTTTGAGGCCCAGGCCCGAGACGATCTCGCGCACAACCTTGATGACGCCGATCTTCTTGTCACCGGCGGCCTCGAGGATGACGTCGAACTCCGACTGCTCCTCGGCGGCCTCGGCAGGCGCGCCACCGGCGGCGGGGCCGGCGGCGGCAACGGCGACCGGAGCGGCCGCGGTGACCTCGAAGGTCTCCTCGAACTTCTTCACGAACTCCGAGAGCTCCAGCAAGGTGAGTTCCTTGAAGGCGTCGAGCAGTTCGTCAGTGGAAAGCTTGGACATGGTGTGGGTCCTTCCTGGGTGTTACGGGGTTTATTCAGTGGTTTCGGCCGGGGCCGCTGCTTCGGCCGGGGCCGCAGGTGTTTCGGTCGCTTCGGCCGCGGGGGCCTCCGCTTCGGCCGGGGCCGCAGGTTCTTCCGTAGCGCGCTTCTCTTGCAGCGCCGCAGCCAGCCTGGCCACCTGCGAGGCGGGCGCGTTGAACAGCCCGGCCGCCTTGGACAGGTTGGCCTTCATCGCTCCGGCCAGCATGGCGAGCAGAACCTCGCGCGACTCCAGGTCGGCGATCCGTTCGACTTCGGCGACGGTCAGCGCGCGGCCGTCCATGTAGCCGCCCTTGATGACCAACGCCTTGTGGTCCCGGGCGAATTTCTTGATGGCCTTGGCGGCGTCAACAGCCTCGCCGCTGACGAACGCGATCGCGGTCGGCCCGACGAACAGCTCGTCGAGGCCTTCGACGCCGGCATCCGACGCAGCACGCTTGATCAGCGTGTTCTTGGCGACCGAGTAGGTCGCCGAACCAGCCAGCGAACGCCGCAGTTCGGCCAGGTTTGCGACCGTCAGACCGCGATAGTCGGTGATCACGGTCGCCGTTGAGCTCTTGAACTGCTCAGCGATGTCTGCAACGGCGGTGGCCTTATCAGCCTGTGCCATGCATTCCCTCCTTGGGTTCTCAGCCCTGGAAAAGACGAACGCCCCGACGCAGAAGCGGTCGGGGCGTGAAGATCTGCCTCGTCCTCCTGCGTGGGCCGCCCGGGGATTCCCGGACCTTCAACCGATTGCTCGGTGACCGACGGTCTTCGGTGGATCGCCGCCCACCATACCGTGGGCCGCCGGGATCAGCCAAAACGACCAGTCTCAGCCGTCACAGCTCCCGACCATGTGCCGACGTGCCCGCCTCGTAGCGAATTGCCCCGGCGCGCAGGGCCAACTCCCGCTGGCGAATCCGGTGCTCGGTGCCGCGCGGCATCGAGCCCGGGCCGTACACGCCGCGGCTCAGGCGCCGGACTCTTCCGCGACGGCGCTCCCACCGCAATGCGTCCGACACTGACTTGTTGGCCGGGTGCTCGGCTGTGAAGCCGTGAAACGCCAGCCCGTCGACAAGCTCCCGGATCGTCGAACGGCCATGCCTTGCCAGGTGCATGGTGAGGACGTATCGCAGCTCGGTTCCGCGCAGTTTCATCGACGGAACCTCGCACGCCGGTCCGACATCACCGGAGTATTCGCTCGGAGGCGGGCACATCGGCATATGCCCGGGCTCAGTGACTCACGTGACGGATGAGACCAGCGCGGCCGCCCCGATCAGGCCGGCGTCACCGCCCAATTCGGCCGGCACCACCCGTAAGCCGCGGATGAAGCTCAGCCCCGCATAGCCGGCCAGCGCCGCGCGTAAGGGCTCGAAGAGAATCGGGCCCGACTTGGCCACTCCCCCGCCGATCACGACGAGGTCGAGGTCGCACACCGCACCGACCGAGGCGATCATCGCGGCCAACGCGGTGGCGCTGCGGTGAAACGCTTGCAGCGCCAATGCATCACCGGCCGCGGCCGCTTGGCCCAGCGCCGCGGCGTCGGCGCCGGGTGGTCCGGCCCAGCCGTTGGCCAACGCCCATCGGGTCATCCACGGTCCGGAAGCGACCGTTTCGACGCAGCCGTGGCCGCCGCACGAGCAGGGTTGTCCGTCGAGTTCCACGACGACGTGGCCGACGTGACCGGCGTTGCCGGTCCGCCCGTGATACGGCGTCCCGTCCAATATCAGCCCCCCGCCGATGCCGGTCGACACGACCATGCCGAGGACGAAACGGCCACCGCGGCCGGCCCCACGCCAATGCTCGCCCAGCGCCATGCAGACGCCGTCACCGGCCAGCCGCACCGGCACATCGGGCACCGCGGCCGCCACCCGGTCGCGCAGCGGAAACCTCTGCCAGGAAACGATATTGATCGGGCTGACCGTTCCCGCGCCCACATCGACCGGTCCTGCGGATCCGACACCGGCCGCCCGGATCGCACCCCCGGCAACAGTGGCCGCGTCGGTGATCATCGCGGCAACCGCCTCCCACACCTGTTCTGCCGGAGCATCTTTCGGTGTGGGCTCGACGGCTTTGTGTACCAGCCGGCCAGCCGGGTCGACGAGCCCGACGGCGACCTTGGTGCCACCGATATCGAGAGCCAGGGTCAGCATCGGCGGGTCAGCGAACCGTGACGTTCACCGCTGGCGAGTACACCAATTGCCCGGCGCAACCGACCCGGACCAAAGCCCACCACTGACCCGACCGCGCCCAGATCGGCGGCCGCACCTCAAAGGTGAGCTCGACGCGGCCTTGGGCCGGCAGCACCGCACCCACGGTCGCGGGCCCGATCCACTCCCAAGTGCCCCACGGGCTGATCAGGTGGGCCTGCAGATTCAACTCGGCACACGCGTCAGTGCCGACGGTCACCGCGATACGAGCTGACTCCCCCGCGGCGAC
>JAVHWH010000055.1:0-17913 GCA_032159915.1 Mycobacterium sp.
GCGGTACGGGCGATGTCACCACCCTGGTCGCCGACCGGCGAAACGACACCCAGGATCATGTCGCTGATCAGGGTCTCGTCCAAGTCAGGGAAACGCCGGCGCAGTTCGTCGACCAGCCCGACAACCAGATTCAGGGGCTTGACCTCGTTGAGCGAGCCTTTGCGCTGCTTGCCGCGCGGCGTACGGATGGCCTCGTAGATGAAGGCTTCTTCGGACATGACTGATTCCTCTTCGTAAGTTTGATTTTCAGATCCGGCGACGGATCTGACGTTGCCGACGCTAGTCCTCTATCGACCACCCTAACAAAATGCCCGGCCAACCTGTTGGTTGGGAGTGCTCACGGGCCGAACGTGAAGGTAGTTGCGCGCTCGGCGCCCAGCGTGAAGCTGGCCGCACGCTCGGTCGCCAACGGCCTAAGCTCGACGGCCATGACGGTGTCGCGGCTGCAACCGTACGCAACCACGGTGTTCGCGGAAATGTCCGCGCTGGCGGCACGCGTCGGAGCGGTGAACCTCGGCCAGGGCTTCCCCGACGAGGACGGGCCGCCGGCCATGCTCAAGGCCGCCCAGGATGCCATCGCCGACGGCGTCAACCAGTACCCGCCGGGCATCGGTATCCCGGCGCTGCGGGAGGCCGTCGCCGCTCAACGCAAGCGAAAGTACGACGTCGACTACGACCCGGCGACCGAGGTACTGGTGACCGTCGGAGCCACCGAGGCCATCGCCGCGGCGGTGCTCGGTTTGGTCGAGCCCGGCTCGGAGGTGATTCTGATGCAGCCGTTCTACGACTCGTACTCCCCGGTGGTGGCGATGGCGGGTGCCCGCCGCGTGGTGGTGCCGCTGGTGCCGGACGGCCGCGGTTTCGCCCTCGACATCGATGCGCTGCGGCGTGCGGTGACAGCGCGCACCCGGGCGTTGATGCTCAACTCGCCGCACAATCCCACCGGAACGGTGTTGAGCCGAGCTGAGCTGGCGGCGATCGCCGAGATCGCCGCGGCGGCTGACCTGCTGGTCATCACCGACGAGGTCTACGAGCATCTGGTATTCGACAAGCATCGCCACATCCCGCTGGCTGGGCTCGACGCAATGGCCGGGCGCACCATCACGATCTCGAGCGCGGCGAAGATGTTCAACTGCACCGGCTGGAAGATCGGATGGGCTTGCGGGCCCGCCGAACTCATCGCTGGTGTGCGGGCAGCCAAGCAGTATCTGAGCTACGTCGGCGGTGCTCCGTTTCAGCCGGCGGTCGCCGACGCCCTCAACACCGAAGACGCCTGGGTGGACGCCCTGCGGGACTCGCTGCAGGACCGGCGCGATCGGCTCAGCCGCGGCCTGGCCGAGATCGGCTTCGATGTCCTCGACAGCGCAGGCACCTATTTCCTCTGCGCCGACCCGCGTCCGCTGGGCTATGACGACAGCACTGCGTTCTGCGCGGCACTACCCGAACTGGTCGGGGTGGCCGCGATCCCGATGACGGCATTCTGCGATCCCGCCGCCGAGGACTGGGACAGGTGGAATCACTTGGTGCGGTTCACTTTCTGCAAGCGTGACGACACGCTCGACGAAGCGATCCGCCGGCTCGGGAAACTACGCGACGGGCCGGCTATCCCGACCGGTTCGCGGTGAGAACAGCCATGACCTTGCGCCGCAACCCCTCGGTCGCGGCGTAGAGGATTTTCCTTCGCGCCCGGTTGACCAAGAACTCCGGAATCGGCGCCGACGGCTCGAGGGTGATCTCGAATCGCACCCGCGTCCGTTCTTCGGTTTCGCGGTGCATGGTGTATTCGACGTGCTGCGCGTGCTGCGTCAACGTCTTGTGGGCATCCCACACCACCCAGTCCGGCCCCCAGTGGTACTCGAGCACCTCGGTGTCGACGATGCCGGAAACCCGGATGGTGACCTTGACGTGGTGGGGCCGGCCGTCGGGATAGGAATCGATGACTTCGGCGCGCTTGTGCACCGAGGACCAGGTCGGCACCGACACGACATCGGCCAGCGCCTCCAGGATCACCTCCGGCGGCGCATCGATGACAACCTCTCGCGATGCTTGTACGGCCACTACGAGCAAACTAGCAACGCAATCGCTTTCGCGGAGCCTAGTGTTGGTAAATGCGGCAATTGGGTTGGACGGATGACATGCTGCTGCGCGCGGAGACGCCGGCGACGCCACTGCAAATTCAGCTGCTGCTGATCTATGACCCGTCGACCGCGCCGAGCGGAAAGGTCACGTTCAAGGGGATTCTCGAGGAACTCGACGCACGGCTGCATCTCGCGGATGTCTTCCGCCGGCGGCTGACCGGGCTTCCGGCCGGTCTCGATCGACCGTATTGGGTGGACGATCCGAACTTCGACCTCGAATACCACGTCCGCCACATCGGCCTGCCGCAGCCGGGTGACTGGCGGCAGTTGTGTATCCAGGTCGCGCGGCTGCAAGGCCGCCAGATCGACCTGCGGCGTCCGCCGTGGGAGATCACGGTCATCGAAGGGTTGAATTCCGTTCCGGGAGTCCCGAAAGGCTCCTTCGCGATGGCGCTGAAATTGCATCATTGCGCGGTCGACGGCATGGCCAGCGTGCAGATGATCGCGGCGATGCACGACCTGGCCCCGGACAGCCCACGCCCACCGGCACCGGAGGAACCGTGGCGCCCCGCCCCGCTGCCGACCACCGTGAACTTGCTGTCGCGCACGGCATTCAAGGCCGCGTTGTACCCGGTGCGTGCCGGCACAGTCCTTGCCTCGAGCGCCCCCAAGGCGGTACGCGGACTGGCTGGACTGCCCGGCAAGCTGATCAGCAGTGTGTCCAGAATCCCCGAGCTCGCCCCGCCGTCGTTTCCACCCAAGACCCGTTTCAACCAAACGGTCTCACCGCACCGGGTTTTCGAGGCCCGGTTTCACGAGCTCGCCGACTTCAAGCGGATCAAGGCGCGGGTGCCCGGCTCGACGGTCAACGATGTGGCGCTCGCCTATGTCGGGGGCGCCCTTCGCCACTACCTGGCTGACCACGGGGAACTGCCCGACGAGTCGCTCGTTGCGGCCTGCCCTATCTCGCTGCGGGACGCGAGCGCCAACGACGGCAAGGGCAACATGCTGTTCGGCCGGCTGCAATCGCTCGGCACAGACATCTCGGACCCGCTGGTCCGGCTCGCCACGATCGCCGAGTCGACCGCCGGGAGCCGGTCCGAGTCAGGTCAGTCGACCCGGAGCCAGCTGATCGAACTGATCGGAACCGTGCCGACCTCGCTGCTCGGGGTGGCCGCCAAGGCGGCCAGCGTGCTTCCCTTCTCCGGGCCCAACGTCGCCAACACGACCGTGACCAACGTCCCGGGCCCGGGCGAGCCGATCTACTTCCGTGGGGCGCGACTGCTACGCGCCGCCGGTCTGGGGCCGCTGATCGGTGGGATGAATCTCATCCATGTGGTCGCCAGCTACAACGGCACGTTATCGATCAGCGCCACTGCGGACCGTGATGCCCTGCCAGACCCCGCGCACTATGCCGACTGCATGGAGCACTCCTTCAAGGAGCTGCTCGCCATCGCCGGCTGAGCTGGAATTCGTGGAGCGAGTGACGGGATTCGAACCCGTGTGTACGGCTTTGCAGGCCGCTGCCTAGCCGCTCAGCCACACCCGCACGAGGTCCAACCATCCAGCACGGGCTGTCGGCAGGCCACCGTTTTGCTCGACGCGATCGTTAGTGCGGTTGCTCTGAGCCGAAGACGGCCATCACCTGATCGCGCAGCCCCTTGGTCGCGGCGTCGAGCACGATCTCACTCGCCCGCCGGACGACGAACGCGGGCACCGGTCCAGCCGGCTCCACGGTGATGTCGAAGCGCACCCTCGTCCGGTCGACGCCCACCGGCTGCAAGTTGTATTCGACGTGCTGCCCGCGCTGCTGGAAGGTGTCGCTGGCATCCCAGACCACCCAGTTGGGACCCCAGTGGTATTCCAGCATCTCGTTGTCGACGAGCCCGAATATTTTGATGGTGGCCTTCACGTGATGCGGCCGGCCGTCGGAATACCAGTCCAGCACCTGGATCCGCTTGTGCACCGGCGACCATGACGACAGCGACCCCACGTCAGCCAACGCCTCCAGGATCACTCCCGGCGGCGCGTCGATGACGATCTCTCGCGATGCTTGCACGGCCACTAACGATCAAGCTAGCAAGCCGGCCCGCCATCGGGATTGATTACCAGCCGATTTCGTCGAGCGAGGTGGTTTCCTGAGGTATCGCTCCGACCGGCGCGGATGGTGTGCGGGAGAACCGGGGGGCCGGCGCTGCCTGGTCGACGCCGCCGGCGTTGATCACGGTCGCGCGCGCGTTCAGGTGCGGATCGGCGGCGGCTTCGCTCCACGTCAGCACCGGCGTGACGCACGCGTCGGTGCCGTCGAAAATCGCGGTCCACTCCTCGCGGGTCTTGCCGGCGAACCGCTGGGTGAAGACGTCGAACATGGTTGGGAAGGAACCGATTTCGAACTGGCCGGGTACCTCGTCCGCCGAGAGCCCCAGTCCGGCCAGCAACGCCGCAAAAAATTGTGGCTCGATGGCGCCCACCGCCATGTACTTGCCGTCGGCGGTCTCATAGCAGCGATAAAACGGCGCACCGCCGTCGAGCAGAAACGACTCGCGCTCATCGCGCAGGGAGCCGGTCGATTTCATCGTCCACATCATTTGCGCGAGGACGCTGACCCCGTCGACCATTGCGGCGTCGATCACCTGACCGCTGCCCGATCGTTCGCGCTCGTACAGCGCGGCCACGATGCCCAGCACGACGAACATCGAGCCGCCACCGAAATCGGCAACCAGATTCAGCGGCGGCATCGGCGGCCGGTCGCGGTAGCCCAGCGCCGACAACGCCCCGGTCTGTGACAAGTAGTTGATGTCGTGGCCGGCCGTGCTGGCCCGCGGCCCGTACTGTCCCCAGCCGGTGATGCGCGCGAAGATCAGCCGGTGGTTGACCGCCGCGCAGTCCGCCGGGCCGATACCGAGGCGCTCGCAGGTGCCGGGGCGAAAGCAGTCCAGCAGCACGTCGGCCTTGGCGGCCAAGTCAAGGAGCTGTTGCGGATCGGCTTTGACGTCCAGATTCACGATCCGCTTTCCGCGGTGCAGCAAGTCGAGGTTTTCAGCGGGCATGATCAGTCCGCCGGGACGGCGAACCCGCACCACGTCGGCGCCCAGATCCGCCAGCATCATCGCCGCGTGCGGGCCCGGCCCGATGCCGCCGAGTTCGATCACGCGCACCCCGGCGAGTGGACCCGTCAAGCCCGGCCCTTCTTCACTTCGAGCACCCGGTCCCGCAGGCCCTTGGTGCCGGTGTCGATCGTTCCTTTGACAGCGCGCTTGAGCACGAAACCGGGCAACGGCACCACGGGGTCGACGCTGATCTCGAAGAGCACCTTGGTTTTGTCGCCGTCCGGCGTCAACGTGTAGGACGCGTCCTGGGAGCGCTGCTGCCCGGAGCTGACCAGCGTCCAGCTGACCTTGTTCTCGGCCCATGTGTAGGCGACCACCTGCTCATCGGTGATGCCCGCGGCTTTCACCTTCATCTTCACTGTGAGCGGCCGCCCGTCCTTGTCCTTCTCCAGGATTTCGGCGCTCTGGTGGGGCGGCGACCACTCGGTGACCGAATCCAGGTCACCGATGACGTCAAGAATCTCTTCCGGACTGGCCTCGATCACGATTTCGCGGGTTTCGTTGATTGCCATCACCGGACGATAGCGAGACGACGCTCCGCAGACGGCGTTTTCGAGTGCAGACGCGTACCGTCGACGTCGTGACTGATCTGGCCGACTCGACTTACACCGTCGGTGACTACCTGCTGGACCGCCTGGCCGAACTCGGCGTCACCGAAGTATTCGGGGTACCCGGCGACTACAACTTGGAGTTCCTCGACCATATCGTCGCTCACTCGCAACTGCGCTGGGTCGGCAACGCCAACGAGCTCAACGCCGGGTACGCCGCCGACGGTTACGGACGCCTGCGCGGGTTGTCCGCTGTGGTAACCACATTCGGCGTAGGCGAACTCTCGGCCGCCAACGCGATCGCGGGCAGCTACGCCGAGCGCGTACCCGTGGTACACATCGTCGGTGGGCCGTCGAAGGACGCGCAGGGCACCCGCCGGGCCCTGCACCACTCGTTGGGCGACGGCGACTTCGAGCACTTCCTTCGGATTAGCCGCGAAATCACCTGCGCGCAAGCCAGTCTCATGCCTGCGACGGCGACCAGGGAGATCGATCGGGTGCTCAGCGAGGTACGCGAACAGCGACGGCCCGGTTACCTGTTGCTACCGACGGACGTGGCCCGCTTCGAAACCGAACCGCCCAGCGTTCCTCTGCCGCGTTACACCGGCGGCACAAGTCCACGGGCACTTGCGCAATTCGCCGCTGCGGCAGCCGAATTGATCGCCGACCGCCAACTGACCGTGCTCGCCGACCTGCTGGTGCACCGGCTGAACGCCGTTACCGAGCTCGAGGCGCTGCTGGCGGCCGACGCCGTACCGCACGCCACGCTGATGTGGGGTAAGAGCCTGGTCGACGAGAGCGCTCCGGAATACCTGGGCATCTACGCGGGTGCGGCCAGCGCTGAGCCAGTGCGCCGCGCGATCGAAGACGCTCCGGTGCTGGTGACTGCGGGCGTGGTCTTCACCGACATGGTCAGCGGGTTCTTCAGCCAGCGCATCGATCCGACCAGAACCATCGACATCGGGGTAGAACAGAGCTCGGTCGGCACCGCGGTGTTCGCGCCGCTGGAGATGACAGAGGCACTGAACGCCATCACCGACATCCTCACCCGGCGTGGTGTCACGTCGCCGGCGGTCGCGTCGGACTCCGATTCGGTGTCGGTGAAAAAACCTGACCGCGATCAGCCACTCAACCAGAACGTGTTGTGGGACAGGTTTTGTGACACGCTCACTCCCGGCAACATCGTCCTGGCGGATCAAGGCACCTCGTTCTACGGCATGGCCACCCACCGGCTGCCGCAAGGAGTGACCTTCATCGGTCAACCACTCTGGGGCTCAATCGGATACACGCTGCCGGCCACCCTCGGTGCGGGTCTGGCGCAACGCGATCGCCGGCCGGTCCTGCTGATCGGCGACGGCGCCGCGCAGCTCACCGTGCAAGAGCTGGGCGTGTTCTCGCGTGAGGGACTGTCGCCGGTCATCGTCGTGGTGAACAACGACGGTTACACCATCGAGCGGATGATCCACGGAAAGTCGGCGCCCTACAACGACATCGTCAGGTGGCACTGGGCCGAGATCCCGACTGCGCTTGGTGTCACCGAGCATCTGTTCTTTCGCGCCGAAAACTTCGGCGAGCTCGACGACGCGTTTGTCGCGGCGGCCGAACACCGTGACCGGATGGTGTTGATCGAAGCGGTGGTGCCGCGCCTCGACATCCCCGACCTGTTGACCGAATTGGTGGCACCGACGTCTGCGGATGGCAGCCCGCGGCGCTGACTCAGGCGTGCGCTCCGCTGCGGCCGTCGTTGGGTGTGCCGAGCAATGCGTGCAGGGTGCGCCGGCAGCGGCCGCAGTCGGCGCCCGCCCCGCACGCCGCCGCGATCTGGTTGGTCGTCGAGGCTCCGCCGGCGATGGCATCAGCCACCACCTGACTCGTAACCCCGTTACACAGGCAGACGAACACCCGTGGCGCGCCTACTCGTCGATCCGCATCATGTCGAAGAACGTGCCGACGAACACCGGCGGATACGCACCCTTACCGGCTCCGGCTATCCACGGGGCAGCGGCGTCGGGATGCTCGATCCAGCGGCGCGCCCCGTCCTCGTCGTCGAGTTCCTGCAGGATCATCACTTCGTGGCTGTCGTCGAATGCCTGGAACAGCCGGGTCTCCCGGACCCCCGCGGCCTCGAATCTCGCTGATGCGCTGCGGATCTCATCGGTCAGCGTAGTCACATCGTCGACCGAGGCCATCGCGGCGACCACGATGCCCGGCACCTTTCGGGCCGACGGGGACACCGAGCCGAACCGTCCGACGATCTCACCGGCGAACACCGCTGGAATGTCTTCGACGCCGACCGCCTCGAACCACTCGAAGAAGACCCGCGACCGCAACAACTCGACGATCGGCTCCCGGCTCCGCACCCCGATCGTCACCAGCACCCGGCCGTAGTCGTGTGTGGAGGTGTAAACGAGCACATGGTGCGCACCGATGGCGGCAAGCGCCGAGCGACGGCGTTGCAGCAGCGGCCACACCTGTGCGGGGTCGGGCACCCGGTAGTCCGACGCGATCACCAGAGAATGGGAATGCGGGTCTGCTGCGCTCACCGAAGCAGGTCCTTCATCACCTTGCCGGTGGCGTTCAGCGGTAGCTCCCCGACGAATTGGATGTATCGCGGGGCTTTGAATCCGGCCATTCGATCACGGCACCACGACATCAGGTCCGCCTCGGACACGGTGCCCGCGCCATGATGATGCGATACCACGAAGGCCTTTCCTACCTGACCGAGTCGCTCGTCGGGCACACCGATCACCGCGACTTGAGCGACCGCTGGGTGCTCCAGCATGAAGCCCTCGATCTCAGCCGGGTACGCATTGAACCCGCCAACGATGAACATGTCCTTTTTACGCCCGTCGATCTTCAACCGGCCGGAGGGGTCGAAATTGCCCAGATCTCCGGTGTGCAGCCAACCGTCGTCGTCGATCGCCTGCGCGGTGGCGCCCGGATCATCGAGGTAACCCTGCATGACGCCGTAACCGCGAACCAGGACCTCGCCGTCCCCGGCGATGCGCACCTCGACGTCTTCGCAGGGCAAACCTGCGGTGGTGGCGACATCCTCGAAGGAGTCGCCGGGCCGTGACAGGGTCACGTTGCCGGCTTCGGTGAGCCCGTAACCCGTCATCAAAGTCTGGAACGGCAGCTCGCCGTGGATGCGGCGGACCAGTTCGACCGGGATGTCGGCGGCCCCGGTGACACCCGCCCGCAGCGACGACAGCCTGGCTTTGTCGCGAACCGTCAGCAATGAGTGGTACAGCGTCGGCGGTCCGGGCAGCATCGAGATACGTTCACGCTCAATCAAATCCACGACGGCGTCGAGGTCGAACACCGCCAGGGGCAGCATGGTCGCGCCACGTAGGAATGAGGTGATCAGGCCCGCTTTCAGCCCGAAGGTGTGAAAGTACGGGTTGATCATCAGGTAGCGGTCGCCCTGGCGCAGGTCCGCGAGCGTCGCCCACTCCTCGTACATGCGCAGAGTCTGGCGGTGGTTCATCATCGCGCCCTTCGGGCGACCGGTCGTGCCCGAGGTGAAGATGATGTCGGAGATGTCGTCGCCGCTCACCGACCGCTCGAACGGCGAACCGCTGGAAAGGAAGTCCGAGCCCAGGTCGATGACCGGGACACCTGCCGGCGCGCTGTAGTCCTGGTCGAGGAATCCCTTCTGCACCAGTACGGCTTTCGCGTGACTGCGGGTGATGATGTCACCGGCTTCGTCGGGCTTGAAGCGGGTGTTCACCGGCACCAGCACGCCGCCGGCGGTGAGCACACCGAACGCGGCGACGACCCATTGCGCCGAGTTCGGCGCCCACAGCGCGACCCGTTCACCCTTGTCGATTCCGAGGTCCGCGAAAGCGCCCGCAGCACAACGTATTCGATCGACAAGCTCGCGGAAGGTCAAGCGCAGCGGACCGTCGACAATCGCTTCTGCGTCACCGAAGCGGTCCGCCGCGCTGGTGACCATCTCCGGGATGGTCTGCCAGGCTTGGCTTTTCAGAGGTCGCTACACCGTGACGAGTCGGGACAGGTTTCCGCCCATGATCTTCGCCTGGTCGTCTGGGGACAGGTGCGACAGCGCGTTGACGTAGAAGGTCGGCTCCGCCAGCCCCTCCGGGTGCGGCCAGTCCGAGCCGTACAACACCTGATCTACACCGACGAGATTGACCAAATCGTCGATACCGTCCTCGAAGAAGGGGCTCACGTGGATGCGGTTCTTGATCATCTCGACAGGATCGCTCGGGAAGGCTTCCGGGGCCTTCCGGTAGACCTCGGCCAGTCCGTTCAGCAGCGGCGTCATCCACTTCGAACCGGCCTCGACGATGGCCACCTTTAGCTTGGGATGGCGGTAGAGCGCGCCGTGGATGACCCACGACCCCACCGAGTCCTGGATCGGCCGCCACTCGTTGAGGATGCCCATCGCATTGGTTTGGAAGGGCAGCATCTCCTGGTCGGCACCGTCCCACTCGGAGGTGTACCTAGAGTAGCCGCTGTCGCTGGAGTGCATTCCGACCAGCACGTCGTGCTCGACGACGCGCTCCCAGAACGGATCGAACTCGGGCAGCGCGAATGACCGCGGCCCGCGAAATCCCGGCACCGGCGCCGGACGGACCAGGATGCAACGCGCACCGCGCTTGACCGCCCATTCCAACTCCTCGATCGCCTTCTCGACGATCGGCAGAGTGATGACCGGGGTGGTGAAGATGCGGTTCTGGTAGTTGAAGCCCCACACCTCATCGAGCCACTCGTTCAACGCGTGGACCAGGACGTGGATGGCGACCGGGTCGTCGCGCAGCCGCTCCTCGAGCAGGCTGGCCAGCGTCGGGAACATCAGGGTGCGGTCCAGGCCTAGCTCGTTCATCACCTCGAGCCGGGGGCCGGGCTCGAAGAATGCCGGGATCGCGCGCATCGGCTCACCGAACAGCTCGCGCTTGGTCTTGCCGTCCGGGTTGCCGAACTTGAAGTACTCCTCCCACGCGCCCGGCCGGGCGACGACCTCAAAGGTCGGGTTGGGAATGTAATTACTGATCTGTCCTCGGATCGCGATCTTCGTCCGCCCGTTGATCTGCACGTACTGGACGTAGTCCTTGTACGCCTTGGGCAGGAACTTGGTCAGCGCCTCCGGCGGCTCGTAGAGATGGTTATCCGCGTCGAAGATTGGAAACGCGACGTCTTCCCGATGCGAGAGCTGCCCCATGAAATCCTCCTTACCAGTTTTCGAGAATAATATTCTCGCCCACACGCTACCGCAATGCCTCCGCGTGCCAGAAGCAGGACCGCCGCCCCTTTTGGCGAATCGGCTCAAGCCCCCGACCGGTAGAGGTTAGGGTCGTGAAGAAGGCAGTGGTGAAGCTATTCTCCGCCTCGGAGAATGCCAATATCGTCCCGGGAAGCGGGCGGCCGGAGGCAGGCATGACAACCATCGGTAGAGCCGCGCTGGGCGTGGCACTGGCAGCCGTGGCGGCGACCGCAACCGCAGCCCCTTCGCGGGCCGACGACCCACCGATGCACCAAGTTCGGTACGTCATCACAGCCGCGAGCCCGATCTGGGCCGACATCTATTACCTGGACCAGCAGCCGGCGAAATTCTCCGATTACAGCCACAACACGTACCAATACACCCCCAACGTTCAAGCAGACATCGCGCCGGGTCATCCGTGGACCTCACCAGTGGTGATGTTGTCCGACCCAGACCACTACGCCATGGTCACCGTCAGCACCGGCACCGAACCGGGCACGCCGATGTTTCACTGCGCACTCGTCGTCGACGGGGTGGTCGTGAACTCCAACGACGGCCCGAAGGGCGTAATCTGCTCCCTGCGCTCCTGGTGAGACCCCCGGCGCTGGTGAGCGATCTAAATTTCCGGATTACCCTCGATATGCCGCAGGTAGCTCTCGACGATCTCGACTGTTTCCCGGTGGCCGGCGGACATATCGAGCGCCTGCTCGATCACCAGGACGCGGGACACGCTGGTCATCAACACCGACCACACCAGCGGGGGGAATTTGACCGGGTCGACACCGTAACGAGCGAGGATCGTCGTCAGCGCTTTGCGTTGCTCCTCGCGAAAACGCTCTGCGTAGAGGGCGATCTCGGCTTTCAGCGCTTTGCGATGGTTGGCCAGCGCGATGAACTCCATCGTGATCGCGGTGGCCGCCGGATCGGTGCTGAACCGCCACAGCGCCCACAACGGCTGCGGCGCCTGCAACACCATCGCGTGCACCTCGAGCCCCTGCTCGGCTCGGCGGCGAAAGGCGGCCAGGAACAACTCGTCCATCGTGCGGAAGTAGTAGTGCACCAGTTGTGGCTTGAGCGCCGCCCTTTCCGCTACCCGGCGCGAAGTCACTGCGGCGTAACCCTCTTCGAGCATCAACTGTTCGGCGGCGTCGAGCAGCACCGCGCGGTTCTTCGCGTCCGGTGCGCCGATTCTGCGGGCCGAAGTCATGCGTGATCCACACTCTCGCCGAATATCTGCTGAACACGCCGATCGTAGCGTCGGACCATGCTCCGCCCTTGACCACGACATTAGCGTCATGCTAAGCAGGTGCTCAGCAAGTTCTGCACTTTTGCCGAAGTCACTGCGGGGCGGCACCACATCTCGTCGCCCAAAACACCACGGTTGAAGAGGCCCAGCCCGGGAGGCGCGCGTACATGAGCAATTTCGATTCGATCGACTTCTTCACCGACCAGTCGCTTGTTCCCGATCCGCACCCGTACTTCGATTACCTGCGCAGCCAGAACCCGGTCCTGCGGTTGCCGCACCACAACGTCGTCGCGATCACCGGCTGGGAAGAGGCCAACGCCGTCTACAAAGATCCGGAGACCTTTTCCAACATCGTCGCCCTCGGCGGCCCTTTTCCGCCGTTGCCGTTCGACATCGAGGGCTCGGATGACCTCGGTCCGCTGATCGACGCGCACCGCAGCCAGTTCCCGATGTTCGAGCACATGGTCACGATGGACCCGCCCGACCACACTCGCGCGCGATCGATCCTGAGCCGGTTGCTCACACCGAGCCGGTTGAAGGAGAACGAGGAGTTCATGTGGCGCCTCGCCGACCGTCAGCTCGAGGAGTTCTTGGGTAACGGCGAGTGTGAATTCATCGGCGAGTATTCCAAGCCATTCGCCACGTTGGTAATCGCCGACCTGCTCGGCGTCCCGGAAGAGGATCACAAAGAGTTTCGCACCGTGCTGGGCGCCGACCGTCCCGGCGCACGGGTGGGGTCGCTCGATCTGCAGTCGGTCGGCATCAACCCGCTGGAGTGGCTCGACGACAAGTTCTGCTCCTACATCGAAGATCGGCGCAGCTCGCCGCGCGACGATGTGCTGACCTCATTGGCGACGGCGAAGTACCCCGACGGGTCCACACCCGAGGTCATCGAGGTAAGTCGTTCAGCGACATTCCTTTTCGCTGCCGGACAGGAAACCACCGCCAAGCTGCTGTCGGCGGCCCTGCAGGCACTCGGCGACCGGCCGGAGATCCAGCCGAAGCTGCGTGCGGACCGCAGCCTCATTCCAAACTTCATCGAAGAGTCGCTGCGGATGGAAAGCCCGGTCAAGAGCGACTCTCGCCTGGCCCGCAAGGCAACGACCGTTGGGGGCGTTGAGATTCCGGTCGGCACGGTCGTGATGGTGCTGCCCGGCGCCGCCAACCGGGACCCCCGGCGGTTCGAGAACCCACATGAGTTCCGGTTGGACCGCAAAAACGTCCGCGAGCACATGGCATTCGCCCGTGGCGTGCATTCCTGCCCGGGCGCACCGCTGGCCCGTGTCGAGGGCCGCGTCTCGATCGAGCGCATTCTGGACCGGATGTCCGACATCTCCATCAGCGAAGCCCAGCATGGGCCGGCCGACGAGCGGCGTTACACCTTCGAGCCGACCTACATCCTGCGCGGGCTCAGCGATCTGCACCTGACGTTCACACCGCGGCCCGCCCTGGCGCCGGTGCGCTAGGGCTATCGGGTCACGACGGGCAGGCGGGCCCAACCGCGCACGCTGGCGGTGTGCGCGCGTTCGGCGTTGGCGTAGTCGACTTCCCAGTCCGGCCAGCGTTTGAGCACCTCTTCGAAAGCCACCCGGGCTTCGAGGCGGGCCAGTGCAGAGCCGAGGCAGAAGTGCAGTCCCTGCCCGAAGCTGAGGTGGCTGCCCCGACGGTGGATGTCGAAGCGGTCGGGGTCGCGGAACTGCGTGTCGTCGCGATTCGCAGAAGCGTTGAGCAGCAACATGAACGACCCTTCCGGGACTTTGCGGCCGTAATGCTCAGCGTCTTGCGCGACGTAGCGGGCCTGTACCGGCGACGGCGGCTCGTAGCGCAGCGACTCCTCGATCGCGCCCGGTATCAGCGACGTGTCGGCCACCAGCTCCCGCCGTTGGTCGGGATGATCGGAGAGCAACTGCGCCATGAAGCCGATCAGCCGGGTGGTGGTCTCATTGCCGGCCCCGGCGATCATCGCGGTGTAGGACAGCACCTCGGTGCGCGACAGCGGTCGTCGGGTGCCGTCGGGCTCGTCGACCTCGGCCGCGAGTAGCTCTGTCATCAAGTCGTCGGAGGGATGATCCGCCCGGTATTCGATGAACTCGGCGAACATCACAATGGTCTCTTCGAAGATCTTCTGGCTGACCTCACCGGGTTCACGTCCGTTGGCGACATCGATGAAGGCGCCGTTGCGATCCCGGATCTTGGCCTGGTGCTCCTCGGGGATGCCCAACAGGTAGCCGATGGTCCGCATCGGAAGCACCGCACCGAGATCGGCGATGATATCGAACCCGTCGGCACCGATCAGCGGATCCAATTCACTGGTGCAGAATTCACGAACGAGCGACTCCACGGCGAGCATGCGCCGCGGCGTGAACACCCGCGACAACAGTCGTCGGTGCAGGTCGTGCAGCGGAGGGTCTTCGAACAGCAAGATGCCTGGCGGCACTTCGATGTTGTTGAACAAAATGTCGGCGGTGGTGCCCCGGCCGGAACGGTAGGTCTGCCAGTTCGGCAACTCGCGCGCCACGTCGTCATACCGGCTCAGCGCGTAGAAATTGAACTTGTCGTTGTAGTACAGCGGCGCTTCTTCACGCATCCGCTTCCACACCGGGTATGGATTGTCGTCGATATCGGGATCGTATGGGTCGTAATACAATTCGACGGTACTGGTCTCTGACATGCTGGTGCCGGGCCCTTCAGTCGTTGCGGTGCAGGAAGCCATGCAGGATCGCCTGGACGAGTTCATCGACGATCACTTTTCTCGACGGCGGCTTGGCGCCGAAATAGGTGGATCGCAGCGCCGCCATGCCGGCGATCATCGCGACCGTGGAGTGCGCGGGCAGGTCCGGATGGTCGGATCGCAGCCCGCGAAGGTTCATGCCCTCGGCGCTGATTCGGCCCAGGACAGTGAGGGAGCGCCGGACGTCGGCAATACCCGTCTCGGCCAATTCGTCGTCGCTCAGCGCTTCCGACGCCATGAGCGTCAACAGCAGGCCTTGGTGCCTGACGAACACGTCGTAGAGCTGTCCGACGAATTGTGCCGCCAGTTCCTGCTCGTCGGTCTCCTCGGGGACGACCGACTGCCAGGTCGCGCCGAATTCGTCGACGAATCCAGTGAAGGGCAGAACCAGTGCTTCGCGGAACAATGCGGCCTTCGAGCCGAAGTGCCGGAACAGCAGATGCTCGGTAACGCCTGCCGTGACGGCGATTTCACGCGTGGTGGTGCTGCGGTAATCCTGCCGCGCGAACAAGCTCCGGGCGGCATCAAGCAGGAGTCTGCGTGGCTCACCGCGCGGTCGGCGGAGCGCAGTGGGCGCGTCTGCCGCAGTCCGCTTGGCGGTTGATCGCTGAGGCACAGACTGAGGATAGCGTGCACTATCCACATTAGGATAGTATCCACTATCTAAAGAGTCGGTGCTGTCTGGAGAAGGGTGGTCGACGTGGGCGCTCTGATCATGCTCGGCATGCTGTTCGGACTGCTCGCAGCGATCTTCGGGCTGGTGCTCCGTTTCGACCCGGAAGCCCGTCGCTCGTCGACTCGAGCCGGCGATCGATGAGCGACCAGATGACCCCGGTGATGCAGGCGGCCAGCGACTTCGCTCTTGTAGGTGGCATCTCGTTCACTGTCCTCGCGGTGTATCTGAGCGTTCGTCAGCGGCGCGTGCATCCGCTACTGCTGCTCTGCATTTCAGCGATGTCGTTCTCGTGGATCGAGGCGCCCTACGACTGGGCGATGTATGCGCAGTTCCCCCCGGCCATTCCCCGCATGCCGTCGTGGTGGCCGCTGAACATGACGTGGGGCGGACTGCCCTTGTTCGTTCCGATCGGCTACATCTCCTACTTCGTGCTGCCTGCCTTCACGGCCACAACGCTCGGGCGATGGCTTATCGCACGCTTCAATTGGCGCAGGCCGCCAACGTTGTTGATCGTCGGACTACTCGTCGGTTTCGCCTGGGCACTGTTCTTCAACGGGTTCCTCGGAGCCAAGCTGGGTGTCTTCTACTACGGCCGGGTGATTCCCGGGTTGGCGATCCGCGAGGGGACGCTCCATCAGTACCCGCTCTACGACGCGCTGGCGATGGCCATCCAGATGATGGTCTTAACCTATCTGCTGGGTCGCACTGATGCCGAAGGCCGCAACGTCATCGAGGTGTGGGCGGCCCAACGGTCCAAGAAGCGGCTTCATGCGTCAGTGCTGTCCGTTGTCGCGGTCATCGTCGTCGGAAATCTGCTTTACGGCTCGGTTTTCGCGCCGCACGTGATCACCAAGCTAGGGGGCTGGGTGACCGTGGAGCCGCCCGGACAGCTGTTTTCCGGCGTGCCGAATCAACCCAAGTAGGCGCCGTCGTCAGTCAGTGGCTCAGGTGTCCGCGCGAGTCCAGAATTCGTGACCCTGTTGCGCGATGCAGATCAGGAACAGTCCGTCGGGCGCCTGCGCGACGTAGTTGTTGAAGAGGTGGCAGTCAGTGTTCTCTTCCTTGATGCCGGCCATCGGCGGTGATCGGAACCATCTCGGCTGGTATCGCCTCGGCGATCCGCAGAACATCAGCCGCCCGGGTTGGGTGGCGGGAACATAACCGCCTGAGACACCGAAGGCGTAGTAGGTGGTGTTGTCACATGGCGCACCCAGCACCATGTTCGGAGCGATACCCGGAGTGCACGCCGGGTAGTCGCAGACAGTCGGCCCGGCGGCCGCCGTCGGCGGCATCAGCACGCCGACTCCGATCAGCGCCGTCACCACCGCCACGATGAAACGCATCAAAACAGTTTTGCATGGACGAAAAGAAAATTCTGTCAATCGGAGAAGATCCCGCGGTGGAGTAAGCAGATGGGAATTGCGCGTCCTCACGGCCATCCGGCCAGCGATTATGGGGTGATAACGTGATTCTCCGTGGGTAGCCCGGAACGAGCCGTGAGTCGCGGTGCGCATGCGCCGGCGATTGCGTTGGACCAGTGACGAACTCCGACGCAGACCCATCGGCCACCGAAGCTCCAGATCCGCTCGCGGAAGCGGAACAAGAGCTCGTTCGTGCCGAGGAGCGCGCCGCGGCCGCACGAGCACGCGCGGCCGAATTGCGCCGGACGGCCGGGGACAGTTCCAGCCGAGCGTCCGAACCGACTGAAGACGCTGACGTTGCCGAGGCCAAGCCGGCTGCCTTCCGATTGAGGCGTCGGTGGCCATGGCGGCCTCCTCGTCCTACCCGGAAAGCGGCGGGTGTCGGCACCGCAATCGTGCTCATCTGCGCCTCGTTGGCGGCCAGCGGTTACGTCGTCTGGCAACACCGCACACTCATGCAGCAGCGGCAGCACGCGGCGGAGTTTGCCGCAGCCGCCCGCGAGGAAGTTGCCGCCCTGATGTCGATTGATCCGGCGCACGCTGCGGAGAATCTTCAACACACCATCGACGACACGACAGGAGCGCTCAAGAGCCAGATGGAAGCCACGTCAAGCTACATGGTCAAGAATGCCCAGGACGCGCAGGTCATTACAAAGGCCACCGTCCAAGATGTCGCGGTCGAATCGATGACCAATAATTCGGCAGTTCTACTGGTAGTCGCCAAATCCGACACCATCAATGCCGACAAGTCGAAGCGGCCCACGGTGTTCTGGCGACTCAGCGTCAATATCGATCGGGATGGGGATCGGCTCAAGATGTCGAAACTTGATTTCGTGCAATGAGTTCCGAGTCCGAGTCGCCGCTCGATGATGCGGA
>JAVHWH010000131.1:0-21807 GCA_032159915.1 Mycobacterium sp.
ACACGCTCGACATCGGCAGCCCGTTCGGCGGTTTCAAGCAATCCGGCATCGGCCGCGAGTTCGGCCCCGAAGGCCTGCACGAGTACGTCGAGCTGCAGTCGGTGATCAGCAAAGGCGCGATGCCCCCGCTATCCGGTTAGCTATCGGTTGCCTGCTGAGTTCAGCGGAGCCGGCGAAAGAAGGAACGCTCGAAGGGGTTGTGCACTAGCGCCGAACCGGCGGGTTGTGACGCGTTCCTGTTTCCGGCACGGATGGTCGCCGGTCGGCACGCGGGGTTGGGGCGGCCGGGCATCAGGAAGGCGGCGGCCGAGGTCACCAAGGGAACACCTCATCAAACTGCGTCGACTACTCCCTTTGAAGACCTCACGCCGAAATGCCCCAAGTCCAATGGTGACCAAATGGAGTCCTACACAACGGTATTCAAGTTTGGACAGGCGAGCCGCCGGCGTTACCGAGACGCTCCTCCGATGCGTCTACGCCCGGAGATGCAGGTGTGTACGACGGCGTTGAGGGCGGGTGTAAAGCAGTCGATAAATTCGCTTCGGGGGATGGTCGCGACGAGATCGACTGCGAGGACGTAGCGCGCGTAAATGACTCCAACGAGCTGAGTGATGAGCAACGCAGTGCACGCCCGTGCATCACCGACTGCGATACCTTCACGCAGTAGCCGTTCGGTGATCGGGAGCGCCAGGACTTCCTCGACGAAACCGCGGGTGAGCGCCGGGCCGTCTGGCCCGGCGCCGGTCTGCGCAATCACCAGCAGGGCGGGCCGGTTCTCGGGCTCATCCCACGTTTGGAGCAACACCGTCAGCAGTCGGCGGGGCAGCTCATCGACCGGACCGTCAATCTGATTGGCGATTAGTTCGGCGGGGTTGGCGCGCAGCGCCATTGCCTCGCCGAAGAGCCCCTCCTTCGAGCCGAAGAAGTAGCTGATAAGCGCGGGATCCACTTCCGCTGCGGCGGCGATGGAACGCACCGTTGCAGCGCGGTAGCCCGCCTCGATGAACTGGGCGCGGGCAGCCTCCAAAATTTGCGCCCGGGTGTCGGGCCGCCCCGTGCGTCGGCCGGGACGTACCTGCTCCCGCGATCTATTCGTCACTGTTGAATTCTATTACCCGGCGGCGTAGATTTATTTCGTCATCGTTGAATTATCTTGGTAGGGCGACCGCAAGCTGCGGCGTGGGAGTTGAACCGGATCGGAGAGACATGGACATCGAGCTACCACATGGTGAGCGTTCACCGGCACCATTACAGCCAGCCAGCGACGCGGGCTACCTGCTTGTCGCGGTAAAGGTCGAGCGTCAGGTGGCTTTCCTTGTCGGTGGTCGACGAAAGCGCACGTTCATCGACTCGATTTCGCGCCAGCTGGCCGAGCTTGCTCGTGTGGACACCGTTACATACGCCGATCTATTTGTAGCGCGCCTGGTGGCGCCCGGCATGGGGAAAGAACTCCTGCGACGTCGCTCGATCGAACCTGCTCGATTCGACGTGGTGGTTTTAATCAAGACCGTCGATCCCACTAGCGCGCGAGATCTGCGTGAGCATGTCGGATATCGAAAGCTGCGTCGCTCCCTGGAGGCCATGGCGCTCGACTTCTATGAAGTCGCTGCGCGAAATATCCGCCGCATTGCCGACGTCGAGCACAGGCGTTCGTCGGTGTTCCTTTTCAATTACTTCTACGCCGAGGATTTGGCGCGGCTCGTCCCCGTCTGGGAGTACACCGCCGGATGGTTTGTCCAGAACACTGCGCTGCCAGACTCAGAGGTCATGGCACCTTTGGACGGCGAGCGCGTGGATTACGGGATTATCAACCATGCCAGCTGGCCGCACTGGCGAACGTTCTTGCCGCAGCTGATGCTGCGGCCGTCGTTTCGGCGCTTCGTGCTCGCTACATTCGAAACGAACGGCATTGCCGCACAACCTATCCTCTACCGCCTTGCCGCAAGGCATTCGCGAACTGTCGACACGACACGAGCCAGTAGCGGCAGGTCCGTCTGATGCGACCGTTGCGCGGTTGACGGCTCATGGAATCGACTGCGCCGCAAGATCGCCGGGCAACGCCGCACAGAAGTCATCACACCAGCTTGATGTGCGTCAACACGTCCCAGGTCAGCTTGGGCAACGTCGCATCGACCTCCAGTCACCTATCGGGTTGAAACGCCTTGTCCTCCAGCGAGCCAAAAGTCAATTCCTATCGAAACTGTGAGTCGTTGCGCGGTGTTCTGACTTGAGCCCAACGGTCGCAGCGGCAGCGCGTCGTGAAGCCGATGCCGTGGTCCAGCACAACTCGGCATCCGGAACACCGCCGTGCCGTTCTCGGTCACGACGCACATCGCACATCGCACATCGCACGACGAGCTCAACCTCGAGGCAGCTGCAGAGTGAGCTCGACCGGACTGCACAGTTCACCGCGCTGATTGGTGACGTCGATTTGCAGGTCGACCAGGCCTGGCGCGGGCTTGGCGACCACGCGGCCCCGGCCCACCATCGTGTCACCGGCGTAGATCGAGCCGGCGAGCCGCATTTTCCGGCGCACCACCCGACTCTGCGGGCCGGCCCAGTCGGTGGCGATGCGATCGGCGAAGCCGGCAAGATGCATGGTGTTCACGAAAATGCCTGGGTGACCCTGTGCTGCAGCGTAATCGGGGTCGAAATGGCCCGGGAAGTAGTCCCAGGTCGATCCCGAGTTCATCACCACCCGTTGGTAACTGATCTCGTCGCGCACCTCCGGTAAGTCCGCGGGCACCGTCACGTCAGCCCACATCATCATGCCGACCCCCCAGGCGTGAAGCGGAACAGGGTGTTGCGGTTGGTCGCGACGACCGCACCGTCCTGACGGGTAAAGGTGTCCAAGGTTTCGATGAAGTGACCGATGCCGAGTTTGGATTGCTTCTCCGGCGACACCGAGATCACTTCCTCGACGACGGTGAGCCGGTCGCCGTCGACGATCGGCAGCGGGAACTCCGCTTCGTTGGCGGCGTTGACAAACGTCGTGCCCGGCAACGGCACCCGAATCGCGATCGCCGACGCCGGCGGGCGACCACCCGGCACCCACGGGAGCGGGGTGAGCCAACCCATCAGCAGCGCCGGCGGCGCCAACAGCCCTCCCCAGGTACGCGTTGCGAATTCGGCATCCCAGTAGGACGGATTGCCGTCCTGCACTGTGGCAGCGAACATCTGGATCCTGGCCGCACTGACCACGGTTCCCGCGACCCGGGGCTCGGATGCGACTCCGACCATGCGCTGGGCATCCTCGTAGGTGCCGAACGCGAGCTGGTAGCTGATAGAGGTCGACAAGTACCGCTCCCGTCAGACTGTGAGCGGATGCCCGTTCGACACCGAATCCCATTGCAGTTGGCGGGAGGTGAAGTACCAGCCGCCGCGCTCGTAGATCAGTCGATCGTGATAGCTGCCGGTGGCACGCAGCGTGGGGCCGCCGTCACCGTTTGCGGAGAAGAGCAACGCCACACACCGTTGCGTCGCATCCACACCGTCGACCGTGATCTCGTGATCGACGGTGACCAGTCGCCCGTTACCGCCGTCAAAAGCTTCCCGCAGATCAGTGAATTCGACGCCGTCACGGGTGAAGCGGGCGCCCGAGTGCCGAAATGTGGCGATCCACCCGCTCCGGTCGCCCTCGGAGAAGTATCGGTTGTGCCGTGCCGTCAGGTTCAAGATCGCGTCGCGGCCCACCGAGCCGTCGAGGACGTATTGCTGTTGATAGGTCATGGCCATCTGTTGTTGTTCTCCCTGTCGCTCTCTTGATCCCGTCTAACGACTCACGATGTATCCGTGGCTGTCGCGGTCCCAGGCCGTAGGTCCGACGCCTTGAGCGCGAAGCACGTCTTTGCGGATCCGCCCGATCACGGTCTTGGGAAGCTCGCCGACTATCTGCACATACCGCGGTACGCAGAAGTACGGCATTCGGGCGCCGCAAAAGTCCAGCAGCTCAGTGTAATTCAACACCGTCCCGGGTTCCACGGTGACGAACAGCAGGATGTCGTCCTCGCCCAGTTCGCTGGGTACACCGACCACTGCGGCTTCGAGCACCGCCGGATGCCGCGTCACCACAGTCTCGACTTCGACCGACGAAATGTTCTCTCCGCGGCGGCGCAACGAATCCTTCACCCGGTCTACATAGGTCAGGTTCTGGTGGTCGTCGAGCGTCCCGAGGTCACCGGTGCGGAACCATTGCGGGTGCGGGGCAAGTCCTTCGCCCGAGGCGTTCAGATAGCCCTCGCTCATCACGTGTGGGTGACGGGGGCGGCAGGCGATCTCGCCGACCGTGCCGTTGGGTAGTGGCGCACCGTCCGGGTCGACGATGCGCACGTCGAAGTTGGGGTTGGGCCGGCCCGACGTTCCGGGCACGCCGTCGTCGGCAACGCCCTTGACGGCGATCGGGAAGGCTTCGGTCAGGCCGTACATGGTGACGATCCGGCAGCCGTAACGCTTCTCGATCTCGCGGTACATGCCGGCGGCGATCGGCGCCGCGGAGATGAAGCGCAGCGGCAGCTGCGCATCACCGGAGCCCGGCGGCTGATTCATCAGCATGGACACCATCGCGCCCGCGCCGACGAAGCCCACTGCAGCACAGTCGCGCACCTCGTCCCACACCGAGGCCGGATGAAACGCCGACGCCAAAACGGTTGTGCCGCCGACCAGCATCGGCGCCAAAACCGCCGGAGCAGCGCTGAGGTGAAACAGTGGCATCGCCGTCCACAGCGCCTCACCGGCAGCGAACTCCCACGCCGCAGCGGCGGTCGCGGCCGTGGTGAACAGATAGTGCCAGGTGGTCGCTACCGCTTTGGAGGCCCCGGTCGTGCCGGAGGTGAAGAACAGCGATCCGATGTCGTCGACGGCACCGACGTGGTCGGTCACCGCCGGCGCGCCGTCGTCGTCGTCGAACGACATGTCGTCGACCACAATGCTGACCAGGCCGGGCAGTTCGGCGGCCACCTCCTCGACCCGCGACGTGCGCTCGGCGTCAGTGACAATCACGTTGGCCCGAGCCAGGCGAAGCGCGTGCAGCAAGAATTCACCCTTGTGCGCTGTGTTCACGGCCGCGGCTACTGCGCCGATGCGACCCGCACCCAACCAGAAGTACACCCACTGCGGGCAGGTGGCGGCGAACAACGCGAAACCGTCACCCGGCCCGATGCCTGAGTCCAATAGCGCTCGAGCGGCAGCATGGGACCGCCGGCGCATCTGCTCGAAGGTCACCTCGACACCGTCGATCGACATCATCACCCGGTCGGGACACTGCTCGGCGCGACGATCCAGGACCGCTGCGACACTGAACTGCTCGACACCGAAATCAGCTGGGCCGATGGGGTTTTCCTCGCACGCGGCCGCCCGAACCGGCACGCAGGACATCAGGCTCCCGCAGCAGCCGGGTCCGGATCACCGTTGGCGGTGTAGCCGAAGTCGTCCTGCGCTGCCTGTTCGCCCGGGTAGAAGCGGTGCGCCCAGCGGCGCAGCGCCGCGTAGTCGTGCGCCTCTTCCGGTGCCAGGTTCGGCTTCTCCAGGTACTTCATGTTCTCCCAGGTGAAGAAGTCCTGCTTGATGACTTCTTGCTGCAGCGCCAGGAACTTCGCGGCGCGACCGGTCGGCACATCACCAGAGTCACCGGGCTCGCGAACGGACGCCTGGGTGTAGAAGTAGTCGGTGTAGTCCTCGTCGACCGGAGTTTGTCCGGTCACCTCGATGGTGGCCACCAAGTCACTGGGGAAGCGCACGATGCCCAGGCCCAGCGAGTAGTTGTCGTAGACGATCTTGGCGTCGACCGGACCGTCCGGGGTAAGCCAGGTCTGCGACCGGCCGCCGCCGAAGTGGGCGCTGACGGTGGCGTGCAGGTGGTAGCCGGACACCTCGAATGACGTGGTGTTGGCCGGGTTCGCCGCCTTGTGCACGTACTGCACGTGATACGGGTCGGCGGCGTTTTCGATGATCATCTGCGCGTGCACCTTCACCCGGTTCAGCATGCGGCTGTGCGGGTGCAGCGGGTAGTACTCGCCGGTCTCCAGCTCGGGCAGCACCGGCGGCTGCCAGTACGGTGCCCGGCCGTGCCGTTCGTGCCACACCAGGATGAAGCCGTACCACTCGGCGGTGTGGTAGGTCCGCACGCGGACGTTGTTCTTGCAGCCGATCTTGCTGTACGGAATCAGCGCATTCGTGCCGTCGCCGCGCCACTGCCACCCGTGCCACGGGCAGACGATGTTCTCCCCCTCGACGGTGCCGCCGACACCCATGTTCGCGCCCAGGTGCTGGCAGTACGCGTCCAGCACGTACACCTCGCCGGACTCGGTGCGAAAAAGCACCATCTCCTCACCGAAGTAGTGCGCGCGCTTGACCGCGCCGGGCGCCAGCTCCGAGGCGAAGCCGACGATGAACCATCCGGTCGGGAATCGGTACGGCGACAAGCTGATGCCGCTCGGCCCGAATTCCCGTTCCGATGGGTCGCTGTCGGACGGATCGATGGAGGAGTCCGAAATCGTATCCGTCACCGGCTGCCCCTTCTGCGTCCATTCCCGCGCCAGCCAATCGGCGCACGGCCGCGCTGACGCTCGCCGCGCGTGTGCAGGCTTGGTCTATTTTTACTATTTTAAGCATTGAACGTCAACGCGCACGCATGCCGGCGGTAGGGTCGATCAGCAAACCCTGCCCCGGCAAGGCACAAGCGTCTGAGTGAATCGAGGTTGGCAATGACGGCGTCGACAGTCGATCTGTCCGATTTCGAGCTGTGGCGCAACGGCTTTCCCGACGAGCTGTTCACCGAGCTGCGCCGCACCAGACCGCTGTTTCGCCACGGGCTGACGCCTGGCGTGGAGAAGACCGTCAAGCGGGACTTCTGGATGACCACCAAGCACCGGCATGCCGTGCGGTTGCATCGCGACGCCGAATCGTTCACCGCGGGCGACGGCCCGCTGATCCAGCCCGCCGACCTGTTCGCGTCGTATCCGACGATCATCACGCTGGACCCGCCCGAGCAGAGCAAACACCGAAAACTCATCTCGAGCGCTTTCACCCCACGGGCGATCGCCAAGCTCGAGGACGGCATCCGGGCCCGTGCGTCGCGGATGCTCGACGATCTGCTCGCCCGCGGCACCGGCGACTGGATCGACGACGTGGCCGACGCACTGCCGATGACCGTCATCGGCGACATCATCGGCATTCCGGAAGAGGATCGGCCGCGCGTCTTCGACGGATTCGACCGCATCCTGAAGGCCCAATCGACCGGGGATCAGCTCGATGGCGACGTGTTCGCGAGCATCTTCGGTTACGCCATGGAGCTCACCGCCGAGAAGCGCAGAAACCCAGCCGATGACATCTGGAGCACGATCGCGTCGGGCGTCATCACCGGTGAGGACGGTGAGCAATTCCGTTTGGGCGCAAATGAACTTGAGTTCTTCTTCTTCGTTCTCGCCTTCGCCGGTAGTGACACCACGAAGAACGCACTGGCCATCGGATTGCAGGCGTTCGTCGCGAACCCTGAACAAATCGAGCGGTACCGCGACGAGGAAGCCGTGCGGTCCAGCGCCGTGGAGGAGGTGCTGCGCTGGGCCTCGCCGGTCGCGTACTGGACTCGCAGCACCAAGCTCGACATCGAGATGGACGGCCAACACATCCCCAAGGGCGAGCGGGTGGTGTCGATGTTGCGTTCGGCGAATCGCGACGAGGAGGTCTTCTCCTCGCCGTTCACCTTCGACATCGGACGCCATCCCAATCCCCACGTCGCGTTCGGCGGCGGCGGCGCGCACCACTGCCTAGGCGCCATGCTTGCCCGCGCCGAAATTCGCGCCGTACTCGATGAATTGCTGCTGCGTTGCGACAACATCACTGTCGGTGCTGCCGAGGTGACTTACCCGAATCTGACCACCAACATGTCGATCTATGACGTCATGCCGATAACGGTGACGGCGCGCTAGCGACTCAGTCGACGAGCCGCAGTGCGGCTTTCGGGCACTGGTCGACCGCGGCCGCCACGTCGATTCTCAGATGCTCGGGTACCTCGCCGTCGGCGACATGCACCACGTCGGCCTTTCCGATCTCGAAGATGTCCGGCGCCAACGATTCACAGAAGCCGTTCGCCTCACATAACGACTCGTCGACAATTACGCGCATCGCTTACTCCCTTCGAAAACGAGGTCACAGTCCCTTGGGTCGGGTGCCGATCACCCCGGCGCCTGTCAGGCGCGCCAAATCCTGATCGGTGAGCCCGCACAGGTCTCGCAGCACCTCACCGTTGTGCTCACCGAGTGTGGGTGGCGGGCGCTTTAGCCAGTTGCGCTGTCCACCCAGTGGGGCGAACGGCGGACACGGATAGCGCCCCGGTCCGGTACGTGGATGGTCGAGCGTTTCCAGGAACCCGCGGTCGTTGAGCTGGACGTTCTCGGTGACCAAGGACGGCGATACCACGGGCGCGGCCGGAACCCCCACCGCAGCAAGAGCCTCGACGAGGTCATCGAGTTTCTGCCCGGCGAACCAGTCCTGCAACCTGAGGTCGATCTCGTCGGCATGTGCGCCTCGCCCGCCGACGCTGTCGAACCGGTGATCGTCGGTCCAGGACGGTCGGCCCAGCACGTCGACCAGTGCTTGCCACTGCTCGTCGGTCCCCACGGTGACGGCGATCCAATCGTCGACACCGCAACAGCGGTACAGGTTTTGAACGGCCCAGCCGTGTCCGCGGTTGCCCCGGCGGCTCAGCGTGACGCCGAAGACCTCGGCCTCCATCGGCTGAATGGCGGTGACATTGAGCACCGTCTCGATCATCGGCAGCTCGACCAGCTGGCCCGCTCCGGTGCGATCGGCGAAACAGAGCGCAGCCGTCACCGCGAACGCCGCGTGCACACCGGCCAACGGGTCACACGCCCCGCGCGGCGGTATGGGCGGTCCGTCCGCTGGTCCGGTGACCCAGGCCAGCCCGGCAATCTGCTCCATGGTCGGCGCGAAGCCGACCCGGTCGCGCCAGGGACCGTCGAGGCCGAACGCCGGCATCCTGGCCACGACCAGTCGCGGGTTGATCTCCAGCAGGGCGTCAGCGGTCAGACCGAAGTGATCCATCACCCGCGGAGAGAAGTTTTCGATCACGACGTCGGCGTCGGCAAGCAAGTCGCGGAATAGGCTACGTCCGTCTTGTGAACCCAAATCCAGTGTGACAGAACGTTTGTTGGTATTCATTGCGTGGAACACCCAGCCGTATTCCCACCAGTCGTCGCGGTCTTTGCGCATACCGCCCGAATACCTGATGCCGTCAGGGCGCTGTATCGACTCGACCTTGACGACATCGGCGCCGAATGCCGCGAGCAGATGGGTTGCGGCCGGCCCGGCCCAGAACGCCGTCAGATCGACGATGCGGACGCCGTCGAACGGTAGCCGCGGACCCGCCGGCGGCTCGCGATGATCCCGCGCAGGCCAAGGCCCGGTGTCGTCGGCCTCGCCGAGTGCCGGCGCTCTCCGCAGCGGCGCGGGTGCGCATCGTGACATCAGCCATGGCGTGCGGGGCTGGTGGAATCCCGCTGGGTTGCGCACGAACGCGCCCCGTTCGATCGCGTAGGCCGTATCGCGGATCGTCGCGCCGTTACCCAGCGCGGCGATCGGCAGCCGGAACAACTGGCCCAGCTCGACCACTTCGGCCACCGTGCGTTCGGCCAGCCACGGCCGGATCTGCTCGCGGATGAAATCGCGGTAATGCCATCGGCCGATCTGGAAACTCAGCTGCGGGTTCTCGGTCAGCTCAGGGCAGTCGACCATCGCGGCGAAGTCCAGCCATTGCTGGCCGGTGACCATCGTGATCCCGATGTACCCGTCTTTGACCGCTTCGATCGACGGCACCTCGATGGTGCGCGTCACCGGGGGTACCTGCAACAGATGCGAATGCAGCCATTCACCGCTTTGCATCAACGTGATTGCTTCCAGCATCGAAAGATCCAGGTGCTCGCCGGGCCCGCCGTGTTGTACGCGGCGGTGCACGGCCAGTGCGCCGAACGCGGCGAACACCCCGCCCATGTACTCGCCGAGGTCGCCGCCGATCGCGATCGGCGGCCCGGCCGGGTCACCGCGGAAGCCGGTCAAGCCTGACCATGCCTGCAGGGTGAACTCGCTGGCGGCGCGATCGACATATGCACCGGTCCAGCCGAAGTCGGAGATCGTGACGACGACTGCTCGGGAGAACTGCGCCAGCAACGCCTGCGGTTCGATACCCCACCGAGCTGCCTGCGATCGTGTTGCAGTCACCACGATGATGTCCGCGCCGGCGAGTTCGGCGTCGAGGCCGGCAACCGGCCAGGTGATGCTGCGCTTGCCCGCGTTGAGGTAGCTGAACAACGGCGAGTCGGTGCCGGCCGGGATGTCCGATCCGCTGGCGCTGAAGCGCCGTAGCCAATCCCCCTGCGGTGGCTCGACTTTGCGGACTTCGGCGCCGGCGTCGACCAGGAGCTTGCCGCAGTAGCTGCCGGCGATCCGGTCGCTGACCTCGACGACCCGGACGTCCGCCAGTGGCGTCGGTCGGCTGCCGTGTCCGTCGCTCAACCCGTGTCCCATCCGCCCTCAACTGCGCCGTTGACCAGCGCAGCTATTATGCCATTACTGCTAAGATTCACTAAATGGAGTCCGCGGGCGCAGCGACCGTGGCTCCGGCCGGCCGTTCCGCTGCTGGATTCCGATGACTGCTCTGGGAATTGGCCCCGAGGCCCGACGCAGGTTGTCGGCGCCGCGGATCGCGGAGATCGTTGCAGACGAGTTGCGGCGGCAGATCATCGACGGGGAGTTGGCTGACGGCGATCTGTTGCCGCGCCAGGAAGTGCTCGTCGAGCAGTTCAACGTCAGCCTCGTCTCGCTGCGCGAGGCGTTGCGAATTCTGGAGACCGAGGGGCTGGTCTCGGTTCGGCGCGGCAATCGCGGCGGCGCCATCGTGCACGCACCGGCCAAGACCAGCGCGGCCTACATGCTGGGTCTGCTGTTGCAGAGCGAGTCGGTCGTCGTCGCCGACCTCGGCACCGCGTTGCTCGAACTGGAGCCCGCGTGCGCGGCCCTGGCTGCTCAGCGAGCCGACCGCGCCGACACCATCGTGGCTGAGCTCAACGAGATCAACGATGCGATGGAAACGCATCTGGAAGACGGGCCCGAATTCACCGAGATAGGCCGTCGATTCCACAATGCCATCGTCAACGGCTGCGGCAACAAGACCATCATCGCCGTCGTCGGCACGTTGGAGACGCTGTGGACCAGCCACGAACAGCAGTGGGCTGACGAGAGCGCCGCCAAAGGCACCTACCCGTCGCTGAACAAACGTCGCGCCGTCCTCAACACGCACATCAAGATGGCCGAAATGATCGCGGTGGGCGACGTCGAGCGGGCCCGACGGGTGGCCGCCCGGCATCTTTCCGACACCCAGAGCCACGTCCTGGCCGCCGGACCCGATCAGCGAATCTACGCCTTATCACCGCAAGCATTGTCCCGCCCGCGGGACACTCGCCATCTGTAAATCGTGGGCGCGCAAACCAGCGTGAGAACCGCACTCGTCACCGGCGGCAGCGGCGGCATCGGTAAGGCCTGCGCCGCCAAACTGTGCGAACTGGGTTACGACGTCATACTTTCGGCGCGTCGCGAGGGCCCGCTGCGCGCCGCTGCCGATGCGATCGGGGCGCGCTATCTTGTCGCCGATGCCGCTGATGCCACTGGGTTCGCGAAAGCGATCGACCCGCTGGAGACCATCGATCTCGTGGTGCACGCAGCGGGCACGCTCGGCGGCACCTATGCGCGCAAGCAGACCTTCGAGCAGTGGCAGGCGATCATCGCGGCCAACTTGGATTCCTGCTTCGTGCTGACCTCGGCCGCGCTGCCCAAGATGCGCGCCGGCTCCCGGTTCATCTTCATCTCGTCTTCGGCAGCGCACGAGCCGATGATGGCCCGCACCGCGTACTCGGCGTCCAAGGCCGGGATGAATGCTTTCGCCCGGGCGCTTGCGCTCGAGGTCGACCGTGATGGCATCGCCGTCCACATCGTGACGCCCGGCCCGGTGGAAACCGAGATGCTCCAGGATGTTCCGTTCGAGATGCAGGCTATCCAGGTCTCCGACGTGGCCGACGCCGTCGCGTGGCTCGACACCGTGGACCCGTCGGTGGATCTACCGGAGATCCGGCTGAGCGCGGTGCGGCGCGGGCCTTACGCACGGGTGCCTGTCGTGCCCAACGAGGTTCACCGGCGGGCGGCCCAGCGCCAATAACGAAGCGCTATCGCGGGAAGGCCTTGATCACGGTTTCGCCGAATTCGTGCAGCGACTCCGGTGCGGCGAAATCGGCGAACCAGACATAGAAACGTTCGACGCCTTGACCGGACAAATCATTGAAGTGTCCGGACAATTCGTCGGCATCACCGCAAACCAGCCCCGATCCCAGAACGCCGAACCGCTTCGCGCTCACCTCACGCACCTTGTCGGGGTCGCTGTCCTTGCGAACGAAGCCGACCATTTGCTGGATCGACACCCGAGCGGACCCGGCCGCCGGAGCCAACTCCGCGAGTCTGTCGATGTGGTTGGCCGGGATGTTCCACCAATCGGCGTGCCTGCGAACAAGTTCCATCATCCGCCGGCCTGTCCCGCCCAGCACCAGCGGTATGCGGTGGGCGGGCAGTGGGGATTGACCGCCGACGCCCCCTTCGCCACGTCCCCAGTACTGGTTCATCAGGTCCAGATCCTGCTCTAACTGCTTGACCCGGGCAACCGGATCTTGTTGACCGACATCGAATCTGGCGAGCTCAGCGGGCCAGGACCCCGAGCCGAGGCCCAGGTCGAATCTGCCGTCGGATGCCTCCGACAAGGTGACGGCCTGCTTCGCCAGCACCGCCGGGTGCCGAAATGCGTCGCAGAGAACCAGATGCCCGATCCGTAGCCGCTCAGTTTTCGCAGCCACCCACGTCGCGACGCTCATTGCCTCCCAAATCTTTTCGTCAGGGAGTCCGGGCGCCTCGAGATGGTCGATGAAGGCGATCCCGGAGAAACCGCTGGCTTCGGCCTGGCGTGCCCGCTCCACGATGTCGGCTACCGGCACCCGCACCTGTGGCAGGAACAAGTACCACTCGGCCATAACCCACCACCATTTCGGATCGCGCAACTTTGCCGCCGAAGCGATTGACGTTTGTCGCGCTAGTTTACTATTTTTACTATGTTAGGGGCCTTATGGAAGTCGGACTGAATTCCGGACAATTGGCGCTGCGCGACAGCGTGCGCGACGTCCTGCGTACGGAATGCCCGCCGGCTGTCGCGCGACAGTCCATGACCGACCCGGAGCGCTGGCGCACGGTGTGGAAGACGGTGGTCGACCTCGGCTGGACCGAACTGGCCGTGCCGGGCACCGATGACGACAGTCCGTTCGGCCGGATGGACCTGAGCGTCGTCCTCGAGGAATGCGGAGCGGCCCTGGCTCCCATCCCGCTGCTATCCAGCGTCGGCCTGGCCGCGGGTCTGCTGCGACTGGCCGGTCCCGCCGTCGCCGACGTGATTACCGACATCGGAGGTGGCGTCGTCGCCGCGCTGGCCGTTCATCCGCCGGGCCACCGCCTGCCCGGGGTTCCGATGACGATGCAGGGCGGGCGGCTGCAGGGACGCGCCGTCGCGGTCCCCGGCCTCCCCCGCGCCGAACTGGTTGTCACCCTGGCCTCGTCGGCGGACGGGCCGGTCGCTGCCGTCGTGCGGGTCGGCGAGGGCGTCACAGTCCGGGACGCCGAGTGCATCGATCCTGCCCAACCGGTCGGCGATGTCGAGGTCGACGCCGAGCCCGTGGCGGTCGCGCCGGTCGATCTGGAATCGGCGCTGGCGACACCGCTGCTCGCGGCATCTGCGGACCTGATCGGTGTCGCCCGCGCCGCGCTTGCCCTCTCGGTTGAGCACGCGAAGACCCGACAGCAGTTCGGCAAGCCGATCGGCGCCTTCCAAGGCATCAAGCACGCACTGGCCGACAACTACGTCGCGCTGGAGCGCGCCCGCAGTCTGACCTATGCGGCCGCTGCGCGCCTCGACGATCCGGCAACCCCGATCTTCGCGGGCTGGGAGGCCGCCGCGATGGCCAAGGCAGCGGCGGCCGAGGCCGCGGTCGGTTGCGCGCGTACCGGGGTCCAAGTCCACGGCGCACTGGCGCAGACCTGGGAACACGACATGCACCTCTACCTGCGCCACGCCTGGCAAGGCGCCTCGACGCTGGGAGATAGCCGCGCGCTCTATCACGCTGTGGGACGCCGCTTCGCCGGGGACACGACATGACGCGCGAACTAACTGCTGAGTACGCGGCGTGGCTGACCGACTTTCTGCCCCGCGACTACTACGACCGCTACGACGACTATCGCTGGGACATCGAGCTTCGGCGCGATCACCAACGGGCAGCGTTCGAGGCCGGCTGGTTGCAGCCGACGTGGACACGGGAGCACGGCGGGCGGTCACTGGGCCTGGCCGAGGCGATGGAAGTCCGGCTCGAAGCCGCGACGCGCTCGGCGCCCAAGCTGCCGAACATCGCCGGACCGGGCGTCGCCGCGCCGGGTATCCGGCAGTTCGGCACCCCCGAGCAGATCGACCGACTGCTGGTCCCGGTACTGCGTGGCGACGAGTGGTGGGCGCTGGGCATGTCCGAACCGGAAGCCGGATCCGACTTTGCCGGCTTACGCACCCGCGCGGTGCGTGACGGCGACATCTTTCGGATTAGAGGCAGGAAGATCTGGACCACCCAGGCGCACCAGTCGCGATGGTGCACCCTGTACGCCCGCACTGACCCGGACGCCGCCAAACATCGCGGAATCTCTTGCCTCATCCTCGATCTGCAGTCACCCGGAGTGACCGTCGAGCCCATCCGGATGGCGTCCGTCTCCGACGAGACGTTCTGCGAAGTCATTCTCGATGATGTCGAGATACCCGCCGACAACCTGCTTGGACCCGTCAACGGTGGATGGCAGGTCGCGATGTCCTCGCTCAACCATGAGCGGCAGATGATCTGGATCATGAACTGGGTGGAGATCCAGCGCGGGCTCAAGGAAGTCCGCAACTCCCAGGCGACCGACGACGACTACGCCTCCGGCGAGGTCTTCGCCGAACTCGGCTCGCTGCTGGCCGACGCCGAAGCCCTGCGGGCGACCGGTTATCGCTCGCTGAGCAACGAACTCGCCGGGTTGGCGAGCCCGGAAGCCGACATCCTCAAACTCCTCGGTTCGACTACCCTGCAGCGGGTTTGGGAGCTTGCCGCCGCAGCAGCCGGGCCGCGCTCCATCGACGACACCGACCTGCTCTTCGAACGCCAGGACGCGCTTGCGGCGACCATCTACGGCGGGACATCTGAGGTCCAGCGCAACATCATCGCCGAGCGACTGCTCGGATTGCCGAAGGGATGACGATGGATTACGACCTCGGCACCGATGCCGTCGAACTCCGAAACCGCTTGCGCCAGTTGATCTCCTCGCACATCCCCGAAGGCTTCCTGGGCGCCTGCACCAACGATCCCAAAGATCTGGCGACCACCGAGTCGTTCTGCAAGATGCTCGCCTCCGACGGACTGCTCGCCCTGGCCTGGCCGAAGGAGCATGGCGGAGGCGGAGGTTCGGTGTGGCAGCAAACCGTGTTACGCGAGGAGATGTGGGCACATCACGAACCTCGCGGCGCTCAGTACATGGGCATCAACTGGGTCGGGCCCGCACTCATGCGGTACGGAACCGCCGAGCAGAAGGCCCGGCACCTGGCCGCCATCGCGGGCGGGGAGGTCATCTGGTGTCAGGGTTTCTCCGAGCCGGAGGCCGGGACCGACCTCGCGTCGCTGCGCACCCGCGCGATTCCCGACGGTGACGGCTGGCGCGTCACCGGACAGAAAGTCTGGACGTCCTATGCGCAGATGGCGTCCTGGTGCGTGCTGGCGGCCTGCACCGACCCGGATGCGCCGAAACCCAAGCGGCTGAGCCTGTTTCTCGTCCCGATGGACCGAACCGGGATCACAGTGCGGCCGATTCGATCGATGCTGGGGCCGCATCACCTCAACGAGGTGTTCCTCGACGACGTCGAAGTGTCGCCCGACGAGGTGCTCGGCGAATTGGGCGACGGTTGGCGGGTGATGCGTGAAGCGCTGGCATTCGAGCGAGTGGGGATCGCCAGGTACGCGCGGTGCGAGTCACTGCTGGACCGGATGCAGACTGAACTCGGTGACGACTGGGACCTGTTACCCGAGTCGATCCGGACCCGGTGGGTGCGGGCGTTGATCGACCTGCGGATCGCCCGACTGCTGGCCTACCGCGCGGTGTCACTGCAAGACGACCCGTCGGCCGGTGCGGCGGCCAGTGCCGCCCGCATCGCCACCACCACGTGCGATCAGCAGGTCGCCGAGCTGCTTTTCGACGTAGTCGGACCCGCGGCGCTGGACAGCGGGATGTCGGCGCCCCTGCACGGTGCGATCGAAGATCATTGGCGGTACGCCCAGGCAGCCACCGTGGCATCCGGAACCATTGAAGTGCAGCGGATGCTGGTCGCGCGCGAAACATTGGGAGATCACTGATGAAAACCGCTCTGCCAGAAGATATTGCCGATTTCGCCGCGGTTGCCACCAAACGCCTGTTCCGCTTCGGTGGAGCGCAGACCGCTCTGCGGGCCGAGACCGAGGACCAGCTGCGGCACGAGGCCCGAACCGCGCTGTCCGACCTCGGAGCATTCGACCTCGACGTCCGGGGCTCCGCCGAGGACCTGCTGGCGGCCGCCGTGCTCTGCCAGGCCGCCGGTGCAACGGCGCTGCCGTACCCGCTCGTCGAAGAACTGCTGGCGATCGACGGCGCCCGGCTCGCCCTGGTCAATCCCGATGCGCCCCGGGTCGACCACGGCGACCTGAGCGGCAACTGGGTCGCGGCCGACCTGGACGGCACGCGGTATCGGATCCAACCGTCATCGCGCACCGCTGCGAAGCTCGGGCCTTTTCTGGTGCCGGCCACGTTGAGCCAACCGGACGGCAGCGTCGCTGCCACCGACGTCGACCTGCACCTCACCCTGGGGTCGTGGCGGATCGTCGGTGCGGTGCAACAGGCGTTGGAGATCACCCGCCGGCACGTCAAGGCCCGGATGCAGTTCGGCAAACCGCTGGCCGAGTTCCAGGCGGTCCGATTCACCATCGCCGACGCCTCCGTCGCAACGCGCGGGCTGCACGAACTCGCCAAATACACCATCAGCCGCCTGGAATCGGCTCCGGCACAAGTTCGTTCGGCGGATGCCCTGGTGCTCAGACTCAAGGCGACTGAGACCGCGCGGCAGGTGTTCCGTACCGCGCACCAGCTGCTGGGAGCACTGGGCTTCTGCGACGAGTCCGACGTCAGCGTGCTCGACCGGCATACCCAGCCGCTCATCCGCCTGCCGGTCAGTGCCGAGGTACTGGCGCTGCGCCTGCTGCCCGAGGTCCGCGGTGGCGGGCTCGAAACTTTGTTCTCCGGCCCGGTATCGGCATGACCACCCAGACCACCGTGTCGGGTCCCACGGTGAATCCGCCGGACGAGGGAATTCCCTTCGGCGCCAAGCTTCGTCAACTCGCTGAACAGCGCGGAGACGACACCGCACTGACCGTCATCGCACGCGATGGTCACCCGCAGGTGATGACCTTCGGCGAGCTCGATGGGCGGGCCAATCAATGGGGCCGGGCCTTGGCGGTCGCAGGCGCACAGCTCGGTTCGCTTGTCGCGCTGGGGATTCCGAACTCAGTGCAGTTGGTGCTTGCGGCGCTGGGTTGCTGGAAAATTGGTGCCGTCCCGGTGCCGATGCGCTGGGACCTGCCCGACTGGGAACGGTCGCGCGTGCTCGAAGTGATCGCCCCCGCCGTCACCGTGGATGACCAGACCAGTTCGATGCTCACCGCCAATGCCGCCGAGCAGTCCGCTGACCCGCTGCCGGACGTAGTTTCGCCCATGGCCAACGGAATATGCAGCAGCGGATCCACCGGACTGCCCAAGGTGATCCTGACGCTGGCGCAGGGCACGTGGACCCCGGAGTCGTCGTTTCCGTTCCTGGCCGCCTGGGCCCCGACTGCCCAGCCACAGATCATCCTGGTCCCCGGGCCGATGTATCACACCAACGGATTCTCGCCGCTCACCTATTTGCTGGGCGGTGACGAGCTGGTGGTGCTCGAAAAGTTCGACGCGGCAATGGTTGTCGATGTCGTCGAACGCCATCGCATCACGAACTTCACCGCGACACCGACAATGCTGTCCCGCATCGCGGCGCTGCCCGACATACGCAAGCGCGACTTCTCCAGCATCGCGTGGATCCTGCAGGGCGCCGCGGTGATGCCGCACGCGCTGTTGCGCACCTGGTTCGAGCTGCTCGGCCCGGAAAAGGTCGTGATGGCTTACGGCATGACAGAGAACTTGGGACTCACCGCATTACGCGGCGACGAGTGGCTGGCTCACCCGGGCAGCGTCGGTCGCGGCTTCCGTGACACCGAGGTGCGGATCCTGGACCAGCAGGGCCGGCCGGTGGGGCCGGGCGAGCTCGGCGAGGTGTATCTGCGCTCGCCCATGAGCGCGGGATACCACTATCTCGGTGGCGCGCCGCTGCTGCCCTCGACGCCCGACGGTTTCCGGACCGCCGGCGACATCGGTCACCTCGACGAGGACGGCTACCTCTACATCGCCGATCGCCGCAGCGACATGATTGTCACCGGCGGGGCCAATGTCTTTCCCGCCGAAGTGGAGTGCGCGCTCGCCGAGCATGAGGGCATCGCCGATGTCGTCGTGATCGGTCTTACCGACAGCGAGTGGGGCCGTCGTGTGCACGCGGTTGTTCAGCTCGCCGAGCCTGCGACGCCGTTGACCGAGGGCGATGTGATCGCATACGCAAAGACCCGCCTGGCCGCGTACAAGGTCCCCAAGACGGTCGAGTTCGTAGCCCAGATCCCGCGCACCGCGGCCACCAAAGTCAACCGCTCAGCGATGGTCGAAGCCCGAGGCGGCTGAGCAGTCCTCAGCTGATCACGTCGACGGCTGCTGTTGCACGCGGTCGCCATTAATTTTCTATTAAGCGGTCGGCGATAAGTTCTGCCTCAGCGATGAGGAAAGGTAGCCATCGTGGACATCACCCACAATGTGAAAAGAATCGTTGCCGGGGCTCTGCTCATGGGAGTGCTGGCAACGCCTGGATTGGAACTCCCCGGAGCTATCGCTCACGCCGACGACACCTTCGCTCCCCACCATTGGTGCCCTGGACAACGCAAAGATCCGCCGACCGGGCCGGGCGAGGTGGTCTGGGACTGGAACATCTGTCACACCTTCTACTTCACCAATTACGGGATGGGCAACGTCGTTCATTCCTACGACGGCGCAATTGCGTCCGTGTGGGACGGCGATAACCCACCGCCGGACGCGATAACACGGCGGCACTGCCCACCGATCGCATTCATGTGCCCGTAAGTCAGCCTCGGTACCTGGCGTAGTCAGGGAATGATCGGGCTTGTCCCGCGCGCTGCGTGATGCTGCGATGATGTGGAGCACGCACGGCGTCGAGCGCCGCAACTGTGATCAGCCCAGACGAGGTCCGATTCGATGACGACTCAGGATAGTAGTGAAGGTTCAGTCGGCAGCGGTGACTCCGTGCCCGCGTTGGCAGCGTTGTATATGGCTGAACGGACAGAAGTACAAAATATTCTGGCGCACGCACTGTCGCTGGTAAGCATTCTGGTGGCCTACTCCACCGTAATTGGTGCTGTGTGGACGACGAGGCCGGACACCGTACCGCACGCCTTGGTTCCAGTTCTTCCCATACCCGCGCTATTGGTAATTGCGTGGCACTCGCAACTGAACAGCCGAGTATATGCACATAATCAGGCAATCTTCATCCTCGAGCAGAGGCTTCTTAATCAGATCCCCAGTATCAATGACGCAACGCGGCTTTGGATCGGGCGCACGAGCGCCCGCTTAGTGAACGAGATTCCGATCTTGTTGAAAGAGAAGAGATATGCGATCGCGGCTGCGGCGATCATCACCTACGGCGGGTTATTGACGATCGTGTTAGGCCTTACCGTGTCCAGCCTGGTGGTGCCCATCCTGGTAAATCGGGATTGGCAGGGACTCGCATGGATAATGGCGGTCGTATACGCGGTGGTGTTATTCCTTTTGGCTGCCTCGTATAAATCTACGTTCGGGATCAATCTCGCGACGATGGATAAGTGGGCGAGATCTGCCCACAACGCCTTCCCCGAACAGTTCAACCCAGCGCACGGTTATGGAGAACGAATCTGAGGTAGCCGCACCAGTGCCGCCGGTCATCAGTGTCGCCTGGCCACCTCAGCGCGCGGTAACCTCATTCTCACAGCGCAATGCTCGGGATGAGGAAAGGTGCCATGGCCGCAGAGAGCGAAGCCAGCGAAGCCGAACCGACGACCCGGGACGCCCGGTTCATCAAGACCGCCGTCGAGATTCTTCGCGAGACCGGGCGCACCGACTTCACCGTGCAGGAAGTCGTGGCCCGCTCCAAGACATCGCTGCGCGCGTTCTACCAACACTTCAGCAGTAAGGACGAACTGCTGATCGCCTTGCTGGAGCGGACGATGGCGCAGTCGACTCAGGTCTGGCGCGCCGAAACCGCCGGACTGACCAGCACGGCGGCCATTAAGTTGATCATCGACCGGATCAGTGCCGAACCCGAGTCGAGCACCCAGGACAGCCTCAATCGGGCGATGAATCTGTACAACCAGCACCTGTCCGAAACCAGGCCCCGCGACTATGCCCGGGTGCTCTCCCCGCTGCACGATTTGCTGCGCGACGTCGTGCAGCGAGGCATCACCGAAGGTGTTTTCCGGCCCAGTCTCGACGTCGGTCCGGCGGCCGCGATCGTCATGCAGACCGTCTTGGGTGCTATGCGACTGCACTGGCTGGGTGCCGAATTAACCGGTGTGCCAATCAATTCCAGTGACCTTTACGACTTCTGCGTCCGCGCACTCGGCGCCGACGACGGCGTCCGGCCCGAAGCGCCGACGCTGGCGCAATTGTTCAAGCAGATCGGTATGCGCCCGGGCGCCCGCAACGGCGAGTTCGCGATGACGATTCCGGTGAGCCCGCAGGTGGTCAACACCTCCGGCGCGCTGCAGGGCGGGCTGATCGCCACGCTCGTCGACGTCGCCGGCGGGCAGTTCGGCCTGGACTACCTACAGGACGGCACCACGATGACGACCGCCGACATGAACATCCGCTACCTGCGTCCGATCCGGCAGGGCACCGCGTATGCAGTCCCGCGTATGTTGCGCGCCGGCCGGCGCGCGATGGTGATGCAGGTCGACGTCGTGAGCGACGCGGACGGCGAGGAGGCGCTGCTCGCCTCCGCGACGGTGAACTTCGCCGTCATCAACGGGCCGACCCCGAAACTGCCGGACTGGCCGCCCGCGTGACGCTCGCCGACCCCGGCTTTCGCGCCGTCGCGCGGTAGTGGTAACGTCATTACCACCCAGTGAGAATCTCAGCCCTTCAGGAGATCGCCATGCCGTCTCGCAAACTTTCTTTTCCGGTATTCGATGCCGACAACCATATGTACGAGCCGCAGGAAGCGCTGACCAAGTTCCTTCCGGAGAACCGCAAGCGCGTCATCGACTACGTCGAGGTGCGCGGGCGCACCAAGATCGTCGTTCGCGGCCACATCAGCGAATACATTCCCAACCCGACCTTCGAGGTCGTCGCCAAGCCCGGGGCGCAGGAGGACTACTTCCGCAACGGCGCGCAGGGCAAGAGCTACCGCGAGATCCTGGGCGAGCCGATGAAAGCCATCCCCGCGTTCCGTGAGCCGGCGGCGCGGCTGGAGGTGATGGACGAACTCGGCATCGA
>JAVHWH010000136.1:0-18469 GCA_032159915.1 Mycobacterium sp.
AGGGCGGCGTCCTTCTCGATGTACTTGCGGTACTCGTCGAGGGTGGTCGCGCCGATGGTCTGCAGCTCGCCGCGGGCCAGCTTCGGCTTCAGGATCGACGCCGCGTCGATCGCGCCTTCGGCCGCTCCGGCACCGACCAACGTGTGCAGCTCGTCGATGAACAGGATGATGTCGCCCCGGGTGTTGATCTCCTTGAGCACCTTCTTCAGGCGCTCTTCGAAGTCACCGCGGTAACGGCTGCCGGCCACCAGCGAACCCAGGTCCAGGGTGTAGAGCTGCTTGTCCTTCAGCGTCTCGGGGACCTCGCCATGCACGATCGCCTGCGCCAGGCCCTCCACCACGGCGGTCTTACCGACCCCGGGCTCACCGATCAGCACCGGGTTGTTCTTGGTGCGCCGGGACAGCACCTGCATGACCCGCTCGATTTCCTTCTCGCGGCCGATCACCGGGTCGAGCTTGCCCTCCATGGCCGCGGCAGTCAGGTTGCGACCGAACTGGTCGAGGACCAGTGACGTCGAAGGAGAGCCGGACTCTCCGCCCCGGCCGCCGGTGCCGGCTTCGGAGGTCTCCTTGCCCTGATAGCCGCTCAGCAGCTGAATGACCTGCTGGCGCACCCGGGTGAGCTCAGCACCCAACTTGACCAGAACCTGGGCGGCAACGCCCTCGCCTTCACGGATCAGTCCGAGCAGAATGTGCTCGGTGCCGATGTAGTTGTGGCCGAGCTGCAGCGCCTCGCGCAGGCTCAGCTCCAGCACCTTCTTGGCACGCGGAGTGAACGGGATGTGCCCGGAGGGAGCCTGCTGGCCCTGGCCGATGATCTCCTCGACCTGGCTGCGGACACCTTCCAGCGAGATGCCCAACGACTCCAGCGACTTGGCCGCTACCCCTTCACCTTCGTGAATAAGACCCAACAGGATGTGCTCAGTGCCGATGTAGTTGTGGTTGAGCATCCGGGCCTCTTCTTGCGCCAGGACTACGACCCTGCGGGCACGGTCAGTAAAACGTTCGAACATTAGCGTTTACCTGCTCTTCCTCACCATCGGTACTTCGTCAATCGCGGCACAGGGGCCGACGCCGCGTACCTGTCTTCCACTGTAGTGGGCTAGCGGCCGGGCTTCCCACCTTCAGGCCGCTGACTCAAACGGTCGCAACAGTGCAACGCGGGAAAACAGCAGATGGTTTCCCGCTTCGGTGATCGATCAGTTCGCCCTCAGCGAAAGCCTGATCTGGCGCTCCCGCAGGTCAGGTTGCGGCATGAAATGCGTCGATGACATCGGCCGGGATACGGCCGCGGGTCGACACATTGTGGCCGTTGCGACGGGCCCAGTCCCGGATCGCGGCGCTCTGCTCGCGATCGATGGCGCCGCGACCGCGACCGGAGCTCGAGCGGCCCCGTCGGCGACCTCCGACCCGGCGCGAGGCTTCCACCCACTGCTTCAGGTCGTTACGGAGTTTCGTCGCATTTTTGACCGAAAGATCGATCTCGTAGGTCACGCCGTCGAGGCCGAATTCGACGGTTTCATCCGCGGCACCTTCGCCGTCGAAATCGTCGACAAGGGTGACGGTCACTTTCTTCGCCATTGGCTGAGCCTCATGCTTTCTTCTTAGACACTTGCCATACAAGACACGTGGTCTGGACCGCCCAGCGATCAATCTGCCATATTAAGGCAGCTTATTCAATATAGCGACAAGTGCATGGTCAGTTACTAAGCGGGCGCACTATAGGAAACAATACCGTCTCTCGAATTGACAGGCCGGTCAATGCCATCAACAAGCGATCGATGCCCATTCCGGTGCCGGTGCAAGGCGGCATAGCATGCTCGAGTGCAGCGAGAAAATCCTCGTCAAGCACCATTGCCTCGTCGTCGCCCGCGGCGGCGGCCAACGCCTGTTCGGCGAATCTTTCCCGCTGTACCACCGGGTCGATCAATTCCGAGTATCCGGTTGCCAGTTCGAACCCTCGAATATACAGGTCCCACTTTTCGGTGACACCGGCGAGGCTGCGATGCTGACGAGTCAAAGGGGTTGTCTCGACCGGAAAATCCTTGACGAAAGTGGGTGCGGTCAACGTCGCACCGACGGTGTGCTCCCAGAGTTCCTCGATCAACTTGCCGTGCCCATAGCCACGATCGGCCGGTACCTCGACTTCCAGTGACGCTGCGATAGCGAGCAAGCGATCAACATTGGTCTCGGGTGTGATCTCTTCCTCAAGTGCCGCCGATAGTGACGGATACATTTGAATCGACGCCCATTCTCCGTCGATGTCATAGACGCTGCCGTCTGGAAGCGGGAGTTGTCGAGTGCCGATCGCCTCGTCTGCCACCTGTTGAATAAGCTCACGCGTCACAACGGCAGAATCGTCATACGTTCCATACGCTTGATAGGTCTCCAGCATCGAGAATTCCGGAGAATGGGTAGAATCGGCGCCTTCGTTTCTGAACACCCGATTTAGTTCGAAGACCTTGTCGAGCCCACCGACCACACAGCGTTTCAGGAACAGTTCGGGTGCGATCCGAAGGTAGAGGTCGATGTCGAGCGCATTGGAGTGCGTGACGAACGGCCGCGCCGCCGCACCGCCTGCCAACGTCTGCAACATCGGCGTCTCCACTTCGAGAAAACCGCGTTGTTCCAGCGCATTGCGCAATGCCCGCACGACGGCAATTCGCTGCCGGGCAACCGTGCGCGCCTCGGGCCGCACGATCAGGTCGACGTAACGCTGCCGCACCCGTGACTCTTCGCTCATCTCTTTGTGCGCGACCGGTAGCGGCCGCAGCGCTTTGGATGCCATCTGCCAGCTGTCGCCGAGAACGGACAACTCTCCGCGCCGCGAGCTGATCACCTCCCCGTGCACGAAGACGATGTCGCCGATGTCGACGTCGGCTTTCCACTCATCGAGGGCTTCCTGCCCGACCCCGGCCAGACTGAGCATCACCTGCAGCTGGGTGCCGTCACCGTCTTGCAGGGTGGCGAAGCAGAGCTTGCCGGAATTGCGGATGAACATGACCCGGCCGGCCACGCCGACGATGTCGCCCGTGGTCGAATCGGCCGGCAGATCGGGATATGCGGCACGAATCTGCGACAGGGTATGCGTGCGCGGGACTTCGACGGGATAGGGATCGCGACCCTCGGCCGCCAGGCGTTCGCGCTTGCCCCGGCGTATCAGGAACTGTTCGGGGAGATCCAGCGAATCCTGGTCGGCAGCGCTCACGACCTGCCAGCTTAAAGGAGGGTCGCCCGCCGCGAGTCTGCGGACGGACCGCGCCCGCCGGTCAGCGCGCCGTCTTGAGCCGTCCGCGCTGGCTGTCGCGGTTGCGCTCGAAGACCAGTCGAAGCCCGTGCAGCGTCAGGTGCTGGTCGTAGTGGTCGACCGAGTGCAATTCGGCCAGCAACAGCGGCGCGGTGTGGCCGGTCGCCACCACCGTGACCTGATTGCCGGGGCCACCGGAGAAGCCGTCGACGTCCTGGCGGATGCGACCCACCAGGCCGTCGACCAGACCGGCGAAGCCGAAAACCGCGCCGGCTTGCATGCACTCGACGGTGTTCTTGCCGACCACCGAGCGTGGACGGGCCAGCTCAACCCGCCGCAGGGCAGCCGAGCGGGCCGCAGCGGCGTCGGAGGAGACCTGGATACCCGGGGCGATCGCGCCGCCCAGGAATTCACCTTTGGCCGACACCACGTCGACGCAGATCGACGACCCGAAGTCGATCACGATCGCCGCGGTGTTGTATTTCTGAAAAGCCGCCAGGCAGTTGACGATTCGGTCGGCACCGACTTCTTTGGGATTGTCGACGAGCAACGGTATGCCGGTGCGGACGCCGGGCTCGATGAGGACATGTGGAACCGTTGGCCAGTACTGCTCGAGCATCACCCGGACCTCATGCAGCACCGACGGCACGGTGGACAGCGCTGACGCGCCGGTCAGCTGATCCGAGTCGTCACCGATCAGACCGTCGATGGTCAGTGCGAGCTCGTCGGCAGTGACTTCCGCCTCGGTGCGAATCCGCCACTGCTGCACGACTTTCGCGTGCTCCTTGGTACCCGAGACCAGTCCGACGACGGTATGGGTGTTGCGGACGTCGATGGCCAGCAGCACGACTAGAAAACCTTCATCGCGGCGAGACCAGCTCGCCGGCGTCGGCGGGAACGAATGCCGGATCGCTACCGAGGTCGATCGGGTTGTTGCCGGCGTCGACGAAAACAATCCTGGGCTGATAGCTGCGGGCCTCGGCGTCCTCCATCTGGGCATAGGCGATCAAGATCACCAGGTCGCCGGGATGCACGAGATGCGCTGCTGCGCCGTTGATTCCGATCACACCGCTGCCGCGCTGACCGGTGATCGCGTACGTGACCAGCCGCGCGCCGTTGTCGATGTCGACGATGGTCACCTGCTCCCCTTCGAGCAGATCAGCCGCATCCATCAGGTCGGCGTCGATCGTCACCGAGCCCACGTAGTGCAGGTCCGCCTGCGTCACGGTCGCCCGGTGAATTTTCGACTTGAGCATTGTCCGTAACATCAGTTCCTCCAATGTGATTCGAGGGGTTGAGAGCAGGATTGCGCCGGGTCCGCAGGCACTCGCCCGTCGGCGCCGACGGTTGTTCCGATGTCGATTGCCATATTGTCGAGCAGCCGGGTCTCGCCGAGGCGGGCCGCGATGAGCAAGCGACCGGCACCGACGTCGGGAGCCGGCCCCAGCGCGCTGTCGCGCACTTCGAGGTAGTCGACGTCGATCGCGGGCACCTTCGACAGCACCGAGCGGGCCGCGTCCAACGCAGCTTGCGCACCGGCTGGTGCGGCGTGCGAGCCGGCCAGCAGCGCCGCCGACAAGATGCCGGCGAGTTCTCGTTGCGTGGCATCGAGGTAGCGATTACGTGAAGACATGGCCAGGCCGTCGGTTTCGCGCACGATCGGCACCCCGACGACCTGGACATCGATGTTGAGGTCGGCGACCATCTCGCGCACGAGTACCAGCTGCTGATAATCCTTTTCGCCGAGGAAGATTCGATCCGGCGAAACGATCTGCATCAGCTTGCAGACCACGGTGAGCATGCCCGCGAAATGCGTGGGCCGCGCGGCGCCCTCGAGCTCGGATCCCAGCGGGCCGGGGTGCACAGTGGTCCGCCGACCGTTCGGGTACATCGCCGAAGCGCTTGGTGTGAAAGCTATTTCGACTCCCTCACTGCGTAGCAGAGCCAGGTCGGCCTCCAGGATCCGCGGATAGGCGTCGAGATCCTCATCGGCACCGAACTGCAGCGGGTTCACGAAGATCGAAACCACCACGACCGAACCGGGCACCAGCTTGGCGGCTCGGACCAGCGCCAGGTGCCCGTCGTGCAGCGCGCCCATGGTCGGCACCAGCATCACCCGTCGACCGGTGCGGCGCAGCGCCCGACTGATCCGCCCGGCGTCACCCGGGCTCGCGTACACGTTGAGTTCGCCGGGGTTGAACTTCGGCGGCCGCTGGATGCTCATCGCGTCAACACCTCGAGGACGTCGTCGGGTGCATGCACCTTCTCGGCGGTCCGCATCGCATTCACCCGGTAGGCCTGCGCCAACTGCGGGTCGACCGTCGCAAGAGCGCGCAGGTGACCGGCGACGACGCCGGCGTCACCGCGAGCGATGGGCCCCGTCAGCGCCGCTTGGCCGCGTTGCAGAGTGTTCTCCAGTGCCGCCCGGGCCAGCGGTCCGAGGATGCGCTCGGCGATGCCACCCGGTTGATCGTCGACAAGCTGTTGCCCGAGCAGCTCGGTGCCCGAGACCGCGGCCCGCAACGCGTCGAGCGCATCCGTGAGCACCGTGACGATGTGGTTGCCGGCGTGGGCCAGGGCGGCGTGATACAGCGTGCGCGCCCGTTCGGGCACCCGGAACGGCTCGCCGCCGATCTCGAGCACCAGCGACTGCGCGATCGCGTAACCGACCTCGTCGGCGGCGGTGATCCCGAAGCAGGTGTCCGGCAGCCGCGCGATGTCTTCGTCGGAGCCGGTGAACGCCATGGCCGGATGGATGGCCAACGGGATGCAGTCCTGCGCGCTCAGCGGCGCCAGCACACCGATGCCGTTGACACCCGAGGTATGCACGACGATCGTGCCCGGCCGGACGGCCGATGTGGCGGCCAGACCCGACACCAGCCCCGCCAATTCGGTGTCCGGGACGGCCAGCAGCAACAGCTCGGCGTTGTGCGCGACCTCTGGTACCGGCGCTACCGGGGTGTCCGGCAGATGCCGCTCGGCGCGCTGGCGGGACGCGTGGGAGACGGCACTGCAGGCAACGACAACGTGATCGACGCGTTCGAGTGCCACACCCAACGCGGTTCCCACCCGGCCGGCGGAGATGATTCCCACCTTCAGCCGAGCGGGGCGCAATCCGTCGAACTGCACCATCGCAGACGACCCTCACAAGTCTTTTCTGGTTCGTTCCAGTCCCGCGAAGCAGGTACCGGACGGTCCTCATGACTCTACCGCGACAGGCAACCCAACCGCTGTGGTGTTCGCCTCAGTCTTCTCGGCGCCGGCGGCGTCCGCCCTCGGAAGGGGCGCTCTGCAGCCGAGCCAGCAGCTCGGCCACCGATTGTCCGCCGGATTGCGGCTCTTCGGACTCGGCAAGCACATCCGTGCTGCGATGACGGGCGGCCGCCGGCGGTGGCGACATCACCGGCCCCCGGTCTGCAGCGGGCGGCGGGGGCGGCGGCGGTGGAGGCGGCGGCGGTGACATCGCCGGAGCGGGCGCCTCCGATTCGGCGACGACGGCGTCAGAGTGCTCAGCTGAGTGCCGCGACCGTGCGCGTCGACCGGAGTCGCTCGGGTCGTCACCACCCGGCTCGCCGGTCTCGCGTGACAGAGATTCAGCGGGCGCACTGGAATGCCGGCCCATGCGCTCAGCCGACGGCTCGTCGGCCGGCTCATCGATGTCCGGTGACCGACGCGACGGGTTGTCGCGCGACGGCGCGTTGTCGTAGGCCGGCGACGGCGCCGCGGGGGCTTCGGCCTGGCCGGCGTTCCAATTGCTGCCCGGCGCTCCCGGAGGCAGCCACTGGCCGTCGGGGCTGACCGGCTGCCAGGCCGCCGGCTGCTCGGGCTGCCGCGACTCCGCACCCGGCGGCGGCCATGCGATTCGCGGCGGGCGCTGCTGCTCTGGCTGTGGAGACGGCGGCTCGGGCTGCGCAGCAGCGTCGGCTCGACGGTGGGAACGGCGCGGGGGCTCGGAAGGTTCGAACCGCTCAGGTCCGGTTGTCGGCGCCGGCCCGGGTGGGGTCCATCCGCTGGGCTGACCCTGGGGCTGCGGTTGCGCCCAGCTGGGACCGCCATGCTGACGTTCGACCGGGCTGGCGGGCGCAGGCGGGGGTTGGGGCGGGGTCCAACCGGCGCCCGGCGCCGGCTCGTGGTGCGCGGCCCTAGCCTCCTGATCGCTCCTACGCCGGTGCGAACCCTGCTCCGGGTCGGGTCCTTCCGGTGCCCGGCGGCGTCTGGACGGCGGGTATGACTCGGGCGGCGGCGGAGCATATGGCTGCTGATAGCTCTCGGCCGCGGGCTGCCGCGGCGGAGTGGGGGCCAGCGGCTCCTCGTGCACGTCGATGATCGAGTTGTCGTCGGGGCGCGGGGGCTCCTCGGCCCGCACGGATGCGACCCGGTTGACCCGGTCGCGCGCACTCTCGTTGTCACGCTCCCATTCGCTGTAGCCGCGCACCGCCTTGCGCTCGCCCTCCAGCGCTGGGCGGTCACTGAGCTCGGCGTCGAACAGGATTTCCAGGTTGGTACGCAGCGCGGCCAGTTCGGCGCGTAACTCCGACACTTCATCGTTGGCCTGCGCGCGCAGTTCGGTGGCCAACTCGCGGCGCAGCTGCGATTCCACGGTGAGCTCGTATTCGCGGCGGGCCGAAATCTCCCGGTCCAACTGCAGGTCGTAGACGAGCTTCAAGTCCCGGGCCCGGGCCTGATCCACGTCACTTTGCCGGCGGTAGATCACCGAGACGAAGGCCGCGACCACTGCGGCCCACAACGCCAGTATCACCGCGAGCTTGAGAAGCTCCACCTGGTTGGTGAACACCAGTGCAGAACTGGCGCCGATGGCCAGAACCAGCAACGCCGTCAGCAGCACCCAACCGGGTCTGCGGCCCCCGCGCCGCGCCCGCGCGCCGCGGGCCAGATCGGTCATGGCCCGACTGTACCGGCCCTGGGCCACTGCGCGTGTCGCGCGTTCCGGCGTTTCTCACCTGGACTTATCGCCCGATTCGAACGTCGTCGGGGCGAGCTAGATTTCGGCGCCGTTGCCGTTTTCGGTCGGATCGCCCGGCGATCGACAGCAGTGCTGCAACCACAACGCGGCGATCACCAGAACAAGTGCGCTCAGCGCCGCGACGGCCGTTCCGACGGTGTCCTGGGCCGCCACCCTGAGCCATGACCGGCGCGGCAGCAGGTAAACCAGAACGCCGATCCAGCCGCCCAACGCCAGGGCGCCGACCCAGGCCGACGCCTTGGCGATCAGCAGGCTGCGGGCCACTGTCAGCGGATGCAGCCAGCCGGGGGCGTCGCCTATCTCACCGTCGTCGATTTTGGCCCGCACGTGGCGCCCCCAGATCGCCTCGGCGACACCGACCCACAGCAACGAAAAACCCGTCCACACGGTGATCGGCGGGAACCACCGATAAAACAGCACGACCAGGAGGTAGCCCGCCAACGCCGTGCCGAGCACCGCGGCCGTCAAGTCGCGTTTCCGGGTCGGGCCCATCAGCTTTCGGGACGAAGCTCGAGGACGAAATCGGTGTGCCGCACGCCGGCCCGGTCGGCGGGATCGAGTTCGGCGATGAGTCTGGCGACCGGCTGCTTGCCGCCACCCACCGTCAGCTCCGCGTCGGGGTCGATCGCCAGCCAAGGAATCAGCACGAAGGCACGCAGGTGGGCCAGCGGATGGGGCAGGGTCAGGCCGTCTTCCAGGGAGAACAGCTCACTGTCGCCGTCCAGTGCCGTCAGGTGGCAGCAGATCAGGTCCACGTCGAGGGTGCGCGGACCCCACTTCTGCCCCCGCACCCGGTCCGCGGCGACTTCCATCTCCTGCGCGCAGCGCAGCCAGCCGTGCCCGTCGAGCGTCGGGTCGTCGGCGATCAGCACCGCGTTGAGGAATGGGCCCTGCTCGACGCCACCCCAGGCGGCCGTCTCGTAGACCGGCGAGACGGCCTGCACGGTCGAGCCGAGCCGGTCGAGCACCGACTGCAGCCGGGCCAGCCGGTCACCCAGGTTGGATCCGATCGATAACACGACTCGCGTCATTGGCGCCACTCTCCCCCGCAAGCGGGCGGTACCCCCACCACGCCGGCTGCGCCGGCGCCATCGTCGGGTTTCATGCCGGCACCACCTGACCGCGTCCGCCGCGCCGGGACCGGCGGGCCACCACCGCGACGTCATCGAACGTCTGCGGAATGGGGGCTTGCGGCTTGTGCACAGTCACCTCCACAGCGTGGATACGAGGGTCTTTCATGATGTCTTCGGCGATCTCGCCGGCGACCGTCTCGATCAACTTACGGGCCGGGCCCGCGACAACGGTGGCAGCCCGCTGCGCGAGAACGCCGTAGTCAAAAGTGTCGGCCAGCTCGTCGCTGGTGGCTGCGTCTGCCAGATCTATCCACACGGTGATGTCGACAACGAAGTTCTGACCGTCGGCGCGCTCGTGCTCGAACACACCATGGTTGCCGCGAACTTTCAAGCCGCGCAACTCGATTCGATCAGCCATCGATGCTACCGCCCACCCTGGGTCCATGCCTCGACCACTTTGACAGCATCGACCGAGGCTCGCACGTCATGTACCCGAACTCCCCAGACACCATGCAAGGCGGCCAGAGCCGACACCACCGCGGTGGCCGTCTCCCGGCCACCGGGCGGCCGGACTTCGCCGTCGGGACCTGCCAGCAAGCTGCCGAGGAAGCGCTTGCGCGAGGCTCCGACCAGTACTGGAACGCCACCAGCCACCAATCCCGGCAACGCGTGCAGCAGCGCCCAGTTGTCGTGGGCGGACTTGGCGAAACCCAATCCAGGATCGATGATCAGCTTGGCCGGATCCGCCCCCGCGGCAACGGCGTCGTCGACGCACGCCATCAGCTCGGCGCGTACCTCGGCCACCACATCGCGGTAGGGCGGCACCTGGTGCGGCCGCTCGGCCGACACCGAGCGCCAGTGCATCAGAACCCATGGCACATCGGCCTCGATCACCACACCCGCCATAGCCGCGTCGGCGCGACCGCCGGAGACATCGTTGACCATTGCGGCGCCGTTTTCCAGCGCCGCCCGCGCCACGCCCGCGTGCATGGTGTCGACACTGACCGTAATACCTTGCGCGGCAAGCTCTTTGACGACGGGCACGAGACGGGCGGTCTCCACCTGCGGATCGACCCGAGTTGCGCCGGGGCGAGTGGACTCGCCTCCGACATCGATGATCGACGCGCCGTCGGCAGCCAACGCCAAGCCATGCTCGACGGCACGCTCAGCATCGAGATAGCGCCCGCCATCGGAAAACGAGTCGTCGGTGACGTTCACAACCCCCATGACTTGGAGGCGCGTCGTGCTCACCTGCGAAGGATCAGTTCGAGCGCCTCGGCTCGAAGTGCGTTGTCGGACTTGAACTGGCCACGCACGGCCGACGTCGTAGTGACGGCACCGGGTTTGCGAACGCCGCGCATGGACATGCACAGGTGTTCAGCTTCGATCACGACGATCGCCCCCCGCGGGTCCAGTTTGCGCATCAGGGCATCGGCGACCTGCGCTGTGAGCCGTTCTTGAACCTGCGGCCGCTTGGCGTACAAGTCGACCAGTCGAGCGATCTTGGACAACCCGGTGACTCGGCCGTCGTGACCGGGGACGTAACCAACATGGGCGACACCATGAAACGCCACCAGGTGGTGCTCGCAGGTGGAATACAGCGGGATTTCTTTGACCAATACCAACTCGTCGTGCTGTTCGTCAAAGGTGGTGTCCAACACGGCATCTGGATCGGTGTAGAGGCCAGCGAACATTTCCTGGTAACTGCGGGCGACCCGGGCGGGGGTGTCTACCAGCCCCTGCCGCTCCGGGTCTTCACCGATGGCACACAGTAATTCACGGACAGCGGCTTCGGCGCGCGGTCGGTCGAAGACTCGGCCGTTGCGGGTCGCGATATGAGAATTCAGCGGCGCCATCGCAGAACTCCGTTTCAGCCGTGTGTCGACGGGTCAGCGGGGCCTGGGCCGCCACCTGGTGGGGCTGTTGGGTCAGCGGCCTTACCTTCTTCCGGTGCCGGTGTGCCGGGCGGCGGATAGGGCGGGTACGGCGGATAGGGCTGGCCGGCGTGCTGGTGTGGTGGCGCAGGCCAATGCTGCGGCGGCTGCGCCGGCGGGTACCAGTAACCCGGGTGTTGCGGCGGCGGCCATCCCGGGGCGTGCCAGCCGGCCGGTGCGCCATAGTCGGGCTGTGTCGAGTTCTGCTGACCGTTACCGGGGGTGTTGTGAGAGCCGTTGTTGCCGTTGGTTGTCCGCTCGGCATTGGCCTGCTCGGCATCCCGGGCGGCGGCGGCGATGGCTGCCTTGAACGCCGGCTCGGGCGCCGGCTTCGGCCAAGGCTCCCCACGCTCGATCGCCAACTCGCCCGGCGTCTTGATCGGCGGCTTGTCTGACGGGATACGTCCGCCAAAATCGTCGAAAAGCGTTAGTCGAGGCCGCTTTTCGACATCAGCGAAGATCGCCTCCAAATCGGGGCGATGCAGTGTCTCTTTTTCCAGCAGTTCGCCGGCCACGGTGTCGAGCACGTCGCGGTACTCGGTGAGGATCTCCCACGCCTCGGTGTGGGCGGCTTCGATCAGCTTGCGCACCTCGTCGTCGATGTCCCGGGCGACCTCGTGCGAATAGTCGGCCTGATTGCCCATGGTCCGGCCGAGAAAGGGGTCGCCGTGTTCGGTGCCGTATTTGACCGCACCGAGTTTGGAACTCATACCGAACTCGGTGACCATCGCCCGCGCGATCTTGGTGGCCTGCTCGATGTCGGATGACGCGCCCGTGGTGGGCTCGTGGAACACCAGTTCCTCGGCGGCGCGCCCGCCCAGCGCCATCACCAGTCGGGCGATCAGCTCCGAGCGGGTGTGCAATCCCTTGTCGTCCTCCGGCACCGCAAGCGCGTGCCCGCCGGTGTTGCCGCGGGCCAGAATGGTCACCTTGTAGACCGGGTCGACGCCTGGCATTGCCCAGCCCGCCAGCGTGTGGCCGGCTTCGTGGTACGCGGTGGTCTTCTTCTCCTGCTCGCTGATGATGCGGCTCTTGCGCCGCGGGCCGCCGACGACGCGATCGACCGCCTCTTCCAGGGCTGCGCCGGTGATCACCGTGCCGTTTTCCCGGGCCGTCAGCAGCGCTGCCTCGTTGATGACGTTTTCCAAGTCGGCACCGGTCATGCCGACGGTCCGCTTGGCCAGGCCCTCGAATTCGACGTCGGGGCCGAACGGCTTGCCTTTGGAGTGCACCCGCAGCACCGCTCGGCGACCGGCCAGATCAGGGCTGGACACCGGAATCTGGCGGTCGAAGCGGCCCGGCCGAAGAAGTGCCGGATCCAGGATGTCGGGACGGTTGGTCGCCGCGATCAGGATGACGCCGGCGCGCTCGCCGAAGCCGTCCATCTCCACCAGCAGCTGGTTCAGCGTCTGCTCCCGCTCGTCGTGACCACCGCCGAGTCCGGCGCCGCGCTGGCGTCCGACAGCGTCGATCTCGTCGACGAAAATGATGCAAGGGCTGTTCTGCTTGGCCTGCTCGAACAGATCGCGCACCCGGGAGGCGCCGACACCGACGAACATTTCGACGAAGTCGGATCCGGAGATGGTGAAGAACGGCACGCCGGCTTCACCGGCGACGGCCCGCGCCAGCAGGGTCTTACCGGTTCCCGGCGGGCCGTAGAGCAGGACACCCTTGGGAATCTTGGCGCCGAGCGCCTGGTAGCGCGCCGGGTTCTGCAGGAAGTCTTTGATCTCGTAGAGCTCCTCGACCGCCTCGTCGGCCCCGGCGACGTCCGCGAAGGTGGTCTTGGGCATGTCCTTGTTGAGCAGCTTGGCCCGGGACTTGCCGAAGCCGAAGCCCATCCGGGCGCCGCCCTGCATGCGGGAGAACATCATGAACAGGCCGACCAGCAACAGCAGCGGCAGCACGTACACCACGATCGAGCCGATCACGCTGCCCTGGTTGACGACGGTGCTGACTTGCGTGTCCTTGGCGTTCAACTGATCGAACAGCGGGACCGCGTAGCCGGTAGGGAAGTGGGTGATGATCTTGTCGGAGCCCTCGGTGCCGGTCGCCGCGCTCTTCAGCGTCAGCCGGACTTGCTGCTCACGGTCGTCGATCTGGGCACTCTTGACGTTGCCGCCCTTGATCTGAGACATCGCCACCGATGTGTCGACCGGCTTGAAGCCGCGGGTGTCATCGCTGAAGTAGAAGAAGGACCAGCCAAGCAGCAGCACGACTGCGATGGCCGTGAGCGTCCGGATCACGTTTTTTCGGTTCATCAATCATCGGCCGTCATCGGCCAGGTCCTTCCGATACACGCGGCTGGAATAGTCCAGGTTACCGCCCCATGGTGATCGCCAGCTCGGCCGCAGGCCGAGTGCAGCGGGTCACCGTGAAATTCCCCTGTGATCGCCAGCTCGGCCGCAGGCCGAGCAGACCCCAGCCTTGGGCAGTTGAGCCATAGATCGCCTCGGTATCAACAACGAAACGAAGTTCCCGACGCCTTCCAAGCAGGGACGGGCGTGTGCTTTGGTGAATCGGTGTCTGACAGTCACCCCATCAGCGGACGGATGATCGACACCAACGGCGTGCAGTTGCACACCCTCGAAGCGGGCGAGGCCGGCGCACCGGTCGTGGTCCTGGCACACGGCTTTCCCGAGCTTGCGTATTCCTGGCGTCACCAGATCCCGGCGCTGGCCGCTGCCGGCTACCACGTGCTGGCGCCCGACCAGCGCGGTTACGGACGCAGCGCCAGCCCGGCAAGCATCGGCGATTACAACGTCGGCGACTTGTCCGGCGACCTGATCGGCCTGCTCGACGACGTTGGCGCCGAAAAAGCGGTGTTCGTCGGGCACGACTGGGGTGCGCCGGTGGTGTGGAGTTCGGCGCAACTGCATCCCCACCGGGTTGCTGCCGTCGTCGGCATGAGCGTTCCGCCCGTCCCGCGCTCGCAGGTCGCGCCGACGAAGGCGTTCCGGGCGATCTTCGGCGACAACTTCTTCTACATGCTCTATTTCCAGGAGCCCGGAGTGGCCGACGCCGAACTGGGCGCCGACCCACGCCGGACCATCACGCGAATGCTGGGTGGGCTGACGCGGTCGGAGGACCCGCTCGCCGGGTTGCGCATGATCGAACCGGGCCCGGCCGGCTTCATCGAGCGCCTGCCGGAAACCGACGGCCTGCCGGCCTGGATCACGGAGGCGGAGGTCGACCACTACGTCGACGAGTTCAGCCGCACCGGCTTCACCGGCGGGCTGAACTGGTACCGCAATTTAGATCGCAACTGGGAGCTACTGGCCGATCCGCCGTCCGCCACCATCGACGTGCCGACCATGTTCATCGGTGGCACTGCCGACCCAGTGCTGAGTTTCATGCGTCCCGACCGGGCACCGGAGCTGGTGACCGGCCGCTACCGCGAGGTGCTGATCGACGGCGCCGGGCACTGGCTGCAACAAGAGAAGCCGGCCGAAGTCAACGAACTGCTGCTCGACTTTCTGTCGAGTCTCACGACGGACGCGCAACGGTCATGAACCGCCCGCTGAACTTCGGGGTGTTCGTCACCCCTTTCCACCCCACCGGGCAATCCCCCACGGTGGCGCTCGAATACGACATGGACCGCGTCGTTGCGCTGGACCGGCTCGGCTTCGACGAAGCCTGGTTCGGTGAACACCACTCCGGTGGTTATGAGCTGATCTCCTGCCCGGAGGTGTTCATCGCCGCGGCCGCCGAGCGCACCAAGCACATCCGGCTGGGCACCGGCGTGGTGTCGCTGCCCTACCACCACCCACTGATGGTCGCCGACCGTTGGGTGCTGCTCGACCACCTGACCCGAGGCCGGGTGATGTTCGGTGCCGGGCCGGGCGCGCTGCCGTCGGACGCCTACATGATGGGCATCGACCCGATCGAGCAGCGCCGGATGATGCAGGAATCGCTGGAGGCGATCCTAGCTCTGTTCCGTGCCGGGCCCAGTGAGCGGATCAGTCGCGATGCGGACTGGTTCACCCTGCGCGACGCGCAGCTGCACATCCGTCCCTACACGTGGCCATACCCCGAAATCTCGACGGCTGCAATGCTTTCGCCGTCCGGGCCGCGGCTCGCGGGAGCACTGGGCACATCGCTGCTCTCGCTGTCGATGTCGGTTCCCGGCGGGTTCGCGGCGCTGGACAACACCTGGCAGGTGGTCGAAGAACAGGCCGCCAAAGTCGGCCGGGACGCTCCGGACCGCGCCGACTGGCGAGTCCTGTCGATCATGCACATCGCCGACACCCGCGAAAAGGCCGTCGACGACTGCACCTACGGCCTGCAGGATTTCGCCAACTACTTCGGAGCCGCCGGGTTCGTGCCGTTGGCCAACGCCGTCGAAGGAGCGCAGACGCCGCACGAGTTCGTCGAAGACTATGCGGCCAAAGGTAATTGCTGCATCGGGAGCCCCGATGACGCGATCGCTCACATCGAAGACCTGCTGGACCGGTCCGGCGGATTCGGGACGCTGCTGATGCTGGGCCACGACTGGGCTTCGCCGGAGGCGACCTATCACTGCTACCAGCTGATGGCACGCAAGGTGATTCCGCACTTCAAGGGTCAGCTCGAGGCGTCTCGGTCGTCGCACGAATGGGCAAAAACCAAACGCGACGAGTTGATCGGGCGCGCAGGCCAAGCCGTCGTGCAGGCGATCACCGAGCACGTCGCCGAACACCAGACGGAAAGCCGTGGCAGCTGATGCGCGCCTCGGTGTTACGCGACGGTCACATGGTGTATCGCGACGACCTTGCCGAGCCTGTACCGGGGCCCGGCCAGGTGCTGGTGGCGGTGCGGTCCTGCGGAATCTGCGGCTCCGACCTGCATTTCGCCTCACACGGCGCCGAGGTGGTGTCACTGAGCAGTGAAATGTCGAGCGGGGCGGGCGGCATGAACGTCGACTTGAGCCGCGACGTCTTCATGGGCCACGAGTTCAGCGCGGAAATACTCGAACCCGGCCCGGGGACCGACACGCATCCGGCCGGAACTCTGGTCACGTCCATCCCGGTGCTGTTGTCGGGCAACGCTGTCGAAGCGATCGTCTACAGCAATACGACGGTGGGCGGTTACGCCGAGCGGATGCTGCTTTCGGCGCCGCTGCTGCTGCCGATTCCGAACGGCCTCGATCCGCAGCGGGCTTCGCTCACCGAACCGATGGCGGTCGGCTTGCATGCGGTGAACAAGTCGGGAATCCAGCCCGGCGAGTCCGCGCTAGTGCTCGGCTGTGGTCCGATCGGCATCGCGGTTGTCGCCGCGTTACGCACCCGCGGCGTCGATGCGATTGCCGCAGCTGACTTCTCACCCAAGCGCCGCGAGCTCGCCGCCACGATGGGCGCAAACCAGACCATCGATCCGGCGCAGGGCTCGCCGTTCGACACGGCTAAACCAGCGGTGGTGTTCGACGCGGTCGGCGTTCCAGGAATCATCGACGACGTGATGCGCCGCGCCCGGCACGGAACGCGGTTGGTCGTGGTGGGAGTCTGCATGCAGGCCGACACCGTGCACCCGTTCTTCGCGATCGCCAAGGAGATCAGTGTCCAGTTCGTTCTCGCTTACGAACCACAGGAATTCAGTGATTCACTGCGGTCGATCGCCGAGGGCGACATCGACGTAAGCCCGATCATCACCGGCGCCGTCAGCCTCGAGGGCGTCGCAAGGGCGTTCGCTGAGCTTGCCGACCCTGAACGTCACTGCAAGATACTGGTCACGCCGTGAGCGCCGTCGAGTCGAGGAATGACATCGGCACGACATTCTTTGCGGCAGTTGGCTTTTCCCGGTCGAACGTTGAATAGCTCTGCACGGCGAGCGATTCAGGGCGACATGAATGCCCTCCGCGCCAGGCACAGCGCGGTGAATGTGCCCGCGGCCCGTCCTAGCCGCCCATGTCGCGCGGGGCGCGTAGTCCCATGCTGGGATATCTTGGTCCGAGCTGACCAACTCACCACGAACGAGCACGACGTAAAGCAGTTGTCGGCCAGAGCTAGTCGACCGTCCGGGTGTGGCCACCACAGATGCCCCGAGGAGGCGCCATGCCCGCGCCGGCGCTGAGCCTGTCGCAGCAGATGCTGCGACGTCGCCCGGTCAGCGGCGCCCCGATGGCAGTGGGGGCCTCAGATCAGCTGGAACGCACTCTCGGAGTCTTCCTGCTGACGATGTTCGGGGTCGGCGAGACCGTCGGGTCGGGCATCTTCATCGTGCTGTCGCAGTCCGTGCCACAAGCCGGGCCGGCAGTAGTCATCTCATTTGTCCTCGCCGGCCTCGCGGCGGGCCTGGCCGCCATCTGTTACGCCGAACTGGCCTCGGCGGTACCCGTGTCAGGATCGGCATACTCGTACGCCTACGCCACCCTCGGCGAATTCGCGGCGATGGGCGTCGCGGCCTGCTTGTTGCTCGAATACGGTGTCTCGACCGCCGCGGTGGCCGTCGGCTGGAGTCAGTACCTAAACAAGTTACTTGACAACCTATTCGGATTTGCTCTGCCACAAGCTATCTCGGTATCACCATGGGACCCCGCGCACGGCGTGGTCAACCTGCCGGCGATTGCCCTGGTCGCCATGTGCGCCCTGCTGTTGATCCGGGGCGCCAGCACATCGGCCAAAGCCAACGCCGTCATGGTAGTGATCAAACTCGCTGTGCTGGTGTTATTCTCGGCCATTGCGTTCACCGCGTTCCATGCCGGCAACTTCAAGGACCTGGCGCCGTTCGGCGCCTCCGGCATCAGCCTGGCCTCGGGCACGATCTTCTTTGCCTACATCGGTCTTGACGCGGTATCCACCGCCGGTGACGAGGTCAAAGACCCGCAACACACCATGCCCCGCGCGATCATCGCCGCGCTGCTGATTGTGACCGGGATCCATGTGCTCGTCTCGGTCGCCGCACTGGGTGCGCAGCCGTGGCAGGACTTCAAAGGCCAGGAGGCTGTGTTGGCGGTGATCCTGGATCACATCACTGGTAACACCGCGGGCAGCACGATTGTCGCTGCCGGGGCGGTCATCTCGATCTTCTCCGTCACCCTGGTGACGCTGTACGGGCAGACCCGAATCCTGTTCACGATGGGCCGCGACGGGCTGCTGCCAACGGCTTTCGCGAAGGTGAGCCCGCGCACGAAGACCCCGGTGCGCAATACCCTGATCGTGGCATTGGCCGTGGCGGTGCTGGCTGCGCTGGTCCCGCTGGACCGGCTGGCCGAAATCGTGTCGATCGGCACGTTGACCGCGTTCATCGTGGTGTC
>JAVHWH010000156.1:0-12797 GCA_032159915.1 Mycobacterium sp.
GCTGCAGCGGCTCGCGCAACACGATCGAGTGCTCCTCGACAGCGGCGCCCAGCTCGGGATACATGTTCTGGATCGCGCCGATCCACACGCCCATCATCCCGGTGCGCAGGTCGCCGAAGTACTTCCATGTCAGCGAGTCTGGGCCCAGCGGTGAAGTCGACGCTAGCGTCTCGTCGTGTGGCGCCCCGGGATGGCCGGGCGTGGGCGGCACCGACGTCACTGTCATCACAGCCTCCTGCTCCGAAACGGAGATGTGACTCCACGATAATGTTGACAACAGTTGTTGTCCACGGTCGCGGGCGCGTCGCGCCGCTCTGTTATCGAGTGTCGCCCTGGCCGTCGCGGCGCTGTGATCAGGTCGTTCGCTCCGGACCGTGGCGGACACCACCACGGTGGTCGTTGCCGGTCTCTTCGAACACCACCTACTGTGAGCGTTGTGGAACTCGGGCCCCGGCAGGCGTCCGGCGAGCCCGAGCAGACGGTGACCACGCCGGATCCACCTGCGTCGCGTCAGCACTCGCCGTCACCCTTACGTGGTGCGGCGCAGTGGCTGCGTGGCACGAATCGAAGTCCTGGGCTGATCGCGCTGGTTCGGCGGGCCCGGCGCGGCTTGCCCGGCGATCCCGACTTCGGCGACCCACTCTCGACGGCCGGCCAGGGTGGGCCCCGCGCCGCTGCCCGGGCCGCCGGTCGCCTGCTGGGTGAGCGCGGCGGCGCTTCCAGGGAAGTCAGCTTGGGCGCACTCCAGGTGTGGCAGGCGCTGACCGAGGCGGTGTCGCGGCGCCCGGCGAACGAAGAGGTGACGATCGTATTCACCGACCTGGTCGAATTCTCCAGCTGGTCGTTGCGCGCCGGTGACGATGCGACGCTCAAACTGCTGCGGCAGGTGGCGCGCGCAGTCGAACCGCCCCTGCTGAGCGCCGGCGGACAGATCGTGAAACGCATGGGTGACGGCACCATGGCGGTGTTCGATGATGCGCGCGTCGCCGTGGGCGCGGTCCTGGCGGCCAAACAAGCCCTGAAGTCGGTCGATGTCGACGGCTACCGGCCGCGGATGCGGGTGGGCATCCACACCGGCCGTCCGCAGCGCCTGGCCGCCGACTGGTTGGGCGTCGACGTCAATGTCGCGGCGCGAGTGATGGAGCGGGCGACCCGCGGCGGAGTCATGGTGTCGGGCACCACTCTGGACCGCCTCGACCAGGACGACTTGGTCACACTCGGCGTCTCGGCCAAGCGGGTCCATTGGCCGGTTTTTTCGGCTAAACCCGCAGGTCTGCCCGGTGATTTGGCTATCTACCGGCTCAAGTCGTCGCGCGGAACTGTCAGCGACTTATCAGCTTCGGACAATCAGGACGACGACGCTTCGCAGGCATAGTAGATGGTGATGATTGTGCAGCTACTGTCGCGGCTTTCGCGCGTGCGGATCACGCTCGGCTACACGGCCGTGCTAATCGGGGTCAGCGCGGCGCTGGTCGACTTGGGTCCGCATGCGCGTGCGCGCGTCATCGCCCATGCCAGCACCAATCTGCACAACCTGGCGCACGGCCACTTGGCCACGCTGTTGGGCAGCGCGTTCATCACCGATGCCGGGCCGATGTATTTCTGGCTGCCGTGCCTGGTCTGCCTGCTGGCGCTGGCCGAGCTCATCTGGCGCAGCGGCCGGCTGGCGCTCGTGTTCGTCACCGGCCACATCGGTGCGACGCTGCTGGTCGCCGCCGGGCTGACCGCGGCGATCGAATTCCATTGGCTGCCGCTGTCGGTGTCGCGCGCCAGTGATGTCGGGGTGAGCTACGGCGCGGTGGCCGTACTGGGTGCCCTGACGTCAGCCATTCCTCGGCGGCTGCGCCCGGCCTGGATCGGCTTCTGGGTGCCGGTGGGCCTGGCCGCGGCCGTGCTGGGCGAAGACTTCACCGACGTCGGGCATGCGGTCGCTCTGATCTTGGGCATGCTCGTGTCCATCAGATTGGACGGCCCCGCCCGTTGGACGCGGGTCCGGTGCGCACTGCTGTTGGTGTCGGCGATCTTCGGCTTCTTCCTGCTGGCGCACGGCGCCTGGTCGACGATCGGTGCGGCATCCGTCGGTGCAGTGGGGGCGGTTGTGGCCGAATTACTGACCCGCTCGCGGGCGGCACGCCGGCACCCGGCGCCCGAGGTTGCGCCGGAGCCGGCACTCAACAGCTGAGTGACGCGTCAGGCGTCAGGCACTGCCCGCGAGTACAGCCAGCTGTCCCACAAGGGCGCCAGCGGTTGGCTGCAGTAGTCGGCGGCCAGACCGGTGAAATCTTCGGTGACGGCATTGTCGTGGCGGTACCGGGTCGTCCAGTCTTTCAGCAGCGCAAAGAAATTCTCGTCGCCCAAGCGCGACCGCAGGGCGTGCAGAGTCAACGCGCCGCGTTTGTAGACGCGATCGTCGAACATGTCGCGCGGTCCCGGGTCGGCGAGCAGCAGATCCTGCGGCGCCGCACGTAGCTTCTGGTGATAGTGGCGGGCGAGTTCGGCGGCGCTGGATCCGCCACTGTGTTCAGACCACAACCACTCCGCGTAGCACGCAAATCCTTCATGCAGCCAGATATCGCGCCACTGCCGGGCGGTGACCGAATTGCCGAACCATTGGTGCGCCAGCTCGTGGGCGATCAGCCGCTCGCTGGCCCCGGTGCCGTCGCAGTGGTTGGCACCGAAGATCGAAATCCCTTGAGCTTCAACGGGTATCTCCAGATCATCGTCAGTGACGACCACCGTGTAACCGTTCGCCAGCGGGTAGGGGCCGAAGAGCTCGACGAACAACTCCATCATGTCCGGCTGGCGGGCGAAGTCCACGTGGAAGTTTCGGCGGAGCCGCTCGGGTACCGCGGCCCGGATCTGCACCGGCGTCGCGGCGAGCCGCGTCATCTCGTACGTCCCGATCTGCAGGGTGATCAGGTAGGTCGAGGTCGGCTCGGGCTGTTCGTAGATCCACTCGGTCTGCGCCGCCCGCGGTCGCCGCGACGCCAGCCGCCCGTTGGCGACCACCCGGTAGGGATTGTCGGCGCTGATCTGGATCCGGAACGAAGTTTTGACGCTGGGGTGGTCGTCGCAGGGGAACCACGAGGCGGCGCCGTTGGGCTGTCCGGCCACCAGTGCGCCGTTGGTCAGTTCCTCGAAACCGACGTCGCCCCACAACGATCGCAGCGGTCGCGGTGAACCGTGATAGTGGACCACGACCGACATCGCTGCGCCGGATGCCAGCTTGGAGGACAGCCGGATGCGCAGCTTGCGGTCGCGGCATGCGAAGTGGGCGGCGCGCTTTCCGTTCACCGACACCTTCGACACGGTTAGTGCCTCGGAGAGGTCGAGGGTGAACTCTTCCAACTCGGCAAGCGTTGCGGCGGTGATGGTGGCCGAGCCGGAGAGCCGGTTGATCGAGACCTTGTAGTCCAGGGCCAACTCATAGCGTGCGACGCGATAGCCGAGGTTGCCGCTCTTGGGCAGGTAGGGATCGATCACAGTCGAGGCCGAACTGGGCGCCGGCTTCTTGGCAGCACGTTTCACGCCGCGGCCTTCTTGCCGGTCTTCTCCCGGGGCCCATTCCACGGCCTTATCGGATTGCCTTGCCAGCGAGTCGATTTCGGTACTGAGTCACCGCGGACCACCAGCGACGCGGGGCCAACCGTGACGCCGGCGCCCAGCCGGGCCGACGGCAGGGCGACGCCGTGCGGGCCCAGCGTCGCCCCCTGCTCCAGCACCACTTCGTCCATCCGCATGATCCGGTCGTGGAACAGATGGGTCTGCACCACGCAGCCACGGTTGACGGTGCTTCCCGGGCCGAGCGTGACAAGGTCAGCCTCTGGCAGCCAATACGTTTCGCACCATGCACCACGGCCGACCCCGGCGCCCAACGCCCGCAGCCACATGTTCATCACCGGTGTCCCACTGGCCGCCCGCGCGAACCACGGCGCGGCGACGGTCTCGACGAACGTGTCCGCGAGCTCGTTACGCCACACGAACGACGACCATAGCGGAAATTCTCCGGCCCGAATCCGTCCCACCAGAAGCCATTTCGCGGCGACCGCGACGCCCGCCGCCAATACGCCCGCGCTCAGCAGCACCAGCCCGCCGCCGAGCGCGGCCGCCCACCAGCCGAAGACCCGCACCAGCGCCTGTAACACACCCAGCACCGCCAGCCCGATCGCGGCGGTCACCATGACCGGGATCACCCGGAACGCCTCCACGGTCGAGCGCATTGCCTTCAACCGCCGCGACGGCTGGTAGGTGCGCGCCGCGTCAGCCTCGGCGGGTCGCCGACGCAACCGCATGGGCGGACTGCCCAACCAGGATGAACCGCGTTTCGCTTTCGCCGGCGCCGCAGACAGCACCGCGACCAGTCCGTCGTCGGGCACCCGACGACCCGGTTGGGCGATGCCCGAGTTACCCAGAAACGCACGCCGGCCGACCGTCGTCGTCGCCGCGTAAATCCAGCCGCCACCGAGCTCATATGAGGCGACGAGGGTGTCGTCGGCCAGGAATGCGCCGTCTTCGATGACGGTGAACTTCGGGATCAGCAGCACCGTGGAAATCTCGGTGCCCCGGCCGACTTTCGCGCCCAGCAGCCGCAGCCAGGTGGGTGTGGCAAGGCTTGCGTAGAGCGGGAACAGGTGGTTGCGGGCGCCGTCCATCAGGCGCTCGGTCGCCCACAGCTGCCACCCACTACGGCTGCGGACCGGGTGGTATCCCTCCCGCAACCCGATTGACAGCATCCGCACCGCCAGCACAGTCATCGCGGCGTACGCGAGCAGGCCCGCCACCGTCGCGACCGGTGTCCAGCACAGGGCAGGCAGCACGGCCGCGGAGAGCCGGTGCGTGTGACGCACGCTCGAGCCGATCACGGCCAGCCCCGCCGCCAGCGCGGTCAGCGGCATCGCGGCCAGCAGCACCGACGTCAGCGCGTATACCGCAACCCAGTGGCTTCGGCGTGCCGGCCGATCGTCGGGCCACGGGTGTTTCACCCGACCGGATTTCACCGCGGGCGAGCCTTTCCAGTACTGGCGGCTCTTGACCTTCCCGATGACCCCGGAGCCGGGTGCGACGTCGGCGTTCTTGCCGACCACAGCACCGGGCAGCAATGTCGTGCGGGCCCCGATCGTGGCGTCGTTGCCGATCGTGATGGCGCCGACGTGCAACACGTCGCCGTCGATCCAATGACCACACAAGTCCACCTCGGGCTCCACCGCGCTGCGATGCCCGAGCGTCAGCAGCCCGGTGACAGGCGGCATCGAGTGCAGATCGACACCCGTGCCGATGTCAGCACCGAGTGCGCGCGCGTAATAGACCAACCACGGCGCCCCGGCCAGATTGTGGGCACCGCAGGCCTCGGCCAGCCGCTCGGCCAGCCAGATCCGTAGGTGCAGCGATCCACCCCGCGGGTAACTACCCGGCTGCATACTCGGCAGCAGCGCGCGTGCGCCCAGTACCGCGATGCCCATCCGGCCCAGCGGCGTGATGAACACGACGAACGCGGCGGCGACCAGCCACCAGTTGACCGCCACCGTCCAGGGCACCAGGTGCAGCGCGCGGCTGACGTTGTTGCCCAGCGCCAGCCAGGTCACCCACTGCAGCGCGGCCAGGGAAGCCAACGGCACCGACAGGGCTACCTGTGCGAGCTGGCTCAGTCGCGGCGTCGGTCGTACCACCCGTTCGACGACATCCGGTGGCTTCTCCAGCTCATCGAGAAAGCCGGCGAGCGAACCGAGCCGCGGATGGTCGTACAGGTCGGCGACGGTGACCTGCGGATAGCGGTCGCGTAGCGCGGCGACCAGTTGCGCGGCGGCCAGCGAACCGCCGCCCAGGGCGAAGAAGTCAGCCTCGGACCCGTCGACCGCGGCGCCGAGCAGATCCCGCCACAGCGGCGCCAGCCAGCCTGCCGTGCCGCTGAGGCCGGACGCTTGCGCACTGTCGCCGCCCGGCGGCGGCCATGGCAGCGCGGAGCGGTCGACCTTGCCCGATGTACGAGTGGGCAACTCCTCGACGCGGACCAGCCGCGGCACCAATGCGGCCGGAAGCTGCTCGGCGAGCCGGGCCCTTGCGGCCGCCATGTCGAAGTCCGGATCGGCGCTGGCAACGTAGCCGACCAGCACGGGCGTGCCCGCCGCCGTCCGCCGGACCGCGGCGGCACCCCCGCTGACTCCCGGCAGATGCACCAAAGCCGAGTCGACCTCACCCAACTCGATCCGGCGGCCGCCGACCTTGACCTGGTCGTCGGCGCGGCCGCAGAAGACCAGGCCTTCGCTTTCCAGCCGGACGAGATCGCCGCTGCGGTAGGCGCGGCGCCAACCCAACGTGGGCATCGGCGCGTACTTCTCGGCGTCTTTCGCCTCGTCGAGGTAGCGGGCCAGGCCGATGCCGCCGATCACCAGCTCGCCTATCTCACCGTCGGCCACCGGATGGCCGGCACTGTCGACGACAGCCAAGTCCCAGCCCGGCAGCGGAAGACCGATGCGCACCGGGCCGTCCGCGTCCAGCCGGGCCGCACACGCGACCACGGTGGCCTCGGTGGGGCCGTAGGTGTTCCATACCTCCCGGCCGTCGACGGCCAGCCGGGCGGCCAGCTCAGGGGGGCAGGCCTCGCCGCCGAAGATCAACAGCCGCACCGCTTCCAGCGCCTCGGCGGGCCACAGCGCGGCCAGTGTGGGCACGGTCGACACGACGGTCACGTCGCGGCTGACCAGCCACGGCCCGAGATCCATCCCGCTCCGTACCAGCGACCGTGGTGCCGGGATTAGGCAGGCGCCGTGCCGCCAGGCCAGCCACATCTCCTCACACGAAGCGTCGAACGCCACCGACAGCCCGGCCAGTACCCGGTCGCCGGGGCCGATCGGGTTGTCGCGCAGAAACGTCTGCGCCTCGGCGTCGACGAATGCCGCTGCGTTGCGATGGGTGACGGCAACGCCTTTGGGAGTGCCGGTCGATCCTGAGGTGAAGATGATCCAGGCATCGTCGCGCAGCAGCGGCGCTCCGGCCCGCCACCCGCGCGAGGAGCCCGGCCCGCGGGTCATGCCGGCTTCGGTGACGATCGCGACCACGTTGGCCTCGCTGAACACCAGCTCGGCACGTTCGTCGGGGTCGTCGGCGTCAACCGGCACGTACGCCGCGCCGGCGGCCAGCGTCGCCAGGATGGCTTCATAGAGCGCGAAGCTGCCCGACGGCATCCGGATGCCGATCCGGTCTCCTCGACCGATACCGCGGGCGGCCAGCCAGGCGACGCTGGCTTCGATGTCGCTGATGAGTTCGCTGTAGGTGAGCTGGACGGTGCCATCGTCGATCGCGGCGGCTTCGGGGAAGCAGGCGGCGGTGTCGTACAGGACGTCGATGAGCGTGCGCGGGCCCGCTGCGTGCGGCGACAACAGGTATTGCTCAGGCACGCGTTCAAGAGCTTGGGGCGTGGCCACCTGTACGAAAATACTCAAGCCGCGCCACTTCGACCGTCAGCGCGCGCGGGGCCGGTGGGAGAAGTCGCTGACGGCTTCGGAATGTCGGCGATGTGACCACATATGATCAGCTCTTGCGCCCTGGCCGTCTCGACGGCCTGCAGAACGTGCAATACCCAAGAGTTCAGCGAAAAGGAGAGTGTCGCCGCGTGGGTGCCCAGCCCCCGTCAACGGAAGCCCTGTCGCCGGAGGCGTTGACCGCAGCGGTCGACGCAGCCCGGCATGCCTTCGCGGCCGCGGCCGATCTCGACGCGCTGGCCCGGGCCAAGACCGAGCACCTCGGCGATCGCTCTCCGCTGGCTTTGGCCCGGCAGGCGTTGGCCACGGTGCCCAAGGCCGAGCGCGCCGACGCCGGCCGTCTGGTGAACACCGCGCGCGGCGATGCCCAGCACAGCTACGACGACAGACTCGCCGCACTGCGCGCCGAGCGCGACGCGGCGGTGTTGATCGCCGAGCGTGTCGACGTGACGTTGCCCTCAACTCGGCAACCGACCGGCGCACGCCACCCGATCACCATCTTGGGCGAGCACATCGCCGACACCTTCATCGCGATGGGATGGGAACTGGCCGAGGGACCCGAAGTCGAGACCGAGCAGTTCAACTTCGACGCGCTCAACTTTCCCGCTGATCACCCGGCCCGCAGCGAACAGGACACCTTCTACATCGCCCCGGAGGGCTCCCGGCAGTTGCTGCGCACCCACACTTCGCCGGTGCAGGTGCGCGCGCTGCTGGAGCGTGAGCTGCCGGTGTACGTGATCTCGATCGGCCGCACCTTCCGCACCGATGAACTCGACGCCACCCACACCCCGGTCTTCCATCAGGTCGAGGGGCTGGCGGTGGACCGCGGTCTGTCGATGGCGCATCTGCGCGGAACACTCGACGCATTCGCCCGCGCCGAGTTCGGGCCGCAGGCGCGCACTCGGATCCGGCCGCACTTCTTCCCGTTCACCGAGCCGTCGGCCGAAGTCGACGTGTGGTTCGCGAACAAGAAGGGTGGCGCCGGTTGGGTCGAATGGGGGGGCTGCGGCATGGTCAACCCGAACGTGTTGCGCGCGGTGGGTATTGATCCGAACGAGTACTCGGGATTCGCGTTCGGGATGGGCCTGGAACGCACCGTGCAGTTCCGCAACGGCATCCCCGACATGCGCGACATGGTCGAAGGCGACGTCCGCTTCTCGCTCCCGTTCGGGGTGGGCGCCTGATGCGCATCCCCTACAGCTGGTTGCGGGACGTCGTTCGAGCCGGAGCGCCCGAATGGGACGTGACGCCCGACGATCTCGAGCAGGCCCTCGTGCGCATCGGCCATGAAGTCGAAGACGTCATCGTTCTCGGGCCGGTCGACGGTCCGCTGACGGTGGGGCGAGTCGCCGCGGTCGAGGAACTGACCGGATTCAAGAAGCCGATTCGCGCCTGCAAGGTCGATGTCGGCGAGCAGCAGCCACGCGAAATTGTCTGCGGGGCAACTAATTTCGTTGTCGGCGATCTTGTCGTGGTGGCGTTGCCGGGTACCACGCTGCCGGGCGGATTCACTATCGAGGCCCGCAAGACCTACGGCTACACCTCCGACGGAATGATCTGTTCGGCCGCCGAACTCGGTTTGGGCGCCGACCATTCCGGCATTCTGGTGCTGCCGCCGGGAACCGCCGAGCCGGGCGCCGGGGGGGCAGAGGTGCTCGGTCTCGACGATGTGGTGTTCGACCTTGCGATCACCCCGGACCGCGGTTACTGCATGTCGGTGCGCGGCCTGGCCCGTGAAATCGCCTGCGCGTACGACCTCGATTTCGTCGACCCGGCCGCCGTGGTTGCGGCGTTACCGCGCGAGGGGCAGGCGTGGCCGCTGACCGTTCAGCCCGAGACCGGCGCACGGCGGTTCGCGCTGCGCCCGGTGACAGACATCGACCCGGCTGCGGTGTCGCCCTGGTGGTTACAGCGGCGGTTGTTGCTCAGCGGTATCCGGTCGATCTCACCGGCCGTCGATGCGACGAATTACGTGATGCTGGAACTCGGTCATCCGATGCATGCCCATGACCTCAACCGGATCACCGGCGGCTTCGACGTGCGATTCGCCCGGCCGGGTGAGACGGTCGAGACGCTCGACGACATCGAGCGCACACTCGACCCGGCCGACGTGCTGATCGTCGACGACGTCGCGACCGCCGCGATCGCGGGCGTCATGGGATCGGGCAGCACCGAGATGCGCGCCGACTCCACTGATGTGCTCCTCGAGGCCGCGGTCTGGGACCCGGCGGCCGTCTCGCGCACCGCGCGCCGGCTGCATCTGCCCAGCGAAGCCGCCCGCCGGTACGAACGTGGGGTCGATCCCGCCATTTCCGTTGCGGCGCTGGACCGTTGCGCCACTCTGCTTGCCGAGATCACCGGCGGCGACGTGTCGCCGGCCTTGACCGACTGGCGCGGTGACCCGCCGGTCGCCGACTGGGCTGGGCCGCCGGTCGAGCTGGCGGCCGATCTGCCTGATCGAATAGCAGGGGTCGCTTACCGCCCGGGCACCACCGTGCGGCGGCTGACGCAGATCGGGGCCACGGTGACCGAGGCCGGTGACAGCCTGACCGTGACACCGCCGAGCTGGCGTCCCGACCTTGTGCAGCCGGCCGACTTCGTCGAAGAGGTGCTGCGACTGGAAGGGCTGGAGGTCATTCCGTCAGTGCTGCCGCCGGCTCCCGCCGGCCGTGGGTTGTCCGCGGTGCAGCGGCGCCGCCGCGCGATCGGCAAGTCACTGGCGCTGTCCGGCTACGTCGAGATTCTTCCTTCGCCGTTTCTGCCTGCCGGTGTGTTCGACGTGTGGGGCTTGCCCGCCGACGACAGCCGGCGCCGCACCACCCACGTGCTCAACCCACTGGAGGCCGACCGGCCACATCTGGCCACGACCCTGCTGCCCGGGCTGCTGGAGGCGTTGTCGCGCAACGTGTCACGCGGCATCGTCGACGTCGGGCTGTTTGCCGTGGCGCAGGTAGTGCAGCCGACCGAGCAGACCAAGGGCGTCGCGGTGATCCCGGTGGATCGCCGTCCCACCGATGACGAGATCGCCGCGCTCGACGCGTCGTTGCCGAGGCAACCGGAGCACGTCGCTGTGGTGCTGGCCGGGCTCCGGGAGCCCCGCGGTCCGTGGGGCGACGGCCGGCGATCCGATGCGGGCGATGCATTCGAGGCGGTCCGCATCATCGCCCGCGCCAGCGGAGTCGACGTGCAGCTACGGGCCGCGCAGTATCTGCCGTGGCATCCCGGCCGCTGTGCTGAAGTGCTCGTCGGCGAGACCGTGGTCGGACACGCGGGGCAACTGCACCCAGCGGTGATCGAGCGGGCCGGCCTGCCCAAAGGCACCTGTGCGGTCGAGCTGAACCTCGACGCCATACCGATCGTCGATGCACTTCCGGCGCCGCGCGTGTCCCCGTTCCCGGCGGTCTTCCAGGACGTGAGTCTCGTCGTGGATGCCGACGTGGCCGCGCAGGCGGTCGCCGACGCCGTCCGCGACGGCGCGGGGGAGCTGCTGGAAGAGGTCCGGCTGTTCGACGTGTACGCCGGCCCTCAGATCGGTGAGAACCGCAAGTCGTTGACCTTTGCGCTGCGATTCCGGGCCAGCGACCGCACGCTGACTGAGGACGAGGCCAGCGCCGGTCGAGACGCGGCGGTGGCATCCGCGGCCGAACGGGTCGGCGCTGTGCTGCGTAGCTGACGACAGTCCGGAATGAGTTTGCACGAGCGTGCATAGTCATGCAACCATGGGTGTCATGACCGAGGCGATACGGGTGGCCGTGGCCGGTGCCAGCGGCTACGCGGGCGGTGAGATTCTGCGGCTCTTACTCGGGCACCCCGCCTACCAGGACGGACGGCTCACGATCGGTGCGCTGACCGCCGCCGGTAGCGCCGGAACCGCGCTCGCCGATCACCATCCGCATCTGTTGCCGCTGGCCCAGCGAGTGCTGGAACCCACTGAGGTGGACGTTCTCGGCGGCCACGATGTGGTGTTCCTTGGCCTGCCGCATGGCCATTCGGCCGCGCTGGCGGAGCAACTCGACCCGCAGACCCTGGTAGTGGACTGTGGCGCGGATTTCCGGCTGAGCGACCCCGGCGCCTGGGAGCGCTTCTACGGCTCGCCGCACGCCGGCAGTTGGCCGTACGGGCTACCTGAGCTCCCCGGTAACCGCGACGCGCTGCGCGGTGCCCGGCGCATCGCCGTTCCGGGCTGTTATCCGACCGCCGCGGTGTTGGGTCTCTTCCCCGCGGTAGCAGCCGACCTGATCGAACCCGCCGTCACCGTCGTCGCGGTGAGCGGCACCTCAGGCGCCGGCCGGGCCGCGAAAACGGACTTGCTCGGCGCGGAGGTCATCGGTTCGGCGCGGGCCTACAACATCGCCGGCGGGCACCGGCATACACCCGAGATCGTTCAAGGGCTCCGCCAAGTCACCGACCGCGATGTCACCGTCTCGTTCACCCCGGTGCTGATCCCGACCACCCGCGGCATCCTCGCCACCTGCACCGCGCGGACCACAGCACCGCTGTCGCAACTGCGGGCCGCCTACGAAAAGGCCTACCACGACGAGGCTTTCGTGCATCTGCTACCCGAAGGGCAGTTGCCTCGCACGGGCGCGGTGGTCGGTAGCAATGCCGCGCAACTCGCGGTCGCGGTCGACGAGGACGCTGCCACGTTCATCGCGATCGTGGCGATTGACAACCTGGTCAAAGGCACCGGCGGCGCCGCTGTGCAGTCGATGAACCTCGCGCTGGGTTGGGCCGAATCCGAAGGCCTTTCAGTGGTCGGCATGGCACCGTGACTCGCGCGGGCGCCGATGCATCCGATCTCGCACGACTGGTACGCACTCAAGGCATCACGGCGCCGGCCGGTTTCCGCGCGACCGGTATCGCGGCGGGCATCAAGGCATCGGGCAAACTTGATCTCGCACTGGTGCTCAACGAGGGACCCGACCAGGCAGCCGCCGGCGTCTTCACCCGCAACCAGGTCAAAGCCGCGCCGGTGCTGTGGACCCAACAGGTGCTGGCCGACGGACGGCTGCGGGCGGTGGTGCTGAATTCCGGTGGTGCCAATGCCTGCACCGGACCCGGCGGCTTTCAGGACACCCACGCCACCGCGGAGGGGCTGGCCGCGGCCCTGTCAGAGTGGGGCAGCGAGACCGGGGCGGTCGAGGTCGCCGTCTGTTCCACCGGCTTGATCGGCGACCGGCTGCCCATGGACAAGGTGCTCGCCGGCGTCACGAATCTGGTGCACGAGTTGGCCGGCGGGATCACCGGCGGCGAAGAAGCCGCCCGGGCCATCATGACCACTGACAATGTGCCGAAACAGGTTGCGCTGCACCATCCGGG
>JAVHWH010000165.1:0-4345 GCA_032159915.1 Mycobacterium sp.
CGGTCAAAAACTCGAAGAACGGCCGGCTGGGATCGAGGTCGCGGATGCGCTCCTCCATATACGCCCGCACGCGTTGGCTGGCCACGTCGGTGATGAACGAGAACAGGTCGCGTTTGTCGGCGAAGTACTGGAACAGACTGCCTTTGGCCACACCGGCACGCCGGGCGATGACGTTCAGACTGCCGCCGGAAAACCCGTGCGCGCCGAACTCCGCCTCGGCGGCCTCGATCACCGCCGCGCGCCGCGCCGCGTCGACGCGGGCCCACGTCACTGTCGGCATCACGCCCCCTCGCCGTCGGATGACCACCGGTCACTTTACTGTGAGCTACATCACTTGGCAAGACTTTGCGCCGATGGATCTGGGCGTGCGCCCGATATGGCGGTGGCGTCACAAGGCGGGGCCCATGGGGCACGACATGCGGGAAAGACGCAACGTCTCGCCCACACCACGAGTAAGTAGTTAACTGACGACTGCCCTGAGCGACAACGAACCGAGGGGTGCCGACCGATGGCGCAACTTTCCAACGCCTGGCCCAGCCTGCGCGTCGAGGACTGGACAGCCACGCGAGACACACTGCACATGTGGACTCAGATCGTCGGCAAGATCCGACTCGCGCATTTGCCCCTGGTCAATCACTGGTGGCAGGTCACGTTGTACGTCACCTCCCGTGGGCTCACGACCTTGTCGATCCCTCATGGGTACGACGCCTTTGACGTCGAGTTCGACTTCATAGAGCACCAATTGGTGATTCGGAGCAGCACCGGCGCCAGCCGTACCGTGGCGCTGGAATCGAAATCGGTGGCCGAGTTCTACTCGCAGACCATGCAGGCACTCGACGAATTGGGATTCCCGACGCGCATCCAGTCACACCCCAACGAGGTCGACCCGGCCCTGCCATTTGCCGAGGACGATGAGCATGCGACGTACGACCATGATGCCGCGAACCTGTTCTGGCGCCAGCTACTTCAGGCCAATCGCGTACTCGGCCTGTTCAGGTCCCGGTTTGTGGGTAAGGCGAGTCCGGTTCACTTCTTCTGGGGCGCAATGGATCTCGCATGCACGAGGTTCTCCGGGCGCAGTGCGCCTCGACACTCGGGCGGTGCACCCAATGTCGGAGACTGGGTGATGGTCGAGGGCTACTCGCGAGAACTGAGCAGCTGCGGATTTTTCCCGGGCGGCGGTGACGAGGGTGCGTTCTACGCCTACGCCTATCCCGAACCCAGCGGTTTCGCCGATCACCCGGTCAATCCAGCGGCGGCCCACTACGACACCGATCTGGGTGAATACTTGTTGCCTTATGAAGCGGTGCGGCAGGCAACGAACCCCGACCAAGTGCTCCTCGCATTCCTGCAAGACACCTACGAAGCGGCGGCCATCCATGCCGACTGGGACCGCGCTGCGCTCGAAGACGACCCCGATCGTTGGAAGGCCTACCAAACTCGCGCGTGACGCGAGGTAGGTGAACCGTGCAACAACCGGAACAGCCAACGATTGCCCCACGCCGCGTGCCGTTGACGTCACCTGGCGGACGTTGGCTGATCGGGGCCGCGGTTCTCGGCTCGGGGATCGCACTGCTCGACGGCACCGTGGTCAACGTTGCGCTACCCACGATCGGCCGGGACTTCGGTGCCGGGCTGACCGGCCAGCAGTGGATACTCGACGGCTACCTCCTGACGCTGAGCGCCTTGCTGCTTTCCGGCGGCGCGGCCGGCGACCGCTACGGTCGCCGCCGTGTCTTCGTCAGCGGGCTGGTCTTGTTCAGCGCAGCCTCACTGGCGTGTGGCGTTGCACCGACTGTCGGCTGGCTGATCGGAGCGCGGATGGTGCAGGGCGTCGGTGCCGCAGCGTTGGTGCCCGGCAGCCTCGCGCTGATCGACGCCGGAATCATCGAAAAAGACCGGGGCCGCGCGGTGGGGATCTGGGCAGGTATGTCGGGGGTGACTACGGCGCTCGGCCCCTTCGTCGGCGGTTGGCTCGTCGACGCCGCATCGTGGCGATGGGTGTTCCTGTTGAACATCCCGTTGGCCGCGGCGGCGATGTGGATGGCAGCCCGCCACGTCCCGGAATCCCGTGACACCACAGCCGAGGGTCGCCCAGACATCCTGGGCGCCGCGGCGATCATGGTCGGCCTCGCGGGAACGACCTACGCGCTGATCGAGGCACCGTCTCGGGGCTGGCAATCAGTCACCGTCACCGCGGCTGCGCTGGGCGCCGCGGCGCTGGTGGCTTTCCTGCTCATCGAGAAACGGGTGAGTGCACCGCTGCTGCCGCTGGCACTGTTCCGCTCCCGCCAGTTCACCGGCGCGAACCTCACCACTCTCGCCGTGTATGCCGCGGTGGGCGGTGCGCTGTTTCTGCTGACATTGCAGCTGCAACAAAGCCTGCACTACTCGGCGCTGGCTGCCGGTCTTGCAACACTGCCCATGACCGTCATCATGCTGATCGGCTCCCCGTTGACCGGCGCCCTCGCGGAGCGCACGGGCCCGCGACTGCCGATGGCTGTCGGCCCACTCGTCGCGGCGGCGGGTTTGGCATTGATGGCCCGGATCGTTCCTGGGGCCACGTATCTCGACGCGGTGGTACCGGCCGTAGTTGTCTTCGGCGTCGGGCTGGCGGTCACGGTCGCCCCGCTTACCGCGGCAGTCCTTGCCGCCGTGCCCGACAACTATGCGGGAACTGCATCGGGGGTCAACAATGCCATTGCGCGACTCGCCGGTCTGCTCGCCATAGCGGTGCTGCCTGTCGTCGCCGGGATGCGCGTCGGCGCGGGGCAACCCCTGGGGCATAGCTTCGTTGTCGCGATGATGATCGCGGCGGGCCTGTCCGCGGCCGGCGGTATCGCTGCGGCGGTGACGATCCGGACCGGCACCGACGTCACACATCAGGTGCTGCCCGGGATCAACCATGCCTGCCAGGACGCGTGCACGAGGCGTGCCACCGCCCAGGACGCCGCTTAGCCACACCCGCGTATCCCGATGGATCACCCGCGATTACTGTTTCGGTGATCGAGCTCAGCCGCGAGGCTTAGCATCAACTTGTGTCGCAACTGAATACCGCTCAGGGACCGATCAATACCGCTGACATCGGCGTCACGCTGATGCACGAACACGTGTTCATCATGACCACCGAGATCGCGATGAACTACCCGGAAGCCTGGGGCGACGAAGACAAACGGGTGGCCGATGCCATCGATCGGCTCAACGAGCTCAAGTCGCGCGGCGTCGACACCATCGTCGACCTCACCGTGATCGGGCTGGGCCGCTACATCCCGCGCATTGCCCGGGTCGCGGCGGCCACCGACCTGAACATCGTCGTCGCGACCGGTCTGTACACCTACAACGACATACCGTTCCGGTTCCACTACGAGGGCCCCGGCGGCCTGCTGGGCGGCCCGGAAATCATGTCCGACATGTTCGTCCGCGACATCGAACATGGCATCGCCGACACCGGCGTCAAGGCGGGAATCCTCAAGTGCGCCACCGACGAACCCGGGGTAACACCGGGCGTCGAGCGAGTGCTGCGCGCGGTCGCTCAGGCGCACAAGCGGACCGGGGTTCCGATCTCGACGCATACGCACGCCGGGCTGCGGCGCGGGCTCGAGCAGCAGAAGATCTTCGAGGAAGAGGGCGTCGATCTGAGCCGGGTGATCATCGGTCACTCCGGCGACAGCACCGACATCGGCTACCTCGAAGAGCTGATCGCTCCCGGCTCCTACCTGGGAATGGACCGTTTCGGCCTCGACCTGATTTCGCCTTTCGAGGACCGGGTCGACATCGTCGCGCAGATGTGCGAGCGCGGGCACGCCGACAAGATGGTGCTGTCCCACGATGCCAATTGTTACTTCGACGCGCTGCCCGAAGAACTGGTGCCGCAGATGGTGCCCAACTGGCACTACCTGCATATCCACAACGACGTCATTCCCGCGCTCAAACAGCGTGGGGTCACCGACGAGCAACTGCACACCATGCTCGTCGACAACCCCCGCCGGATCTTCGAGCGGCAGGGCGCCTACTCGTGACCGCACCGGTCCCACCGATCGGTGCCCAGATATCCGCGCTGGCTGCGCTCGCGCCCGACGAGCCGGCCGTTACGTGCGACGGGCGAACGCTGACCCGCGCCGAACTCGATCGCTCGACCAACCGACTCGCCCGTGCCTACGCCGAGCGCGGCGTGGGCATCGGTGACTACGTGACCATGGTGCTGCCGAACTCGATCGAGTGGATCCAGGTCGCGGTGGCGTGCTGGAAACTCGGCGCCGTGCCGCAGCCACTGTCCGCGCGACTGCCGGACGCCGAGTTGGCCGGCCTGCTCGAACTGCGGCCGCCAAAACTGCTGGTCGGTCGC
>JAVHWH010000218.1:0-4914 GCA_032159915.1 Mycobacterium sp.
GGACGAAGACGTCCGGACCCTCTTCAGGCGCGATGAAACCAAAGCCCTTTTCGGCGTTGAACCACTTCACAGTTCCCTGTGCCATTTGTTTCTCCTTTGTCAGAGATACCGGTCCGCACCATGCGGAACCGGTGGCCGAATGATCAGACGGCTGCTTCTGGCTTGCTCTGCAAGGAGAAAGAGACGCCCGCACCAAGTTTCTGCGCGAGCGTGTGTTGAACACGAACACTTAGAATATCGACGTCCCGATACTACGCGATGTTCTGAGAAACTGTTACCGGCCTCGGTGGGGCGGCACTAGGTGCCCCTGAGCGGTCACCGGTCCGCTTGGCCTTCCGACTGCAGATTTCGGAGGCGTGCAGCGGCGGCCTCGCTGAGCGGAGTCGCGCGGTGGGTACGCTCGTCGACCTGCACGATGACCGTGGTCGCGAGGGCTACACACCGGTCGTGTTGAAACAGACCCTGAGCCAGGGTGATCGAGGTGCGGCCGACTGACTTGACCTTCGTCCCGATCGCGACCTCGCCGGGCCAGGTCAACTCGCCGCGGAAGTCGAGCTCGAGACGGGCTATGACGAAGGATTTATCCGCTTCGACGACGCCCGTGTCGGGCGCGTGAAGAAGTTCGACACGACCGGTTTCCAGCGCCGTCGAAAAGACCGAGTTGTTGACGTGCCCTTGCCGATCAGTGTCTGCGTAGCGCAACTTGTCGTAGGCATGCGCAGGAAACTGCGCGAGTGTCGGGGCGTCATCCATGGCGCTATCCACTTCTCTCGGCGTACCGCTGACACGGCGGCGTTGACGTCCGGGTTTTCGTTGCCTGCCGGGCGGGAATGACAGGCGCCACATAGCGGTTCTAGCACTTGAGACTGTAGAGTGCTAAGCGTTTAGACCATTGGGGGTTTCAGTGCCGACCTATAGCTACGCGTGTACCGAGTGCGACAACCGCTTCGATATCGCTCAGGCCTTCAGCGATGATGCGCTGACCACGTGCGAGAAGTGCTCGGGCCGGTTGCGCAAGCTGTTCGGCAATGTCGGCGTGGTGTTCAAGGGCAGCGGCTTCTACCGCAACGACAGTCGCGAAGCGGCCAAGAGTTCAAGCAGCAGCGCGTCGACTTCGTCGTCGAGTTCCGAGGGCTCGGGTTCCAGCGACAGTTCCGGCTCCAGCGACAAATCCAGCTCTGCCGAGAAGTCGAGCTCGTCGAGCGACAAGTCCTCGTCTGACTCGTCGTCGAAGTCGTCGTCTTCGCCGACGAAGTCGACGAAGTCGCCGGCCACCACGTCCAGCTAGCCGGTTATCCACAAGCGCCGCTTCACCTGTCGAGCGCATTGCCCCGCAGCGCCTACGGTTAGCGGGTGGGCGATCCTCGCACATCGCTGAATCCGTCGCTGCCGACCCGTCTTTCGCAGTGGCTGCGCCCCGACTGGTCGCGAACGGTGCTGGCGCGCCGCGTCGCCGCGGGCGCGCTGGTGGTGCTCGCCGGTGTTGCTGCGTTGCGGCCAGATCCCGGTGACGGCCGAGCCAAGGTGGTGGTGGCCTCGCGCGATCTGCGCCCGGGCACCGCATTGACCGCCGACGACGTTCGGCTCGAAACACGTTCAGCGCCAACGATTCCCGACGGATCGCAATCCGACCTGCGCTCGGTCGTCGGTTCGACGCTGGCCGGCCCGGCGCGACGCGGCGAAGTGCTCACCGACGTGCGACTGCTCGGCCGCCGCCTCGCCGAATCCGCAGCGGGACCCGACGCCCGCATCGTGCCGGTGCATCCGGCCGACAGCGCGCTGATCGACCTGGTGCGAGCGGGCGACGTCGTCGACGTCGTGGCAGCGGCGGAAACCAGCACCCAGGCCACTCCGCACGTGGTGGCCACCGACGCGATCGTGGTCTCGGTGTCGGAGAAACCGAAATCTCAAAGCGCATCCAATGACCGGGTGGTGCTGGTCGCACTACCGGCCGCGTCGGCCACCGCGGTCGCCGGCGCGGCACTGGTCGCCACGGTCACCCTCACCCTGCACTGACGATCTGGCCTGATAAACGCCCAAACTGTCGCACCGTCAGCCTGACTGGGCTAGCTTTTTCTCGGGCTCCACATTGCTTTATCGCTTACCCGCTGCGGAAAGGGCATCCCGATGTTGAAGGGCTTCAAGGAGTTTCTCGCGCGCGGCAACATCATCGACCTCTCCGTAGCGGTGGTGATTGGTACCGCGTTCACCGGGCTGGTCACCAAATTCACCGAAAGCGTCATCCAACCGCTGATCGACCGGATCGGTGCCGGTGGGCAATCGAGCGTAGGGATCCTGAAGGTCAGCATCGGCGGAGGCAAATTCATCGACTTCAACGTCGCGATCTCTGCCGCCATCAACTTCATCATCATCGCGGCGGTGGTCTATTTCCTGGTCGTGCTGCCCTACAACACGCTGCGCAAGCGTGGCGGGGTCAAGCAGGCCGAAGACACCGAACTCAGCCTGCTCACCCAGATCCGGGATCTGCTCGAAGAATCCGGGGGCGGCTCATCGGGCCACCACTCCGCCAACGCTCCGGAGAGCGCCACCATAGAAGACCGGTAGATCCCGACGGCCGCTTACAGGTGGTGCGGCGGCGCGTTATCCCGCAGCCACTGCTCGTGAGCGTCGACGTCGCGGCTCGCGTCCGGATCACGCTCATCTGCCGACGTCTGCGGTGACTCGTCGCGGTCAGCACCGGCCGGTCTGCTCATGCTCGACCTCAGATGTCGAGGCTGGACAGCTGCCCGATGATCTGGGACGCCAGCGGATTCAGGGTGGCCATGCCGTCGCGCACCGCGTACCGCGAACCGGCGAGGTTGACCACCAGCGTGCTACCGGAGATGCCCGCCAAACCGCGCGACAGAGCCGCCTCGGTGATTCCCGCGGACAGGCCCGACGCGCGGATCGCTTCGGCGATCCCGAGTACGCCGCGATCAAGGAGGTCCAGCGTCGCCTCCGGAGTGACGTCGCGGGGGGTCACCCCGGTGCCGCCTACCGAGACGACCAGGTCCACTCCCCCGATCACCGCGGTGTTGAGCGCGTTGCGGATCTCCACCTCGTCGGCGGCGACGGCGACCACACCGTCGACCACGAAACCGGCTTCGGTGAGCAGTTCGGTGACCAACGGACCGCTGTGGTCCTCGTCGCCGTGATCGTCGACAACGACGACCAGTGCCCTGCCGATCAAGTCCACGCCCTGTTCCATGGCTGCAACCGTATATCTGGCGTCTGACGACGGTGCAGCGGCTCTGATCACTGTTGGGCCTTGCCCAAGGTGACCTGGATCTTCTTGATCTCGCCGGACGGATCCTTGACCGTCAGCATCACCTTGTCACCGGGCGCCTTCGATCGGACGGCGGCAACCAACGCGTCGGCGCTGTTGACCGCCCGGTCGTCGACCCTGGTGACGACGACTCCGCCGGGCAGGCCAGCTGACGCGGCCGCGCCGTTGGGGACGACCTCGACGACTTTGGCGCCCGGGGTCTCCTTGTCGTTGGTGACCTGCACACCCAACGAGGCGTGCGACGCGGTGCCGGAACTGATCAGCTCGTCGGCGATCCGCTTGGCCTGGTCGACCGGAATCGCGAAGCCGAGCCCGATCGAACCGCTCTGCGCGTCCGGCGAGTCACCGCCGAGGGTGGCGATCGCCGAGTTAACGCCGACCAACTGTCCGCTCATGTTGACCAGCGCGCCGCCGGAGTTACCCGGGTTGATCGCGGCGTCGGTCTGTACGGCGTCCATCACCGTCGTTTGGTCACCGTTGCTGCCACCGGCCCGGACCGGGCGGTGCAGCGAACTGACGATGCCCGACGTCACTGTGCCGGCGAGCTCGAAAGGCGAGCCGACGGCGACGACACCCTGGCCGACACGCAGGTCATCGGACCGGCCGAGCTCGACCGGCGTCAGACCGGTCATGCCGTCGACCTTGACCACCGCGATGTCCGTTGTCGGGTCGCGCCCGACGACCTTCGCGGCCGCCTTCCTGCCGTCTTGGAAGAGCGCCTGGATCTGGCCGCCGTTCGCGGCCACCTCGACGACGTGGTTGTTGGTCAGGATGTAGCCATCCTGGCTGAGTATGAAACCGGAACCCTCGCCCGCGCTGTTGCCACCCTGGACCTGCAACTCGACCACGCTCGGGAGCAGTTTGTTGGCCACTGCCTCGACAGAACCCGCAGGGGCGTTCCCTGTCTGTTGAGCGGGCTTCGGCGCGTTGAGCGCGTTGGCCGACGACAACGCGGAACTGCCGTCGCCACCCGCGACATAGCCACCGAGAGCACCGGCGCCACCGCCGACGAGCAGGGCGAGCACCGCCACCCCGGCGACGAGCTTGCCGGAACCCGCCCGAGCGGATTTCTCCTGCTGCGGAGCAGCTGGGTACACGGACGGGCCGTACTGGCTGCCGTGCACACCTGGCTGGACCGGCTGGGCGTACGGAGCGCTCGGCTGCTGGGCCTGCGCCGACCAAGGGTTCGGCGTGCCGTAGGCCTCGCCCGCGCCGAGTGGGATACCCCGAGGCGGCGTGCTCGGCTCGCTGTGTCCTGGCTGCGCGCCAGGAGCGGCGGACCAGGCGGGTTGCTCACCCGATGAAGGGCCGGCCGGGGCACCGCTGTTTGCGGGAGCGTTGGGGTCGTTCTCGGTCATGACACCACCATGCGCGTTGCTCCTGAGAGGTTCCTGAATGGAACCTGTGCATCGCAGGTGATTATGACGCGAACCGGTGACGACCCGCGCTGACGCGCCCTACAGCGCCGCCCGTAAACGCTCGGCGATCTGCTCCGGAGTGGCGTCGTTGATCCACACAGCCATGCCCGACTCGGAACCGGCCAAGTACTTCAGCTTGTCCTTGGACCGCAGTACGGAGAACAGTTCGAGGTGCAGCCAGCCCAGTTCGCGGTCACGGTTGACCGGTGC